>JAZQVO010000032.1:0-31729 GCA_045631905.1 Bacteroidaceae bacterium
TCAATTCTACAATTATGAGTTTGATGAACTTGAAAAGGATTTGGAGTTGGCAAGGGATAGATTTTGTTTCTGTTGTGCGACATCATTAAGGCATAGTGATTTGGCGTTGTTGAAGAAAGCCCATTTTGATAACCCAGATGAGCCAAAGTCATTCACCATCGTGAGCAAGAAGACTGATGACGCTCCCACTATCTTCCTGAACGAATACAGCAAAAGTCTGTATATGAAGTATAAAGACAGAGAAACTGAAAAGGGACTGCTTTTCCCCAAGAAGTCAAATCAGAAAATGAACAAGTGCTTGAAGAAGATTGCGTGCAAATTGGGTATAACGAGAGAAGTGAGCAAAACAGAATATTGCGGAAGTGACAGAAACGACATCACAACCAAGATATGCGACATTATTGCTACACACGCTGGAAGAAGAACTTTTGTCGTGCATTGTGCGGAAGAGGGTTGGACAGAAGAAATGATTAGGACATATACAGGACACGAGGACTTCAAGGCGATGAGACCATATTTTGCAATAGGCGATAAGAAAAGGCGAATGTTTATGGAAAGTCATTTTTAGATTAGAAGGGGACTACAAATGTAGTTCCCTTTTTTCGTGCATTTTTTTACAGAAAATGGCAGAAAAAATGCACAAGTGGGATTTTAGAAACACTTATTACCTTATTATATAGTGCGTGCGAGGATGGGAATTGTGGGATATGTAGGATTTGAAAACGCCCGTAGGAGTGCGTAGGGGCGAGGTTCGGTGCATTTTTGGTGCATCTTTTTGGACATAGAAAAAGCCTACAAGATTGAAATTCAATATCTTGTAGGCTTATTTCAGCGGAGAGAGAGGGATTCGAACCCCCGGTACCTTTCAGTACGTCGGTTTTCAAGACCGGTGCAATCGACCACTCTGCCACCTCTCCTAAATTTTTGAACATTAAACGCAGTCGTTTCGTTTAACGAGTGCAAAGGTAATACAAGTTTTTAAACCTCGCAAGAAAAATCGGAAATATTTTCCAACTATTTTGATTTTTGGGCAAAAACTACTCGAAACTTCTCAAAAGAGCTATCTCATCGGCCCAACGACTCTCGTCGGGTGTCTCCATAATAATAGCTATGTCGTCGAATCTCGTATCCTTCATGAAACGCTCGAAGAAGGGCATACCCAAAAGCCCAAGACCTATACTCTCGTGCCTATCAACGCGTGAACCAAGAGGTTTCTTTGTATCGTTTAGGTGAATCGCTTTTAAATATTCGCGACCTATAATATGGTCGAGTGCCGAAAAAGCGCCATCGTAGTCGTTTACAATATCGTAACCGGCCGAGTAAAAGTGACACGTATCGATGCACACACCCACACGGCTTTTATCCTCTACATGGTCGATGATATAACGTATCTCTTCGAGTTTATTACCCACATTACTGCCCTGCCCTGCCGTATTTTCAATAACAGCCGTCACGCCCTCGGTCATAGAAAGAGCAAAATTTATATTCGACGCTATTCTGTCGAGGCACTCCTCGACAGATATCTTGTTAAGATGGCTACCCGGGTGAAAATTAAGCATCTTCAAGCCAAGCTGTTCGCAACGTCTCATCTCGTCAAGAAAGGCCGCACGAGATTTTTGCACCGCTTCATCGTCGGGGTTACCGAGATTTATGAGATAACTGTCGTGGGGCAGAATATATTGAGGGTTAAAGCCACCCTTCGCACAATTTTCTTTAAAAAGGCGGATATTTTTTTCGGTCAAAGGGGCCGAGACCCACTGACGCTGATTCTTTGTAAAAAGAGCAAAAGCATTTGCACCTATCTCCACAGCATTCAAAGGAGCGTTCTCAACGCCTCCACTTGCCGACACATGAGCACCTATATATTTCATATTTTCTCTTTATATTTTTGCAAATATAGTGAAAGGCGAGCGAAGAAAAAAATCAAATTTACTTGATTTATTTATTCCGAGCCGAATCCTATATTATTAAAATATAGTCACAAACGAGCGAGAAACATGAAGTTTACTTCAAATTTTCATCTTGCACCCCGCTTTACACTATATAATAATAGGAGAAGCAAATGACAATATATTCTCGCTACACCACCCTATCCTTTAAGCAAAGAACCACCGATGAATCATCGGTGGTTCTTTGCTTATCTTATTCGTTTGAAACAATCTTTGTGCCTAACGGAGCGAAGAATTTGTTGCCTCCACGCAACAAGTTACGCACCTCACTGAGCAACTCGTGCGACTCCTGAATAAGGTTCAGATAGACAAAGTCCATTCGCAGACTGCCATCGCTCTGGTGCAGACGCATAGTCTGCGTCTTGCGCAAATTTGCAAGAGCATGTTTTAAATCCTTTGCGCGAGAAGACACCTCGTCCGACGCCGAATAGTTACCGGTAGATATTATATCGTTAATATCCTTTAAGGTATTATACACATCGCGACAATAAGGTGTAAACTCCTCTATATACATTTTAGACAAAGGAGAGAAACTGTTGTCGGCATGTTCTTTCATAGGCTCGCCTATGCGGGTAAGAGTATTCAGCATCTGCTGACAGCTGTTTGTACAAAGATGATACCATGTACTGCGCTCAAACGCCAACTGCTGGTCTATGCGTTGCATACCTCTTGTCTCGGAACGACGTTCCTTTTTCATGTAAGCCTTCTCCTCGACAATCTTTATAAGAGAGCTCTTCAAGGGGCGAAGCTCATCTTTTGCAAAAGACTCGAACATACGTTTATACTCCTCGGCCGAGAAAGCAAGAGTGTGAGTGAGTGTACCTGCCGCATGGTGTTGCAATTTATCCCACACCTCATCTTTATCTTCGGAGCGAAGGATTATCTGCATATCCTCATCGGCTTTTTCACTCTCTTTCTTTTTATTATATTGTATGTGACTGCGAATGAGCAAATATATAACCAAAGCAATCATTACATACATTGCAGGGACACCTCCATAGTTCAACACGGTCGAAACCAAGGCTGCAAGAATAAATGCCGCACCGGCAGTAATGAACCAACCACCGACAACCGACACAACACCGGTAACACGATACACGGCACTCTCACGGCCCCATGCACGGTCGCTGAGCGAAGAACCCATACCCACCATGAATGTTACATATGTTGTAGAGAGAGGCAGTTTCAACGAAGTACCAAGAGCAATGAGCAGACCGGCAAGAACAAGATTGACCGAGGCACGCACAAGGTCGAAAGCCACCTCCTCTTTCTCTTCAAGCGGAGTAAAGCGTTTATTCACCCAATCTTTCACACTCTGAGGTGTTACCCCCGAAACAGCATCTACCATCTTGGTTGTTGCACGCACAAGATTACGCGCGATGGGAGATGTTCCGAATATATCGCCCTCCTCGTTCTGCTGGCTCGACAAAGTTATTGAGGTCTGCAACACCTTACGAGCCTTTTTACTTGTCCATAGAGCAAACACCATAACAGCACCTGCACCTATGAGAAAATACACAGGAGTTGTTGTGGGGTCGTTCAAAGATTGCATCATAAAGGCTGTTGCATCGCCGTTACCATGCGCTGTAAAGTCGTTGAACGACTCGAACCCGGCAAGCGTAACACCGATAAAGTTCACAAGGTCATTACCTGCAAATGCCATAGCAAGCGAGAATGTACCCACAAGCACGATTATCTTCAACACATTGATTTTGCACCAATGTAACACCTGCATAAGAATAGTGAAAACCACAAAAGCAACAAGCAAAATGGCAACAGTGTGCTCATCTATAAACCCTCTTACATCGGCCGAAACAAGCGTACTGCCCTTCAAACCTTTGATAAGCATAAAATAGATGATTGATGTAATGGCAAAACCGCCAAAAAGGCCTATCTTGCTACTTAGATTTTTCTTATAGTGGAAAGTAAATATTATACGGGCGAGCCACTGTACCAACAAACCAAAAGCAAAGGCTATTGCCACAGACAAGAAGATAGAAATAATGATGGTAAGAGCCCTGTCGGTGTTAAGCATCTCCATGAAACCAACCTGGTTGTTACCCGATATAAGGGCTGTAATAAAGGCTGCACCAAGCAACTCAAACACCATGGAAACGGTGGTAGATGTGGGAAGACCAAGAGAGTTAAAGAGGTCGAGCAAGAACACATCACTTATCACAACCGCCAAATATATACACATTACCTGGCTGAAACTAAAATACTCGGGAGAGAAAATGCCATGGCGAGCAACGTCCATCATACCACTGCTGAAAGCAGCACCTATGAAAACACCTGCCGCCGCAACCCAAAGCACATGTTTCAGCTTTGCAGCCTTGCTTCCCACCGCCGCACTAAGAAAATTCACTGCGTCATTACTCACGCCGACTGTAAGGTCGAGAATAGCCAGCGAGAACATAAAGACAATCACCAATAAATAAGCAATATCCATATTCGATGTATTAAGTTATATATACTGCAAAACAAAACCCGCGCGAGCGAGATAAATCTAAATTACCGCAAAAATAGTGAAATATTTTTTATTTCAAAGAAACGATTCAAAAAGTAAACACAAAAAAAACGGGTACCTGTAACCACAGATACCCGCAAAGCAGACAAAGAAACTATTGCAAAAGATTAGAAATCATATCGCGCCGCAAAATTTATACGGTTGGCATGGCTTTTATCTTTGTTAAAATCATTGCGCCAACCATGCAAATATTCAAGCCCCAACTGCATGTTTTTGTTCACATTGTAGAACATATTGGCAACCAAGTAACGTCCGCCACGGTACGCACCCGGGTAGGCAGTCTCGTAACCGGCCTCAGAAGTAAGGTTTGTTTGGCTGTATGTGGCAGTCATAAAGAACTTCGATGAGGCATTATACTGCAAACCGGCATACCAAGCCACGGCACGCAACATAGCCATATTACCATTCTCGCTGCCGGGCACGAGGTCCACACCCACGTTCGACACATTATTAATATAAGAGCCTATACCCTTACCCATGGTAAACTGTCCACGCACCTGCAACTTACCCATTGTCCCAAGCATGCTTGCCTGTACGCCCCAAGCATATTTATTATGCTTCTTGTCCGATACATGGTTGCGATAGGAGAGATTGCGAACAACACCGGCCAAGCGCAAATGATTATTTTCGTTCATAGCATACTGAATGTAGACAGGAATATTAGGCATACGCTGGCTTGTGATGTTGGCATACTCATTATTGGTTCCGTTAGGTTTGGAAGCCTCTATACCCATACCCATAGACAAGCCAAAATCAAAAGCATACTTCAAGCGCAACTGAGTTGTCCTGTAAAATGCCATACCGCAAGGACCACCATAATCCACAGTTACAGGCGCAGCATCGAGGTCCATAAAAGCACCTGTGGTGTAACCTATCGTAAGGTATTTGGTACTCATGTACATATTATGCAGGCGGAAGTTATCGCCACTGCCACGCCAGTTGGCCGAGGTATAGACATAAAAATCGCCAAGGACACGACTACTGCCAACAAGTTTCAAAAAGATAGTAGAGTTGGTCATGTCCATTTGAAACTGACTCGAAGAGACACCGTTGCGTCCTATTGCCGAAGGGAAAAAATCCACATTATCGACCGAGCCATCAAAGTCGTACTCTAATTTAGTCTGCAAGTAGCCACCGATACCCAAACCCCATTTACCCTGTTGGTCCACCAACACAAAACGAGGAGCTCTTGGGTCGTGATAATAGTTACTTTGCGTAGTCTGGAAAATCTCCACCACATCGGGAGCCTCATTAATAGTCTCGCTGATACATATCAAAGAAACCGGTTCGTCGTTCCGCTTTGTCCACTCTTGTGCCTGCACCGACGATACAAAAAGAGAAGCACAAGCAACAAACATTGTAGCTTTTAAAAGTTTTTTCATAATTTTATTTGTTTGAAAGTTTACAGAGATAAAACAAGTTACAAGGAAAAAAGTTTTATATACCTAAACATTGAAAAACACCCTATTATATAATAAGGTAGCAAGCGAAAATTGGGTAAAATGAATAAAAAAGAGAGTATATTTGTAAAAAAATATTATTTCCGGATTTGTTTCTTACTTTTTTTTATTTTCTTTGCTAAATAGGTCTATGGCCTTGGATACAGCATTTACAAATACTATGAAAGAAGAAACAAACAAGAGACACAAGGTAGAAAATTTCAAATACCTCCAAATATCCCCAAAAGATAAATCGTGGGGGTTGGCGGTTACCACAGCCGGGTTCCAACATGTGAGCCCTGAAGACGAATACCCCATATCGCCACACCCGGCCGGCTACATGTTCTCCGAAAATGGCAGGCGCGTGCTTAATGAATACCAATTTGTATACATAACACGCGGTTCCGGTTTTTTCGAAAGCGCATCGTGCTCGCGCACAAAAGTTGAGGCAGGTACAATTTTTATGCTCTTCCCCGGAGAATGGCACAGTTTCGGCCCCGACCCCGAAACAGGTTGGGACGACCACTGGGTAGGCTTTAACGGCAGTATTATAGACGACAAGATAAAAGCAGGCTTCTTCACCTTTAAAAACTGCATATTCAAAATAGGTGTAGACGAACAAATAACAAACACGTTCCTCGACATTTTGGAAATTGTAACCAACGAGAAAAAAGGCTACCAGCAAATGGCGGCAGGTCTTACATTCTCCCTCATAGGACGAGTATACTACGAAGACCACAACCACTCGTTAAGCAACAGCTACACCTCACGCATCATAAACCAGGCAAAAGCCATAATGAAAGAGGACATAAGCAGCAGTATCACCCTCGAGGAGATTGCCACCTCCTTAAATATAAGTTACTCGCTTTTCCGCAGGGAGTTTAAACGAGTATGCGGAATCTCACCCGGACAATACCGTTTAGAGTTAAAACTTACAAAGGCCAAAGAGTTGCTTTACTCAACCAACATGAGCATAGCACAGATAGCCGAGCACCTGCATTTTGAATGTTTAGGACAATTTTCGACCTTCTTCCGCAAAAAGGTGGGTATCCCCCCTCTTGAATTTCGCAAGCGGGCGGCAAGAAAAATATAAATACCATCAATAAGCCGGCAAGTTACTGAATAGCATACCCCAAAAAATTGCTATAAACAATATGAATGTTTTAAAAAAAATCATCGCAACCGTTTTTACTTTTGCCCTGTTGGCAGTGATAGGCGTATACCACTTTTCCTTTTCAAGCGCAAAAGAAGAGATAGAAAAAGAGAGAGCCGAAGAATATTTCGAAATATTTTCCTCGGCCTACAAAGCCTACGACATCTCGAAATTCGAAACAGCAAGAGAGAAAACCTTGCAATGTGCCGAAGAATTATACAAGAAAGATTTTGCAACAGGCGAAACCGACGAGGAGTTCAACGGGGTTACCGTCGCAAAATATTTCCTTGAAGCATTCAACGAAGCCGATGACCGGCTCACCAACACCGACCGTTTAGCACTTGGCTTGCCGGTAATTCTTATAGCATTGACAATAGTAGCAATAGTATTGTCGATAGCTTTTGGTTTAAGCGCAATACAGCGTCTCAGTTTCGACAACGACGCAACAGTATTTAAAAACTGAAAAGGAGAATATGGATTATGGTCGACTATAAAAAAGCAAGTAAAAGCAAATTTACAACAAACGAAGAGAGACGTTTCCGCCGGCTGTTCAACAGCTGGGGAGCTTCGGTTCAAGGTTACGACCGCGACACCCTGGGCGACGAACTTAAAATCATAGAAGTTTGGGACTCACCCATATACCGTGGAATACTTAAAACACAATACGACAACCGCGAACTTGGAGAGAGCTACGAGCGCGTGAGAGGCAGAAGTTTCCCTAACAGCAAATACACACATGAACACGACATCGACCGTTGGGCTCTCTTCGAATACCCCACAACATTCACATCGAGAGAGAGCTCACATCGCATAACAGGCACAGAACACATAACAACCTGCCCCACATGTAACGGCAGAGGAAAAATACCATGCGAAAAATGTAATGGTCGTGGAAGCATCACAGTTACAGACACAAAAAAAGAAAAATGTAATAACTGTGATGGTCATGGTTACATCTATGAGCAAGGATATAAAGAAGAAAAAGATTATTATTATTTAAATGGTAATCTTCACTGGCGTTATAAACAGGTTCCATGCCAGAGACAAAAGATTTGTTATACTTGCAACGGACGTGGAAATATTGAAACAACTATCCATCGCGAAATACCATGTAAAAATTGCCATGCAACAGGAAAGGTAGTATGTACAACCTGTAACGGCGACACAATGATGGTAAGATACTTGACTCTTTACCGCAGACAAGAGACAAGGCAACATACCAAATATTGTTTCCCTACACTAATCGAAGAATCAGACGCTCTTAAAATGAGCAGATTATTCGACAACAGCACACCATGGAAGCATGTGGAAAGGATACGCGTAGAAAAAGAAAATTTCGAGCAAGCAAATATAGCATCTCGTCCCATAGTAGGCGGTATGCTCTCTCAGTTGCCCAAGAATATACACCACCTGCAAAACACCGTTATCTGTTTCAACGAGTTCGACGTATATGAGTGCGAAGCAAAAACCGTAATATACGAGGTGGACAACACCCGTTACACCTGCATGTTGGTAGGAGGCGACTGGAAGTTGTTTACAGTAACATCTCCTGTATCAGAGGAGATGGACAGCCTTAAAGACAAGGCAAACAACTATTGCAGTATCGGGCTCTACGGAAAAGCATGGACAACGCTGTTAAAGATAAACAAGTATCCGCAAGCAGGCGAAAACGAAGCCAGAATGTTGGAACAACTCGAAGAGCGCATGGCCCTTGTAACAAAATTCGGCATAAACATAGCAACCGTATTATGCGCTATACTCATTGCACCGATATTCTTTACCATGTACGAAGATTTTGCTTTTTTTGCACCATGGAGCGCGATGATGAACGATAAATTCGGCCTAAGCCCGGGGTTCCTCATGGTGGTATCAATCTTCTTCCTGATATTTGTCGGTATAAGGAGGCGTAATGATATTATTCCGGAATATACCTACAAAGTAACATCACCTTTAAAACGCTTTGTACGAGGTTTTATATATGGAGTAGGACACTCTATCTTTTACACGGCAATAATCTTAATATGCGCATACATAGGCCCGCTACAAATAGTCGCCGGGTTGATAAACCTCTGTATTTATATTATATTATTTGTTATTGTAATAATAATGCTTGCCGTAAAAAGTTTCATTTAAATAATATTTATATAACGCTTATTAAAATACACCCCAAACAACAAGCGGTGATGTTAAGTTTCTTTAAACAGAAACAAAAAACAACATCATCGCTTGTTTTATTGCAAATAAAGGGGCACCTTGCGAAAGAATTAATATTAACCATAAAAAATATGAAAAAGGACATCACAGCTATAATAGCTACCCTGTTGCTTTTTGCACCCGTTACGATGTGGGCACAAATCGATACACGCCCATATATCACTCAAAACACAACCTGTGAGAAAAAGGTAACGCCCGACGAGCTATACCTGAGCATAACCATAAACGAGAAGGATAATAAAGGGAAAAAGAGCGTAGAGCTGTTGCAGAAAGAGATGATTCAAGCACTCGAATCGCTTGGTATAAATGTAGAGAAGAACCTCACACTCAACTACATGGGCAGTGAGATAAGCTACACCACCTTCCGCCGTAACGTAACACCGCGCACAAGTGCCACATACATGCTTAAAATAGGCAACGCCGAGACCATGCAGAAGGTAATAAACAAACTCGAAGCACAAGGCATAACAAACATTGAGCTTGCCCGCACCAATTACAGCAAGGAAGATGAGATTTACAACGAACTTGCTACCGAAGCCATGAAAAAGGCAAAACAACAGGCCACCACCCTTGCCGAGGCCATCGGTCAGAGCATAGGCCCGGCGATAAGCATAACCTCCAACAAATATTCGGGAGGAAACGCCATGCCTCGCCTATACAAGGCACGCAACATGATGATGGTAGAAGAGAGTGCCGACATGAGCATAGAGGAGCCACAGATTGAGGTGGGCAAAATAACCTACACGTTCAACGTGAATGTGAAATTTCTTTTAAAAGAAGCATCAGAATAGCGCACAACCACATTCCTCCATCACAAATTTCTTATTATCCACCAAGCTAGATATATAATAATATAAAAATATATCGAATACCTGTGCAATAAGATTCTGCACCAAGCAGAAGAAACAGAACAAAACTTTTTGGCATAAATAACTGCCAGCACATAAGGAAGTGCAAAAAACAGAAACGGGTTATACCAAAATGCTTTTTTAAAATCCCCGTTCAACAAAGAATGAACAGCGCGTTGCACACCGCATGACGGGCATTCAAAGCCTGTCATGCGGTACAACACACATTTTGGGAAAAATGAATTTTCTTCGGGATTGTAGTTGCCATATATAAAAACAACAAACACAACAACCAAAACAAAAGCCGAAGCAAACATTTTCTTAACCAATTGGTTCATAAACCGTCACATCGGAATAATACTCAATTATTTCTTTCACATGTTTGTAGCTATAGCTATGAACATTTTCTTTTTTATCATAATATTGGGTTACAACCTTTTCAAACAAAAACGAATAATCAATCGCATCATAGAATTTCAAAGTATACTCGTACATTTTATCATCGTATTCTTGCTCATATTTATAATCTTTACGACACCTGTAACCAATAATACATTCGCTACCACCGACAACACCTTTAGAATAATAAAGGCCACCATCATTTATAACACATTGACCGATACTATTATATAAATCGCCACTACTTTTCAAATATCCATTATGGTAAAAATTATCAATTTCCCCTAATCGCGCTGTAAGAAGAAATGAAACCAATAGACATAACAAGAAAGGGATACAGACACTTCTTCTTATAAAAGACGATTTTGTCATTATAGAACTAAGTATCAGCACAATAACAAAAGCGATTATTCCAAGAATTATGGAAATCAACATCGGTGAGCTATCGAAAAGCGAAGCAATCAACGGATACAGAAAGTAGCTTATAACTACAAGTAAAACAGCTATAATAACAGAAAAAAACAAAACTAAATTTTTCATAATAATATTACATTAATCCACCTATAAAACCAACAAAAAACATAAATATATTAAAAATCAGACCGCAACCAACCGATACAATGCACCATATTTTTGCTTGCTCCGAATATTTCTGCGCACCGGCCTTATCGCCTGAATGCCATAGTTTTTCCACTTTTGATGCATAGACAATAGCAGCAATACCGGTCGGTAGACAGCAAAAGAGTGTTGATAGTATTGAAAATATCAAATAGCTATCGGGGCATTTATCGCTTGACGGTTGTACTGACACCGGAGGTACAGGAGGTACGACCGTCGCTGACGGCACAGGTGGCGGTGTGGCTGTTGAATTAAACATATTTTTCAATTCGAGGACTTCGCCGGCTTTGGTCCAATTACTCATTCCCTCGCACCACACAAGAGTTTCGGCAGTAACACCGTTTTTTAAAAGTTCCTTAGCGGGAAGAGGACCGCATTGTTCCCGTTTTGCATTTAAATAATAATAGTTTTTCATATAAAAAATAAAAAGGCGTGCACCATTCTTTCGCTTGCCTTTTCATCTGGTTACCGCCAAGTAACCTATGCAACTGACAAGGACAGAATAGTTCACGCCAAGGCGCGAACTTCCATCTACTTGCTCTCAGTTGCTGAATTTTTGGCGGTATTCGATGAAAAGAGAACAAGAGCTAAAGCTCTATATTTTATTTATGTTCAATTCAAGTTAAAGAATGAAAACACTTTAAGTTTTACTAATAAATTAGGTAATTTATACTACCACAATTATCATTCACAAAGGTATATGATATATCTACTCCTTAGAAAGGGGCGAACGACAAATTTGCATATCATTGTATAGAATCACCATAAATTAAAATAAGGTATGTAACACTATTGGGTTACAAAATTCCTTGAAGCATTCTCATCTTTTAATATTCCATAGGCATTATTTTTTATTTCATTAACAATATTTGCAAATATACACACAAACGAGCGAGAAACATGAAGTTTACTTCAATGTTTTTTACAGCGAGCGCAGGAAATATTAGAGGTTTACCTCAAATTTCAAAGAAGATGTAATATAAACGTATTTAACAATATTAATTAACATAGTTAAGATTTTAATCACGACTCTCGCCCTATCTCAGCGACGATAACTGCCTTTTCCTCCACACATATAACACGATCTTTGATAATGTTTACCATACCCATTATGTCCGCAAAAAGAACAATAATAAATATCCCCCAAAGTAAGCAGAACATCTTCACAAATTTTTCCGCTACCATTACAACCTGAACATACATAATTTTTTAACGTGCTACCACTTGAAGCATTATTGCTGTTAGATGTACCTTGATTTTTATTACCATTATAATACCCTAAATTTATTACCTTCCCGGTTACTCCATCAATCCCGGTACAGAAACCATAAGAATCGGTACTAAGAATCATAACCTGCATTCCATCGTTATTACACTTACCGCATTTACCTTTACCATAACACTAACTACATGAAACCCAGCTGGCATAAACTCCATGACCTATATATTTACCACCAGCACCTCCACACCAGCTACATCGTTTCTTCCCGTGGCAATATGTACACTTACTTTTTTTCTCTACTAAACTGGAACCATCACTATACTCGGTAGTTTTAACACCTCCACCATCATTCTGTTCAATAACAGAACGTTTAATTACTTATTGTTGAGCAAAAGCACCACTACAAATAATTAATAAGGAATACAATAGGAAAAGCCTCATAATAACAAACTTTTATCAAATTATAAAACTCTCAACCTATCTCAATGACGGTTATTCCCGCTCCACCAAACTGCACATGCTCGTCGTGGAAAGAGCGCACAAAAGGCACCGTGCTCAAATATTGACGCACAAGCGAACGTAAAATACCGTTGCCCGTTCCGTGCAATACGCGCAACTGATGCACGTCGCACATCACAGCATCGTCGAGGAAATATGTAACAGCCTGCACAGCCTCCTCGCCACGCATACCGCGTATATCAATATCCGATTTAAAGTTCAACCTCTTGTTATGCAGTTGCTGTTGTGTCTCGGTTGTGAGGAACGACACCTTGCGCACCTCCTCTTTGGGAGCCTCGGCGGGGGTGAGTTTGCTGAGCGCAACAGTCGATTTTACCGCACCGAAACGTACAACCGCCCCGGCCTTGTTTATCGACAAAATCTCGCCCACAGCCTGCAAACCGGCCATACGCACATACATACCCTCCTTTAACACAGGCTTTTCGGGTTCACGTTTTTCGGCAACAGGTTGTGAGGGGTTGTTTTTCTCCTTTTTACCACTCTTTTTACGCTCCTGACGGGCAAGAATTTTTGCCATCTCGCGGTCGGTCTCCATGGCTTGACGTTGCTTGGCAAGTTCCTCCACCTCCTTGCCAAAATCGGCAAGTTCCTTGCGAGCAGCACGTGTCTTCTCCCTCTCGGCTTTTGCCTCAACTATACTGCGTATAGTATTCTCTATTTTGGCATTAGCACGACGCAACAGCTCTTCGGCCTCCTCACGTGCCTCCTTTATAACCTGCTTACGGCTTTTCTTTAACTCGTCGGACGACTCCTGTAACCTGCTCAGCATCTCGTCGAGCTCCTTCTCCTTCTGATGCACACTCTTGCGCTTCGCCTCCCAATAGCGTTTGTCGCGCACAATATCCTGCAAATATTTGTCCGACTGAATGTAGTCGCTACCCACAATTTGCGATGCATCTTGAATAACATCTTCGGGGAGGCCTATCTTGCGAGCAATCTCCACGGCAAACGAACTGCCGGGGTTGCCTATCTGCAACTGAAAGAGCGGACGCATCTCGCCACGGTCGTAAAGCATGGCACCGTTCACGACACCCGGTGTCGAGTCGGCAAAGTGTTTAAGGTTCTGATAGTGAGTGGTTATAATCCCGTACGCACCGCGGTCGTTGAACCTTTTTAGAAGAGCCTCGGCTATGGCGGCACCTATGAGAGGTTCTGTTCCGCTACCAAACTCATCGATGAGTATAAGTGAGTTTTTATCGCAACTCTTCAACGTATGCTTCATGTTGAGCAGATGGCTCGAATAGGTACTCAGGTCATCTTCTATGCTCTGCTCATCGCCTATGTTTATAAACAAATTCTTGAAAATACCCGCATAACTGCGCTCGTGAACAGGTATGAGCATACCACACTGCAACATATACTGCAATAGCCCTGCCGTTTTAAGACAGACCGACTTTCCGCCGGCATTCGGACCCGAGATGAGCAGTATGCGACGGTCGCCATCGAGGGTTATGTCGAGCGGCGACATCTTGCGCCCATGCTTGCGCAAAGAGCGTTCGAGCAAGGGGTGATAAGCAACTCCCCAATCTATGAGAGGGCGGTTTTTCAGCACCGGTTTTATTGCATTAAATGAGATTGCAAGCTCGGCTTTCGCGCGAAGAAAATCTATCTCACCCAAAAAATCATATGCCTGCAAAAGCGATGGTACCAAGGGGCGCAACTCGGCCGAAATTGCTGTGAGAATGATAATAATCTCGCGCTTCTCCTCGGCCTCCAGCTCACGTATGCGGTTATTTGCCTCAACCACCTCGGCCGGCTCTATGAAAACTGTTTTTCCGCTTGCCGACTCGTCGTGCACGATACCGCCCATCTTGCGTTTCAACGCCGGAGCCACAGGGATAACCAAACGACCGTCGCGAAACGTGGGGGCCGCATCTTTTTCGACCAACCCGTCGGCTTGGGCACGACGCAATATAGAGTTCAACGTACGAGATATACCACTCGAGGTGCGCACAAGTTCGCCTCTTATACGTGCGAGATTGGGCGATGCACTATCTTTTACCTCGCCGAACTTATCAACAACCATATCGATATCCCTTATTACCTTTGTAAAAGAGCTATCTTGGGCAAGTTCACCCACAAGATTGCGCAAATTGGGATAGAGCGGGTTATCTTCGCTCGTGGAGCTACCACCCCCATCGCCCTGCTTGCGAAGCAACGACAAGATGCGCTCGATGGTATCGAGCGAACGACGCAAGGCAAACAACTCGTCGGCACTCATGTACATGCCCTCTATACCGATACGTTTAAGGGGTTCACGCACATCGAAATAAAAATCGGACGGAAAATTTTGCTCCACCTGCAAAATGCGCACAAACTCCTCTACCTCACAAAGTTTCGTTGTTATAGCTTCGAAATTTGTGAGGAAAGACATATCATCGACACGCTCCCTGCCAAGCTGGCTCAAGCAACGTTCTTTTAGCATGCGACGCACCACGTCGAACTCTATTTTACTCTCAAAATTATTGGGATATATCATTCTCTATTCTTGAAAAACAGCGCGATTCTTGAAAAACAGCGCGAAGATAGCTCAAAATATTATAATAAATTATGCTTTTTACAAATATTTGGAAGCCGACGACAAAAGGCCTGTATAAAAGTTATTTATAAAATATAAATTAATTCACACACACGAGCACTTTTTGCACATTTTTTCGTATATTCGCACCTTAGAGCAATCATGCCTGTTTTTGAATAAATATTCACTAAACATAACAACCTATAATTTTGAAAATGAACAAAGGCACACTGAAAGTCCTTGCCATGGCAACAGCCATGCTTTTTGCAAACGGCACGGCACAGGCGGCTCCGTCGTTCGACGACAACACACAAGCCACCATTGCCAACCTTGCAAAAATCAACCCCACAACCGTGGAAGTGAACCTGAGCAACAAACAAAAAGTCACTCTCGACTTTTATGGTGAAAACATCTTCCGCCTCTTCCGCGACAACAAAGGCGCTATCTTGCGCGACCCCGTTGCCACACCCGAAGCAAAAATCCTTGTGAACAACCCCCGCAAAGAGGTTGCAGGCGTTGAGGTTAAAGAGTGTGAGAAGGGTTACACCATCTCAACATCGAAAATTGAGATTGCCATCTGCAAAAAGAGCGGTCTCATGAAGGTGAAAGACCTCACAACAGGCAAAATAGCCATCGAGGAGACAGCACCCGCACAATTTAAAAACGCAAAAACAACACTTACACTAAAATCGAACCCCGGAGAGTACTACTACGGCGGCGGTGTTCAGAACGGACGCTTCTCTCACAAAGGCAACATTATTGCCATAGAGAACCAAAACAGCTGGACCGATGGTGGCGTTGCATCGCCCACACCCTTCTTCTGGTCTACAAACGGCTATGGCTTCATGTGGCACACATTCAAAAAAGGAGCATACGACTTTGCGGCTACCGAAGAGGGCAAAGTAACCCTCATGCACGAGACCGACTACCTCGATGTATTCTTCATGGTAAACAGCTGTGGTATCGCCCTTTTGAACGACTTCTACCAACTCACAGGCGAGCCCGTTCTTATTCCCAAGTTCGGTTTCTACGAAGGCCACCTCAACGCATATAACCGCGACTTCTGGAAAGAGAACAAACAGGGCAACGGCTTTGTATATGAAGACGGCAAACGTTACACCGAGAGCCAAACCGACAACGGCGGTATAAAAGAGTCGTTAAACGGCGAGTTCGGCAAAGAACAATATCAGTTCTCGGCACGTGCGGTAATCGACCGTTACAATGCCTACGACATGCCTCTCGGCTGGATTCTCCCCAACGACGGTTACGGAACCGGTTACGGACAAACCGAAACAATCGACGGCAACATTCAGAACCTCAAAGAATTTGGTGATTACGCACGCGAAAACGGTGTAGAGATTGGTTTGTGGACCGAGTCGAACCTTCACCCCCGCGAAGGCGTGAGCGCACTTTTGCAACGCGACATAGTAAAAGAGGTGCGCGATGCAGGAGTACGCGTTCTCAAAACCGACGTTGCATGGGTAGGTGCCGGATACTCGTTCGGCCTCAACGGTGTAACCGACGTTGCACAGATAATGACATACTACGGTAACAACGCACGCCCCTTCATCATCTCGCTCGACGGCTGGGCAGGCACACAACGCTACGCCGGTATATGGACAGGCGACCAGAGCGGTGGCGAGTGGGAGTATATCCGTTTCCACATACCCACATACATAGGTTCGGGACTTGCAGGACAGCCCAACATCACATCGGACATGGACGGTATCTTCGGCGGTAACAATATCCCCGTAAACGTTCGCGACTATCAATGGAAGACCTACACCCCCATGATGCTCAACATGGACGGTTGGGGCGCAAGCCAGAAATACCCCCATGTATTTGGCGAGCCTGCGACATCTATCAACCGTACATACTTGAAGATGAAGGCCGAAATAATGCCCTATGCTTACAGCATCGCACGCGAGGCTGTCGATGGCAAGCCCATGATTCGTGCAATGTTCCTCGACTACCCCAGCGACTACACACTTGGCAGCGCAACACGCTACCAATTTATGTATGGCCCCTACTTCCTTGTAGCTCCCATCTACCAAGAGACAGCCATGGACAAAGAGGGTAACGACATACGCAACGGAATTTACCTCCCCGAAGGTACATGGATCGACTATTTCACAGGCGAGAAGTACGAGGGCAACTGCATCGTAAACAACTTCGACGCACCCCTGTGGAAACTCCCCCTCTTTGTAAAGGCAGGAGCTATTATCCCCGTTACAGCCCCCCACAACAATGTTTACCAGATAGACAACAGCGTACGCATGTACGAGCTCTACCCCGCAGGCGAGACCTCGTTCACAGAGTATGACGACGACGGAACAACAGAACTCTACCGCGCCGGCCAATTTACCGAGACCGTGATAAAGTCGGCTTGCGACGCTAAGGGCAACGCCATCATCACCGTAGAACCCACAAAAGGCTCGTTCAACGGTTTTGTAAAGGAGAAGAGCACCATCTTCAAAGTAAACGTAAGCGAAGCACCCAAGAGCGTTTCGGCCAAAGTGGGCAAGAGGAGCGTGAAACTCACCGAAGCAAAATCGATAGAAGACTTCAACAACAGCGAGAACGTATACTTCTACGACGCAAAACCCAACCTCAACCGTTTTGCGACAGAGGGTACCGACTTTGCAAAAGTTGAAATAATAAAGAACCCCGTATTGATGGTAAAAATCGCAAAGAGCGATGTTACAGCCAGCACAACCACCCTCACCGTTAAAGGCTACAAATTCAACACACCCAACACCTACCTTGCAAACGAGGGAGCGTTGGAGGCACCCAAAGCAACCATCACCGACGATAATTGCCAAGCATACACCATCACCCCCACATGGGAGAAGGTTGCCAACGCCGACTACTATGAGATTGAGTTCGAAGGTCGCTTGTACACAACCATAAAGGAGAACAGCCTCCTCTTCGAGGACCTTAAACCCGAGACAAGCTACAAGTTCGGCATACGCGCGGTGAACAAGAGCGGTGCTTCGGAGTGGGCAACAATAGAGAGCACCACAAAGAGCAATCCTCTTGAATTTGCCTTGACCGGTCTTTCGGCAACAACAACCTGTCGCAACCAAGGTGGCCAAGGCCCCAACCGTTTGTTCGACTTTGAGGAGGGCAACATATGGCACACAATATATGGCGAGAGCTCGGTACCCTTCGATATGATAATCGACCTTAACGGCATGAGCACACTCGACAAGCTCCACTACCTTGGTCGCGAGGACGGTGGCAACGGTACCATCAGAAAAGCCGAGATTAGCTACAGCACCAACAAAGAGACATGGAGCGAGCCCGTTGCTGTTAAGTGGAACAACACACCCGAAACAAAAGTATTCACCTTCGAGGGTAACCCCAAAGCACGCTTTGTAAAAATACACGTAAGCGAGGCTGTTGGCAACTTTGGTTCAGGCCGCGAGATGTACATCTTCAAGGTTCCCGGAACAGAAACCTTCCTCCCCGGCGATATAAACAAAGACAAGAAAGTCGATGAGAACGACCTCACATCGTACATGAACTACACAGGCTTGCGTAACAGCGACAACGACTTTGAGTATGTGAGCATAGGCGACATGAACGAGAACGGTCTCATAGACGCATACGACATCTCTGTTGCCGCTACACGCATAGAGGACGGCGCATATGCCAACCCCGCACAGGTAGTAGCAGGTACAATAACCATCGCCGCCGACAAAAAGAACTACAAAGCAGGCGAGGAGGTTACAATAACCATTAAGGGCGAGAACCTTGCCAACGTAAACGCACTTGGTTTTGCAATACCCTACAACAGCGAGGAGTACGAATATGTGACAGTAAAGGCAGTGAACACAGCCAACATGAACAACTACACAAAGAACCGTATGCATGGCAACGGCACAACTGCAGTTTACCCCACATTTGTAAACGTAGCCGACCGGCCTACCCTCAACGGCAATGTAGAGATTGCAACAATCACACTCAAAGCCAAGAAGAACATCAAGTTCAACCTCAAAGCAACAGACGGCGTGATTGTAGACAAAAACCTCAACAGCATAAAGTTCTAAACAGATACAAAACCAACAAAAAAACTTCGGCCCGCAAGAGCCGAAGTTTTTTTGTTATACTTTATTATTTGCTATAATAAAAAAGGGTAATTTGAATATTAATGATTATCTTCGCGAGATATTACATCTTACAAAGAGAAAAGGGCGAAAAAGATGATTTTCAAGTACGATAATCTAAACATCAACATAGAGGTAGCAGGCGAGGGAACCCCCGTGCTGTTACTTCATGGCTGGGGTTGCAACCACCAAATATTCAAACAGCTACAAGAGGTACTTGCCGAAAAATACAAGGTCTACAACTTCGACTTCCCCGGCTTCGGAGCATCGGACGAACCTGCCGACGTATGGGGTACCGAAGAGTACACACGCATGGTTGAGCAGTTTGTAAAAGAGAACAACCTGCAAGAACCGGCACTTGTGGGGCACTCCTTTGGTGGGCGCATAAGCATCATCTACTCCTCGCGCAACGCAACAAACCGTGTAGTGCTTGTCGATGCGGCAGGCATAAAACCCAAACGCCCATTTAAATACTACTACAAGGTATACACCTTTAAGCTACTTAAATGGCTCTGCTACACCCTTCTCCCAAAGAAGAAAGCCGATGCCATAATTGAAAAACGTCGCAAGGGGGCAGGCTCGAGCGACTACAACAACGCAACACCCAAGATGCGCGCCATACTATCAAAGGTGGTAAACGAGGACCTCACCCCACTGCTTCCCAAGATAAAAGCCCCCACTCTGCTCTTCTGGGGCAACTTGGACACAGCAACACCACTCGACGATGCAAAAACCATGGAACGTCTTATACCCGATGCAGGGCTTGTTATTGCACACGGCACAGGACATTTCTCGTTTTTGGAGAACGCAGGGCTTTTTAAACAGGTAATAAAAAGTTTTTTCAACATAAAATAACCGATGAACATCTTCAACATCATACTCACAGCAGGTTTTGCACTATTCTTTGCACGAATCTCGGCAAGACACGACATACACATGTTTCAGCTGAGTTCCTACCGTTACAGCCGATATTTTCGTTGGCTCTTTCCCGGTAACATATTCAACGCCACACGCTACTGCGCACTAGTGCTCATGCTCACCGGCATACCCTTTGCCGAGGAGTACAAAATACTTCTGCTCGCAGTTGTGGCCATGGTTTATATATGCACGGCAAAGAGCAGAAAGCAACAAAAGACACCGCTTGTGTTCACAGCAAGAGTAAAACGCCTCTACACAACAGCCACACTGCTATACACAGCCACCGTGGTACTTGCACAGATATTTGCACCGACATATGCGACACCCGTTGCAAGCACCATGCTACTATTTTCGGACATGGTGATGTTGCTTGCAAACCTTGTGAACACCCCGATAGAGAAAGCAATCAACCGCCACTATTACAACGACGCAAAAAGAATCATCGACAGCAATAAGAACCTCATTATAATAGGAATTACAGGCAGTTTTGGAAAGACAAGCACAAAAAACTACCTTGCAAACATTCTTGCCGAAAAATACAACGTGCTTGTAACACCCGGAAACTTTAACACCCTGCTCGGAGTTATACGCACCATACGCGAACAACTGCGTCCCTACCACCAAGTATTTATTGTGGAGATGGGCGCAAAGCAAAAGAACGACATAAAAGAGATATGCGACCTTGTACACCCCACGATAGGTATTGTCACAGCCGTGGGAGAGATGCACCTCGAAACCTTTAAGAGCGTTCAAAATATTCAAGATACAAAATTCGAGCTTATAAACTCCTTGCCGGCCTGTGGCTTGGGTGTCATAAACACCGATTCGGAATATATCAAAGAGTACAAAGGCATAACAAGCCCCTGCAAAGTAACAAAATACGGAACAGACAGCGATGCCGACTACCGCGCAACAAGCATACAATATGGAGCAAACGGCCTCTCCTTCGTGCTAAACAACGAAGAGTACAACAGCCACCTTTTGGGCGCAGGCAACCTCTTGAACATTCTTGGAGCCGTGGCCGTAGCCGACTACCTGCAAGTACCTGTTAGCAAACAGAAGAAAGCAATTTCGCGCTTGCAACCTGTGGAGCATCGCCTGTCGATGCGAAATTCAGGTGGCGTAACAGTGCTCGACGACGCCTATAACTCAAACCCCAACGGAGCCAAGATGGCACTCGAAGTACTCAAAGGCTTCTCGGTGGGAAAAACAAACCGACGCATAATAATTACACCCGGATTTGTGGAGATGGGCACCCTTCAAGCCCAAGCAAACAAAGAGCTTGGAAAAGAGATTGCACGTTGCGCCGACTACGCAATTGTGGTAAACGCCACAAACAGAGAGGCTATAAAACAAGGTATCGAAGAGGGAGGCATGCCTGCCGAACAATACTTCCTTGCCGACACACTGAACCACGCACATGCCCACCTTGCAACCATTCTGCAAGCCGGCGATGTTGTTCTTTACGAGAACGACCTCCCCGATAACTTTAAATAAAAAAATAACCAACAAAAATATACAAGACAATGAAAATCAACGTAGGAGTAGTTTTCGGCGGTCGTTCAGTCGAAAACGAGATTTCTGTAATCACTGCAAACCAGGCTATGTCGGCCATGGACAAAGAAAAATATGAGATTACACCCATATACATAACAAAAGAGGGTAAATGGTACACAGGCAAGGCGTTACTCGATGTGTCGAACTACCGCGACACAAAGAAGCTTCTCTCTATGTGTGAGGAGGTGTACATGCGCCCCATTTATGGCGACACCAACCTTTATCGTTGCAAAAAAGGATTCTTCCAGAAAGAGGTTATAACCAAGCTCGACGTAATACTGCCGGCACTACATGGCACAAACTGCGAAGATGGTACATTCCAAGGAGTTATGGAATTTTCGGGCATACCTTACACCGGTTGCAACACCCTTGCATCGGCAAATGGCATGGACAAGATAACCATGAAGATGATTCTCAAAGAGTGCGATATTCCGGTTATCGACTACTGCTGGTTCAGCGACAAAGAGTGGAACGACAAGCAAGAGAGCACTATTGCCGATGTTGAGAAGAAACTCGGCTACCCCGTAATTGTAAAACCCGCCAACAGCGGTTCAAGCGTGGGTATACGCGCGGCCCACAACCGCGAAGAGTTCGTTGAGGCAGTCGATTATGCCATCTCTTTCACCAGCCGAGTAATCATCGAAAAATATGTACAAAAGCTGAAAGAGGTAAACTGTGCCGTTCTTGGAAACTACTACGAGTGCGAGCCCTCGGTATGCGAAGTACCTGTGCGTAGCGGTGAAATTCTATCGTACCAAGACAAATACATGAACGGTGGTGGCAAGCAGAGCCAAGGCATGCAATCGACCGTTCGCGAAATTCCTGCCAACCTTCCCAAAGAGAGCACCGACTTTATACAAAAGTCGGCATGCGACACCTTCCGCGCCCTTTCGTGCGACGGTGTTGCCCGCATCGACTTTATCATAGACGAGGCAACCAACGAAATTTTCGTAAACGAAATAAACACCATACCCGGCTCACTATCCTTCTACCTATGGGAGTATAGCGGTTATAATTTCGGCACTTTGGTCGACAAACTCATCGACATAGCACTCCGTCGCAAGCAAGACGCAAGCTTCAAAGCTGTAAACTACGGAGAAAACATCTTCGCCGCCAAATCGAGCGGTGGCGCAAAGATGGGCGGTAAAATGGGTGGCAAGTTCGGCAAATAACTTTTACAAATAACACAAGCGGTGCAACTTGCGAACAAGCATCTTGCACCGCTGTTCATTTATTATAGATGAGTGAAAATTTGAACATATTCAACAGTAACAACGAAGAGACGATGGAGATACCCCTCTCCACGGAACGTGTTGCCGCAGGCTTCCCCTCACCGGCCGAAGAGTATAACGGTCCGGGGCTCGACCTTAACCGCGAGATTGTAAAAAACCCCGCATCGACCTTCTATGCACGCGTAAGCGGGCTCTCCATGATTGACGAAGGGATAAACGACGGCGACCTGCTCGTGATAGACAAAAGCATAGAGCCATACAGCGGTTGTCTTGCCGTGTGTTACATAGATGGAGAATTTACACTTAAACGTTTCAAGAAAGAGAAAGATTACGGCCTGCTTATCCCTGCCAACAAAGAGTTCAGCCCCATCAAAGTAACAGCAGATAACGATTTTCTCATCTGGGGAGTTGTCACACACCTTATCAAAAAGATGTAAATGTTTGGTCTGTGCGATTGTAACAACTTTTTTGTGTCGTGCGAGAGAGCCTTCAACCCCTCTCTAAACGGTCGCCCCGTTGTTGTGTTAAGCAACAACGATGGGTGCGTTGTATCGCGCAGCAACGAAGCAAAAGCAATAGGCATAAAGATGGGACAACCGCTCTACCAGATACGCGATATTGTTAAACAGCACAATGTTGCCGTACAGTCGAGCAACTACAACCTCTATGGCGATATGTCCCAAAGGGTTATGGAGACACTCAAACAACATACGCCGGCAATAGAAATATACTCGATAGACGAAGCCTTTATACTAATCGACGGTTACCCCATCGACAAAATGAAAACCTTCGGCGAGGAGCTTGCACGCACCATAAGACGAAACACAGGCATACCTGTGAGCATAGGAATCTCGCATACCAAGACACTTGCCAAGATAGCCAGCAAGCTATGCAAAAAATACCCCAAACTAAATAGTTGCTGTTTCATGCACCGCCCCGAGGATATAAAAAAAGTTCTCACCAACTACCCCATAGAAGATATCTGGGGCATAGGGCGAAGATACTCGAAGATGTTACATAATTGCGGTATTACCACCGGGGAGCAATTTACGATGCTAAGCGAAGAGTGGGTTAAAAACCGTATGGGAATAACCGGAGTAAGAACATGGAGCGAACTTAAAGGCACACCCTGCATAGAGTTCTGCCACGAGACAGCCGACCGACAGTCGATAATGGTGTCGCGCTCGTTCTCAAAAGAGCTCTATGAGGCGGAAGAGGTGCACGAAACCATCACCACATTTGCCGGTATTGCCGCCGAAAAACTACGCAAACAAAATTCCGTGGCACAAGAGCTACAAGTTTTTATACTCACCAACCGCCACCGCGACGACCGCCCCCAGCACAACGAAGGCCTGCTCTTTCAATTTCCAACCCCCACCGACAGCACTTTGGAGATAGTGCACGCCGCAACAGCCCTCCTGAAACGGCTTTACCGCAAAGGGTACGGCTACAAAAAAACAGGGGTACGCCTGAGCCGAATAACACCTGCATGTGCCATACAGGGAACACTTTTCGACAGTATCGACCGCCCCAAGCACAAACAGCTGATGCAGGTCATCGACAATATAAACGCGAAGCAGGGCAAGAACAGTGTAAAAATTGTTTCACAAGGTGAAATAACCGACCACACCAACCGCGAACACCTCTCGCCCCAATACACAACACGTTGGGACGATATTATCGTTGTCAAAATTTAGATCAAAAAGGTATAAAAACTCAAACCATCTCGGAAAAATCATTTTCACCGAATTTATCGGCAAAAATTCTTGCCGCATAACTCTCGGGAATAAAAATCTTTTGAATATTCATTGCTCGCAAAATCGATTTGTGGGTGCTATCTATTGCACGCGCATATATTTTCGACACAGCAAGCTCTTTAAGCGCAGCCACCACACGCAAAGAGTGGTCCATGCTTCGGCCTATCGCCACAACAGCACAGTCAATTTCATCGAGAGGTAATGTTTTTAAAGCAAGAGCCTCTGTTGCGTCCATAATATACGAAACAGAAATTCTATCCTTCACCTCATCGACACGATGCTCGTTGCTATCTATACCAATTACATCATCACCATTATCGGTAAGTTCTTCGGCCAGCGTCTTACCAAATGTTCCCAAACCAATTACAAGATATTTCATAAAATAAAATTTTATCAGTTAATAATAACATTATCGCTCGGCAAACGATATTTCAACCTTGCCGACCGCTGTACAAAACTCATCATCACAGTTATCAGGCCCACCCTGCCTATAAACATAAGTAACGAGAGAAGCACCTTGCTATCGTCGGCAAACAAGGGTGTCAGGTTGAGGCTAGAACCAACGGTAGAGAAGGCCGATACCACCTCGAAAAATATTGAACGAGGCGGGAGCGACGGCTCCATTATGAGCAACAGCACAAAAAACGTAAGTATAGTGATGAGCGAACCAAAGACCACTGCCGATGCCCTCCGCACCGAGTCGGAACGTACCTCCCTGTTAAAAAGAGTAACCCCTTCACGCCCTTTGACCACAGATATAAAGTTGGCTATTGCAACAGCAAAAGTATTTACCTTTATACCACCTGCGGTTGACTGCGAAGCACCACCTATCCACATAAGTAAAATGTAAATAATTATTGTAAGCAGAGAAAAATCGGCAATATCAACACTGTTAAACCCGGCTGTACGAGGTGACACAGAGTTAAACAACGCCTGTACCAATTTTTCACCGACAGACATGCCGGCAAAAGCACCGTTCCACTCGAGCAAAGCGATGGCAAACATACCAACAAGCAAAAGCACCGACGTTGTCACAAGCACAATTTTTGTATTTATGTTGGTTAGATGCATAAGACGAGGCCTACGCCTATTCTTGTACGATATTCGCATGAACAACTTACCCAAATAATAGAACAACACATTCTTAAAATTCATAAGAATAGGGAAACCTATACCACCAAGTATCACCAAAAGAGATATTATCAAAAAGAAAGCATTGTTACCCGCAACAAGCGGACTCCCCAAATTACCCGTCAAGGTAGAAAAACCTGCATTACAAAAGGCAGAAACAGAATGAAAAACAGAGAAGAAAAGCTCTTCATAAGTTGTCATGCCCATGTTGCCATGTATGCACAGCCATATACACATAGCACCGAGAGCCTCAATCACAAAAGTAAAGCCAAGGATATATAATAAAGTATATATCAAAGAATTAAACGTATCGGAACCAACCATATCCCTCAAAGCAAATTGGTTATAAAGCCCCGTTCCACCCATAAAGAATATAGCAAAGAAACTTGTAATAGTCATTACTCCCAGGCCCCCCACTTGAATGAGCATAGCAATAACAAACTGCCCCTCATAGGAAAAAGTATGCGCCACATCGACCGTGGTAAGCCCGGTGACACAAACACTGCTTGTAGAAACAAATATGGCATCGGCTATCGATAATGTAATACCATCGTGCGTGGAACGCGGTAACAACAAAAGCAAGGCACCAAACACAATTATCACAGCAAAGCATGAAGCCATGAGCAGTGCCGGGTTCGTCTTTTTGTTTATAAAATTTACCACACACTTCGATAATTCAAGCATAGAGAAAAGCGAAATTATGGCTATCAGCACATATTTATTGGAGAAAAAGTTCCATACGGGCAAAAACACAAGCCAACCGCCCGACAGCGTTACAACTTTGGGCAAAAAAGTAAAAAGCATCAAGAGCCCCAAACAAACAGTCATAAAGACAGCTTTGCGAGTGATACTGCGCCACTGTACAGCAAGCCTGCCAACGAAACTAAAAAAATAGAACCACCAGGAATATTCATATATCTTTTGCACCAAGGCATGCTCGCGACCATTTAGCACAAAACCATAATCGACCACAACAGCACCTACCGTTACAGCCGAAACAGTAAAAACAACCAGTCGCAACCAAAATAAAATTTTTGCCCTTAACGATGGTGGTAAAATATCATTAATGTTAAAAAAATTCATCTCTGAAAAAATCAGCCATTTATACATGAATAACATGTTGCAAAGACAAATATAGTTTATGCTTTAACAAAAACAAACAACAACGATATTTTTATCAAAAAAAATACTAAACGCAAACTATATTTTTAAAAGTTATTAAAACGAAAAGATTTTTTTTGAAAAAGTAATATAATTATATTATATTTGCCCATATTGTGAACACACATACAGCAATCAAATCAAAATACAAAATACTATGTTTACAAACATCAAACGTGGCATCTTGCTTGGTGTAGTTGCGCTTTTCGCAACCATAAGCAGTTTTGCACAGGTACAGTTCGAAAAAGGCAAATTGTACCACATTTGCACACAAGGCAAAAAAAACAATGTTGTCTATGAAAAGAGAGGCAACACAGTGGGAACAACCGACTACGAGGAGCGTAACGCCGCCCAATATTGGAAGCTTTCGGAGCTTTCGGGCAGTTGGCGCATCATAAACCCCGTAACCGACCATGCCATGCGTGCGGCAGGCAACAAGGTGGAGCTCGGCGAGAACAACGGCTCCGATGAAGCACAGCTATGGAAATTTGAAAACGGCCTGCTCATTCCCACAAACAACCCCACGGTTGCCGCAGTTAAGGAGAAAGACGGCAGTATCGGGCTTATAGCAAAAGAGAAGGCTATCGACAACCCCGCGGCAAAGTTCTCAATCACAGAATCGGACTTTGCAGGTTTCGACGACAACCTCACCTACCGCATATGCTCGGCAACCGACAACAACATTGTACTTGGCAACGGCGATTCGGGCGAGAACAACGCACGCATCATCGCTGAGGCTGTAAACGCCGAAAACCGCGGACAATATTGGAGCATAAAAACAATCGACCTCTTCACATTTGCCGTTGAAAACGCTTTTTACAGCCAGAACTTCGACGATGGCGGTGGTAACGCCTCTATCGACTACCTGTTGCAGTGGCCTGCCGTTGCAGGAGTGTGGAACAATGCGAAGTTCACATTTGAGCCCGTAAAAGGCAACAAAGGTGTATATCGCATTATCTCAACAGGCAAAAAAGAGAAGATGTACACATTGAAAGATGGACAGATGAAACTTACCACCCTCGACGAGAACGACAAAAACGCATGGTTCACCTTTGTTCAGGTTGAAAAGCCCAAAATAGAGTCGCCCTACTGGGAGGACGAGACACGTTTCGAAGAGAACAAAGAGCGTGGACACGCAACATACATGCCCTACGAGAACGAGGCAGCCATGCTTGCCGACGCCGGCTACTATGCAACACCTTGGACCGTTCCTGTGAACAACCGTTTCCAGAGCCTCAATGGTAATTGGAAATTCAACTTCGTGTCGGAGCCCTCACAGCGTCCTTTGGACTTCTTCAAGGAGGATTACAGCGTTGAAGGCTGGGACGAAATTCCCGTACCCTCAAACTGGGAGATGCACGGTTACGACCGCCCCATCTACAACAACGTGGAATACCCCCACGCCAACACCCCTCCGTTCATAAAGGCACGCCCCGGCTTCAACGACGGTGGCAAGAACTACGGTATAAACCCCGTAGGCTCATATGTCCGCACATTTGAGGTACCTGCCAACTGGGACGGACGCCGTACATTCATACACTTCGGCGGTATATACTCGGCAGCCTTCGTTTGGCTCAACGGTGAGTATGTAGGTTACACACAGGGCTCGAACAATGTTGCAGAGTTCGACATCACAAACTTCCTGAAAAAGGGTTCAAACAAACTTGCCGTGCAAGTATTCCGCTGGTGCGACGGCTCTTATTTGGAGTGCCAGGATATGTTCCGCATGAGCGGTATCTTCCGCGATGTATATCTCTACAACGTGCCCAAAGCCTCGGTACGCGACCACTACATCACAAGCAAGCTCGACAACGAGCGCAAGAACGCAACTGTTAATGTAAGCCTCACAATAGACAACCGCGACTTCTGCCCCGAAGGAAAACAGATAAAAGTTGCTCTTTACGACACCAAAGGCAAGCTTGTTGCAACAGACACAATACGCCAGGCCATGAAGGCAAAGATTGCCACACCCGAGGTTACCACAACACTCGAAGTTAAGGACATCGCTTTGTGGAGTGCCGAAAAGCCCAACCTCTACACCCTGCGTGTAGTGCAGATGGACGAGCAGGGCAACGAAGAGATGGCCTTCTCAACAAAATATGGTTTCCGCGATATTGAGATAAAGAACTCACTCGTTTACATCAACGGAGAGAGAGTCTTCTTCAAAGGCGTAAACCGTCACGACACCGACCCCTTGCACGGTCGCGCAGTAACAACCGAATCGATGTTGCGCGATGTGTTGCTCATGAAGCAGAACAACATCAACACCATACGTACAAGCCACTACCCCAACGCCGCACGCATGTATGCCATGTTCGACTACTATGGCCTATATTGTTGCGATGAGGCCGACCTCGAAGACCATGCCAACCAAAGTATATCGGACCGCGAATCGTGGATACCCGCGTTTGTAGACCGTATAGACCGCATGGTGCTACGCGACCGTAACCACCCCTGCGTCATCATGTGGAGTTTGGGTAACGAGGCTGGAAACGGCAACAACTTCGGCCCCTGCTACGACGCGGCCTACAAACTCGACAGCCGTCCCGTGCACTACGAGGGTACACGCAGCAACGGCTCATACGGCGGCGGACGTTTCTCGGACTTCTACTCAAAGATGTACCCCGGACAGGCCTGGATGAAACAAAACACCAACAACCTCGACAAGCCCATGTTCATCTGCGAGTATGCACATGCTATGGGTAACGCTATCGGTAACCTCCGTGAATATTGGGAACACATAGAAAATTCAAATTCCTGCATCGGCGGTTGCATCTGGGACTGGGTGGACCAAGCGATCTACGAACCTCGCGAAATTAAGCAAGGTATTCTCCGCCTTCACACAGGATACGACTTCCCCGGCCCTCACCAAGGCAACTTCTGCAGCAACGGTATAATCCCCGCTACACGCGACGAGAGCGCAAAGCTCAAAGAGGTTAAAACAGCGCACCAATTTATTAAATTCTCGTTGGAGAATATTGATAAAAAGAGGGATAAAGCCACAATAAAGATTAAGAACACATACAACTTTACCAACCTCAACGAGTTCTACCTTGTATACGAGGTTGTAAAGAACGGCAAGGTTGTAAGCAGTAAAAAAACAAATCTACCTGCCGCCACAGAGGGCGAAGAGGTAACACTAACCATCGGAATACCCAAAGCCGACATTGCCAAGGCCGAGAAAAACGGCACAGAAACCATGCTCAACCTGCGTGTTGCTCACCGCGAAGCACAGCTCTTTGCAAAAGCCGGACACGAGGTAGCCATGAAGCAGTTTACCCTTGTCGAGCGTGCACCCTTGGCTGTGATAAAAGAGAAAACCAACGAACCTCTCGCACAGACATCGGCCCTACACGAGATTAAAATAGGCAACAGCAAAATATCTGTAACCTTCGACCCCGAAACAGGCCGTATGACCGACCTCGCATTCGGTGGCAAGAGCGTAATCGCCAAGGGCGAAGGCTTCCTATACGACAACCATCGTTGGATAGAGAACGACCGCTACCACAACACCTCAAACGGCTTAGAGGCAAAAGGCACCTGCCGTGTCGAGGAGGTTAATGGCAACACCGTTGTAAAAACAACACGCAAAGGCTCGTTGTGCGACACAGAGATATACTACACCATCTATCCAAGCGGTATTATAGATATAGATGCCCAATTTATCCCCCACACAACCGAGTTGCGCCGTGCAGGCCTTGTATGCGGTATAGATTCCACACTTAAAAACGTGAATTATTACGCTTACGGCCCCTGGGAGAATAGCAACGACCGCATAGACGGTGTGATGGTAGGCCACTACACCACAACAGTAGCCGAGATGCCCGAACGCTATGTGAAACCCCAGAGCACAGGAAACCGCGAAGGATTGCGCGAGCTCACACTCACCAACGACAAGGGCGAGGGTATAAAGATTGAGACCGAAGGCAAAGTAAACTTCTCGGCACTGCAATTTACCGACAAAGACCTCATGGATTCACAACACATGTGGGAGCTCACACCCCGCCCCTACACAGTGTTGCACCTCGACGCATTCATGCGCGGTATCGGTAACGCATCGTGCGGTCACGATGTAGGCACAATGCCCATCTATTGCGTACCCGGAAAGCCTATGAGCTACAAATTACGCATAAGTGCAGTAAAATAGACATAGAGAACCAATAACGAACCGATGGCCTGCCTTTGAGGGGCAGGCCATCTTCAAAAAGACTCCATCACATGCTACAAAAAATTGTATTATTTTTCGTTGGTTTATCTCTCGCAAACTCTGTTTTGCAGGCCCAGACACCCAACGACGAGGCGGCAAAAAGAGCCATACAAGTGGGACACACCATGCAACAGGAGCGCATCTTCATGCACTTCGACAACAGCGCATACTACCTGGGAGAGACCATGTGGTTCAAGGCATATGTGAGCTATGGAACAAACGACAGGGTGACCACACCGAGCAAGGTGATG
>JAZQVO010000033.1:0-15294 GCA_045631905.1 Bacteroidaceae bacterium
TGGGTGATGCTATGTTGAACGGTTCGCCTGCCAACGAATAGATTTGCTCCTCTATTTCGTTGAGTCTTTTGCTGAACAGTGCAGATGTATCCTTTAAAGATGTGGTATCTATGCGTGCTCCGTTACGTTCCATGTATGCAAGTACAGGAACGAGTGGCATCTCAATGTTATAGAAAAGATTTTCCAGCTCCTCTTTCTCGATCTCCTTTTCTAATATGTTCTTCAGTTTTAGAGTTACATCGGCATCCTCGCAGGCATAGTCGCATACAAGGGTGGGGGAGACGTTGCGCATATTCTTTTGACCACGTCCCTTCTCTCCAATGAGTTCTTCAATCTTTATAGTTTCGTAACCAAGATATATCTCGGCAAGATAATCCATTCCGTGGAAAAGTTCGGGTTGCAGGATGTAGTGTGCTATCATGGTGTCGAAAAGTTTTCCGCGCACCTCAATTCCATAGTTGGCAAGAACAGTGATGTCGTACTTCAAATTCTGGCCGACCTTCTCTATCTCCTCGTTTTCGAAAATCTCCCTCAATATTTCCAGACGACTCAACACCTTCTCTCTTTCGGCAGGCATTGTTATATAAAATGCCTCATTCTCCTTTACAGAGAAGCTGATACCCACCAATTCGGCATGAAGGGCCACTGTACTTGTGGTTTCTGTATCAAAGCACACTGTTTTGTAATTTTTCAGTGCATTTGTTAAAGAGGCTATATCTTCCTCTGTTTCAATGAGTTTGTATGTGTGACGGGTGTCTTTTAACGTCAAATGGCTCGATTTTTTTTCTTCGCCCGTATCTTCGCCCGCAAAAAAATCAAAGAGAGAGCCTTGGAGAGAGTCCTGTTTTGTGTTTTTTTTGTTTGATGCCTGAACCGGCTCCTGGGTTGCCGGCGCTTCGTCGAAAAGTGACAGAGCTTGCTGGTTCTTCATTACTCTCTCCTTTAGGGCACGCAATTCATAAAAACTGAAAAGTTTTGAAAGTTCCTCTTCATTGGGTGCCTCTCTTTTCAAAGAGTCAAGATCGAGTTCGACTGGAACATCTGTCTTGATGGTTGCAAGAAATTTGCTGAAAAGAATTTTTTCTCTGTTCTCCTCGACCTTTGCTTTGAGTGCTCCTTTCAGTTTGTCGCAGTTGGCGAGCAAGTTCTCTATGCTACCAAATTCGGCAATAAGTTTTTGTGCGGTTTTTTCTCCCACGCCGGGGCACCCCGGTATGTTATCGCTTGCGTCGCCCATCAAACCCAAGAGGTCTATCACCTGTGTGGTGTTTTCTATTCCGAACTTCTCCTTCACCCTCTCGACACCCATCTTTTCAAACTCCTTGTCGCCATACTTCGGGCGGTATATAAACACATGCTCCGAAACAAGCTGTCCGTAGTCTTTATCGGGTGTCATCATATATGTCAAAATCCCCCTTTTTTCCGCCTGTTTTGCAAGTGTTCCTATAACATCATCGGCCTCGTATCCTGCTACCTCGAACACAGGTATGTTGTATGCTTTCAGTATCTCTTTTATAACAGGTACCGAGGCTCTGATATCTTCGGGTGTCTCTTCGCGCTGTGCTTTGTATGCCTCGAAGGCTTCGTGGCGAAAGGTTTTTCCTTTGGGGTCGAACGCAACACCTATGTGTGTGGGGTTTTCTTTTTTCAGCACATCTTCGAGTGTGTTCACAAAGCCCAAAAGTGCCGATGTATTGAACCCTTTTGAGTTTATTCTCGGGTTCTTTATAAATGCGTAATAAGCGCGGTATATGAGCGCGTATGCGTCGAGCAAAAAGAGTTTTTTCATATATATAATTTGCCAGGTGGTTTTTAATTAGTGAGCGTTTAAATTACAAATAATAAGCCGTATGTTTCGCTGTTTTTTATATGTTCGAGAATCTTTGTTTCTGCTCTATAAAAAACATGACGATATAATTTAAAACAGCTTCTAAATGTAACCGAATGTAAAAATACAAAATTTATACCACTATGCACATTCTTTTTTATTACTTTTGTGGAGTAGATGTCAAAAGTTAGTAACATCGCAACATTATTATTATTTGAACATGGATTTATTGTCTGTCATACAAGCACCGATAAAAGAGGAATTAAACACCTTTAAAGAGTATTTTGCCGCCCAGTTTGGTAGCGATGTACCCTTGCTCAACAAGGCTTTGGAGGGGGTATCTTCTTCTGTTGGTAAGATTATGCGCCCCATGCTCTTGTTGCTCATTGCAAAGAGTTGTGGTGGTGTAAATGAGGGAGCCTACCCGGCAGCCTCGGCTTTGGAGTTGTTGCACACGGCAAGTCTTTTGCACGACGATGTGGTGGACGAGAGTGATATGCGTCGAGGTAAGCCTTCGCTTAACGCTCTCTTTGGTAACCGTGTTGCCATACTCACAGGCGATTATCTTTTTTCCATGGCTTTGAGCAATGCCTCAAAAACAAAAAATATCGAAGTAATCGAGCAATTATCCTCTTTGGGTAAGGCTCTCTCGGGTGGTGAACTTTTGCAGTTGCAGACACAAAAAGCATCTTCATACGACGAGGATACCTACTTCGATATTATTAAAAACAAGACGGCTTCGCTTTTTGCGACATGTGCCTATATAGGTGCTTTGTCGTCGGGCGCAGATACCAAGCTTGCCGGCAACATGCAACGGTTGGGCGAGCTTATGGGCCTCTGTTTTCAGCTTAAAGACGATATATTCGACTATTACTCTTCAAACATAGGAAAGCCCACTGGCAGCGACATGCGTGAGGGTAAAATTACGCTCCCTGCATTATATGTGTTGCATAATTCCCCTCTGCCTCGTGTTGCCGAGATAAAGGATAAACTTTATTCGGGGAAAGAGCTCGATGAAAAGGATATTGAGACACTCATAGATGTATCGGTGAAAGAGGGTGGTGTGGAGTATGCCATGAACAAGATATATGCTCTGCGCGACGAGGCTATGTTGCTTTTGCCGGCATCGCTTTCGCCCGAGTGTAAAGAGGCTTTCGAGGCATATTTCGATTATGTGATACAGCGCGATAAGTAGTATCGGCCACTATGCCTGAATAGATAAAAAAAGAGGGTGACTTCACACAGAGTCACCCTCTTTTTTTTAGTTATGTTTTAGAAGAATTTTACCTCCTCGCCCACAATCTCGCTCAAACAGAGGTTTGCGAGTCGGCTGGTGCCAAGGCGGAACAGCTCGTTAGTGAACCATTCTTCGCCTAAGAGCTCTTTTACGATGGTGTAGTATACAAGTGCATCGTGTACGGTATTAATGCCTCCTGCGGGTTTAAAACCAATCTTACGCCCTGTCTTTTGGTAGTACTCCTTAATGGTACTGCACATTACATAAGCAGCTTCGGGTGTTGCGGCAGGCGACTCTTTGCCTGTTGATGTTTTTATAAAGTCAGCACCCGAATATATCGATAGAATCGAGGCTTTTTTTATGTTTTCGGCTGTTTTCAGTGCGCCTGTTTCGAGAATAACTTTCAAGTGTTTTTCTCCACAAACGTTTTTTAGTTCCTGAATCTCGTCGCACACACCCTCGTAATCTCCGCTCAGGAATTTACCAACGCTCAACACAATGTCAATCTCTGTTGCGCCATCGTGTACAGCCATGGCTGTTTCGGCAACCTTTATCTCCTGGAATGTTTGCGACGATGGGAAACCGCCCGAAACGCATGCTATGCCTACGCTCTCAACCTCCAACGATTGGCTTACTATTTTGGCGAAATTTGGGTATACGCATATAGCGGCAACATTCTTGAGGTCGGGATATTTTTCGTCGAACTCGTTTACTTTCTCGGTAAATTTAAGCACGCTCTCTTCGCTATCGGTGCATTTAAGCGTTGTGAGGTCTATGCAGTTGAAAAGGAATTTTTTTACCTCCAAAGTGTTGTTCTCTTCAACCTTCTCCTCTATGAGTTTCTTTACTTCGGCTGCAACCTCGGCATCGCTCATGGCGGGGGTGTACTCGCTCAATACAAAGTCGTATTTGCTCTCTTCTTCGGCGTGATAGTGCTTTTGCTCTCCACAGCCACAGTTACATTTATCGCTCATACTTTATATAAGTTTTGGGTTATTAATATGTCTTTTATTATCTCTTTTACTCTTTTTATCGAGGTTTTTTTTGAGTGCTTCTGTCAGGTCGGTGCCTGTTTGGTTGGCTATGCATATGAGCACCCAAAGTACGTCGGCAAGCTCGTCGCCAAGGTCGTTTTTCTCTCCCTCCTTGAACGATTGTTCACCATATTTGCGTGCCATTATGCGTGCTACCTCGCCCACCTCTTCGGCCAGAATAGCTGTGTTTGTCAGCTCGTCGAAGTAGCGCACTCCATACTCTTTTATCCAGTTGTCCACTGCCTCTTGTGCCTCTTTTATTGTCATCTCTACTCTTTGTTTTTAGAGTCTATAAATATAGTAACGGGTCCGTCGTTAATTAGTTCAACTTTCATGTCGGCACCAAATATACCTCTTTTTATCGGTTTGTTTACGGCTATCTCAACCTCTGTGCAAAATTGCTCGTACAGGGGTACCGATATTTCGGGTTTTGCCGCTTTTATGTACGATGGGCGGTTGCCTTTCTTTGTAGATGCCATAAGGGTAAACTGGCTCACTGCAAGCACCTCGCCTCCGATGTCGGTTATCGAGAGGTTCATTACTCCGTTTTCATCGTCGAAAAGGCGGATATTTGCAATTTTTTTTGCAAGCCACTCTATATCTTCGGTGGTGTCCTCCTCGCATATTCCCACAAAAACAAGCAGTCCTTTTTCAATTTCCGATACGAGTTTGTTTTCGACCGTTACCGATGCTTCTTTTACTCTCTGTATAAGTACTCTCATGGTTCTCTTTTATCGCCTTTTTATATGTGCAAAGTTATTATTTTTTCCCTTATTTGAGAGCTTTAATTAACATTTCTGCTTTTGCGGGTCCTATAATTTCTGCAATTTCGCTCTCTGTTGCCTCTTTAATGCGTTTGACACTTTTAAAGTGTTTCAGGAGTGCCTCTTTTGTTTTTTCTCCTATCCCTTTTATTTCGTCGAGCTCCGACTTTGTTTGTCTTTTGCTTCTCTTCTCTCTGTGGAAGGTTATTGCAAAGCGATGAACCTCGTCCTGTATCTGTGTCATCAAGCGGAAGAGTGCGCTGTTTTGTTTAAGACCTATGGTTGCTCCCTCTTTTGTAATGAGCTCCGATGTTCTGTGTCGGCCGTCTTTTACAAGGCCGGCTATGGGGATATTGAGCCCTAACTTCCCCTCTGTGATACTGCGTATGGCCTCCATCTGTCCCTTTCCTCCATCGGCTATGATGAGGCTTGGGAGCTCGCCTCCCTCCTCAATTATTCTGCTGTATCGTCGTTCTGCAACTTCGCGCATTGAGGCGTAGTCGTCGGGGCCTGTAACTGTTTTTATGTTGTATTTTCTATAATCTTTTTTCGATGGTTTCAGCTTGCGGAACACTACGCATGCGGCTACGGCATCGCTGCCTTGTATGTTTGAGTTATCGAAACATTCTATTACGAGGGGTAGTTTTTCGAGGTGTAGCTCGGCCTGAATCTCCTTCATCAAGCGGGTTGCTTTTTGTTCGGGGTTCAGCTTTTCTTCTTGTTTCATGCGGTCGGCTTTGTACTGTTTTACGTTTAGTTTCGACAGCGAAAGCAGACGTGCTTTGTCGCCTTTTTGGGGTAGGGTGGTGGTCACTCCCTCTATGGGTAGCTCCATGGGGAAGGGGAGTATTATCTCTCTTGCGTTGCTCTTGAAGCGTTCGCGCATCTCAACAATACCCATGGATAGAATTTCGGCATCGCTCTCGTCGAGCTTTTTGCGGTACTCTATGGTGAATGCTTGGTTTATGCAACCGTTTGTTATGTGCAGGAAATTTATATAGGCGTTCTTCTCGTCGCTTTCGATAGAGAATACATCTACATTATCGACGGTTGAGCTTACGACCTCGCTACGGCTGCGGAAGTTCTCGATAAGTGTGTATCTCTCTTTTATTTTTTGTGCGCTTTCGAACTCCATCTTTTCGGCTTTCGCTCGCATCTCGCTCATGAGTAACCCTTGCAGAATCTTTATATCTCCCTTCAGAATCGACACAACCTCGGCTATATATTTTGAGTATTCTTCTTGCGAAATATTCCCTATGCAAGGTGCGCAACAGTTGTGAATTTGATATTCAAGGCATGGTTTAAATTTCCCAGCCCGCACAGCTTCGGGTGTTATTTTGAGGTTGCAGGTGCGCAGTGGGTAGAGCTCTTTTATGAGTGTGAGCAGTGCGTTTAGTGCACCGGCATTTGTGTAGGGGCCGTAGTATCGGCCGGCTTTTTTGTCTATTTTGCGTGTCTTGAATATCTTGGGAAAATAGTCGTTGCTGATGCAGATAGATGGGTATGTCTTGTCATCTTTCAGCAGAATATTATAGCGAGGCTTATGACGCTTTATGAGGTTGTTCTCTAAAAGCAGTGCATCGGCCTCGCTATTTACTACAATGTAGCGTATGTCGGCAATCTTCGAAACCAATAGCTGTGTCTTTAAAGATTGCTGTTCTTTGTTGAAGTACGAGGATACTCGCCTTTTTAGATTCTTGGCTTTCCCAACATATATGATTACTCCGTTCTCGTCGAGGTATTGGTAACAGCCGGGCGAGTCGGGGAGGTTGCTCACAATCTCTTTGAGCATCTCCTCCCTTTTTGTCCTCTCCTCTTTTTTCATTTATTTCCCTTCGAGTGTTATTAAACAATCAATCTCGGCTTCGGCGGGGAAAATTTCGCGTCCTTTCAAACCCTCTAACTCTATGATGAAGTTTATCATCACCTTTTTGGGGTTGAGCTTTTTTACAAGGTTGTATGCGGCAAGCATTGTTCCGCCGGTAGCCAAGAGGTCGTCGTGAATAAGCACCACATCGTTCTCGTCTATCGCGTCTTTGTGTATCTCTATGGTGTCGCGGCCATACTCTTTTCCGTAGCTTTCGCTGATGGTTTCGGCAGGTAATTTACCGGGCTTGCGTATGGGCACAAAGCCTGCGTTAAGTTTAACTGCAAGTGCCGACGCCATCACAAAACCGCGCGACTCTATGCCTACTATTTTTGTGATACCGCAATCTTTGTATCTCTCATAAAGAGCGTGGTCGAGCTCTTGCATGCATTCGGGGTTTTTAAAGAGCGATGTCACGTCTTTAAATTGTATCCCGGGGATAGGGAAATCGGGAATGTTTCTCAGGTTCGAAAGTAATAATTCTTTGTTCATGGCTGTATGTTTTTTTGTTAATGTTTCACGTGGAACAGTGTTATTTTCTCATAAGAACCAACAGCACGTTTACATCGCTTGGCGACACTCCCGGTATGCGACTTGCTTGCGCAAGTGTTTCGGGGTTTATGGCTGTGAGTTTTTGTCGTGCCTCGGTCGATAGGCTTTCGAGCGAGTTGTAATTGAACTTGCCTCTTATGCGAATATTTTCGAGTCTTATCATGCGTTCGGCCTCCTCGCGTTCGCGCTCTATGTATCCGCGGTATTTAATTTCTATCTCTACCGCCTCGGTTATCTCTTCGCGTTTTTCTCCTAGGTTTTCGAGCTCTCGTTTGAGTGTCGATATGTATGGCGCAATAGTGTTGATGGTTACTTGCGGGCGCTCGATGATGGACGATAATTTGCAACCGCGAGTAAGCGGGGTGGTGCCAAGTTCTTCGAGCCCTTTGTTTATGAGGTCGGCTTTTATCGAGAAGTTTTCTATGAATTGTGTCAGTTTCTGTATCTCGGCTTTTTTCTCGCACAGGCGGTTGTATCGTTCCTCGGTTGCGAGCCCGAGTTTGTAGGCTTTTTCGGTGAGGCGCATGTCGGCGTTGTCCGAGCGCAGTAGTATGCGGTACTCGGCTCGCGAGGTGAACATGCGGTAGGGTTCATCTACTCCTTTGGTCACAAGGTCGTCTATGAGAACGCCTATGTATGCTTCGTTTCGTCGCAACACAAAACCCTCCTTGCCGTCTGTTTTAAGCACGGCGTTTATGCCTGCAACAAGCCCTTGTCCGGCTGCCTCTTCGTAGCCGGTTGTGCCGTTTACCTGCCCTGCAAAAAAGAGGTTTTCTATAACCTTTGATTCGAGAGTGTGGTATAGTTGTGTGGGGTCGAAGTAGTCGTACTCTATCGCATAGCCGGGGCGGTAGGCTACCGCATCTTTGAGTGCCGGTATTTTGCGTAGTGCGTTCAGCTGAATATCCATGGGGAGCGACGAAGAGAAACCATTAACATAAATCTCTTGCGTGGTTTCGCCCTCGGGTTCCAAAAAGAGCAAGTGTCGCTCGCGCTCGGCAAAGGTTACAATCTTTGTTTCTATGCTCGGGCAGTAGCGTGGGCCGATGCTTTGTATCTGTCCGTTGTAGAGTGGCGAGAATTCAAGCCCGTTGCGCAGTGTCTCGTGTACTTCGGGGTTGGTGTAGCATGCCCAGCAGGGTAGTTGTTCGAGTTTTCTCTCGTTGCTCAAATAAGAGAAACAGTGAAAATCGTTGTCACCTTGTTGAATATCAACGAGTTGCATGTTAATACTGCGCTTGTCGAGCCTTACAGGAGTGCCTGTTTTCATGCGCCCCACATTTACTCCGTGTTTTTTAATGGATTCTGTGAGTCCTTTGGCCGAAGGCTCGGCTATGCGCCCCCCTTCGAACTGCACCTTGCCCACGTGCATCACTCCGTTGAGGAATGTGCCGGCTGTAATTATTATGCTTTTTGCGCGGAACTCGGCACCGAGTTGTGTTTTTACTCCTACGGCTTTTCCCTCTTCGACTATGAGTTCGTTGGCACAGTCTTGCCACATGTGCAACCCGGGGATATTTTCGAGTGTCTCTCTCCAATATTGGCTGAACTTCATGCGGTCGCATTGAGCACGCGGGCTCCACATGGCAGGTCCTTTTGAGCGGTTAAGCATGCGGAACTGTATCGATGCTTTGTCGGTGATTATTCCCATGTATCCACCCATGGCATCAATCTCTCGCACAATCTGCCCTTTGGCAATACCTCCTATTGCGGGGTTGCAACTCATTTGGGCAATTTTGTTCATGTCCATGGTCATGAGACAAGTTTTTTTCCCCATGTTTGCGGCTGCGGCTGCGGCTTCGCACCCTGCATGTCCGGCTCCAATAACCAATATGTCGTACTCGAATATCACCTTTTTTCTGTTTTGCGTTGTTTCTTTTCTTGGTGCTTTTGTCTGTAAAAGCACATTGTACAAAGATAATAAAAACATTTTTTTTGTTTGGCAGGTTCTCTTTAATATTTACCTTATATTTCAAAACAGCTAATTATTTTCCCAAATAATGTTGTTTTTAATAAAAAAGGGTTATTTTTGTCAATTAGTAATACTTACTATGAGTTATTGTGTATTGAATTTTTAACAATTTATTTATTATATAATTTAATATCAATTCATTATGTGGTTATTTAATTCTTCTGTGGGAAAGAAGGTCATCATGAGTGTATCGGGTATTGCCCTTGTACTCTTCCTGCTTTTCCACATGTCAATGAACTTGGTGGCTATTTTCAGCGCCGAGGGGTACAACATGATTTGTGAGTTTTTGGGTGCCAACTGGTATGCGCTCATCGCAACAGCCGGCCTCGCTGCTCTTGTTGTTGTGCATTTTGTTTATGCAATAATCCTTACATTGCAGAACAAAAAGGCTCGCGGTAATCAGGCGTATGCTTACACCGTTAAGCCTAAGAGTGTGGAGTGGGCTTCGCAGAACATGTTTGTTCTGGGCCTTGTGGTAATCCTTGGTATGGGCTTGCACTTGTTCAACTTCTGGGCAAACATGCAGCTTGTTGAGGTTCTTCACATGCTTGGTGCAAATGTTGATGCTTCGCTTGCAGCCGACGGTGTACACTACATTAAGGAGACATTTGCTTGTCCCGTTTATGTAGCTCTCTATGTTATTTGGCTTGTAGCTTTGTGGTTCCACCTTACACACGGTTTCTGGAGCTCAATGCAGTCTCTTGGTTGGGCCAACAAAATTTGGTTCGAGCGTTGGAGAGTAATCGGTAACGTAATTGTTACTTTGATTGTCTTCGGCTTCTTGGCTGTTGTTGCTGTTTACGCGGCTTGTCCTTGTGCAGGTTGCTGATAACCTTTTTCGTTAAAATTATAAAAACTAAATATTATGGCTAAAATAAGTTCAGTAAAAGTGGATTCTAAAATTCCTGAGGGCCCTTTGGCCGAAAAATGGACTAATTATAAGGCACATCAGAAATTGGTGAACCCTGCCAACAAGCGTAAACTTGATATTATTGTTGTTGGTACCGGTCTTGCAGGTGCTTCGGCTGCCGCTTCGCTCGGTGCTATGGGTTTCAACGTGCTTAACTTCTGTATTCAGGATTCTCCCCGTCGTGCACACTCTATCGCTGCACAGGGTGGTATAAATGCCGCCAAGAACTATCAGAACGATGGCGACTCTGTTTATCGTCTCTTCTACGATACTATCAAGGGTGGTGACTACCGTGCTCGCGAGGCTAACGTTTATCGTTTGGCCGAGGTTTCGGGTTCTATCATCGACCAGTGTGTAGCACAGTGTGTTCCTTTTGCACGTGAGTATGGTGGTTTGTTGGCCAACCGTTCTTTCGGTGGTGCTCAGGTATCGCGTACATTCTATGCCCGTGGTCAGACCGGTCAGCAGCTTCTTCTTGGTGCTTACTCGGCTCTTAACTATCAGGTGAGCCAGGGTACCGTTAAGGTGTTCACACGTTATGAGATGCTCGACCTCGTTATCATCGACGGTCGTGCTCGCGGTATCATCGCACGTAACCTTGTAACAGGTAAGATTGAGCGTTTCGCTGCTCACGCCGTTGTTATAGGTACAGGTGGTTACGGTAACGCATACTTCCTTTCTACAAACGCCATGGGTAGCAACGGTTCGGCCGCTTTGCAGTGCTACCGCAAGGGTGCATGGTTTGCCAACCCCTGCTATGCTCAGATTCACCCCACATGTATCCCCGTTCACGGCGACAAGCAGTCTAAGCTTACTCTTATGTCGGAGTCGTTGCGTAACGACGGTCGCATCTGGGTTCCCAAGAAGTTGGAGGACGCCAAGGCTTTGCAGACCGGTAAGAAACACCCCAACGATATTCCCGACGAGGACCGCGACTTCTACTTGGAGCGTCGTTATCCCGCCTTCGGTAACCTCGTACCCCGTGACGTTGCTTCACGTGCCGCAAAAGAGCGTTGCGATGCAGGTTACGGCGTAAACAACACAGGTCTTGCCGTGTTCCTCGACTTTAAATATGCTATCCAGCGTTTGGGTGAGGACGTAGTACGTCAGCGTTATGGTAACCTCTTCGACATGTACGAGGAGATTGCCGACACCAACCCCTACAAGGAGCCTATGATGATATTCCCCGCTATCCACTACACCATGGGTGGTATCTGGGTAGACTACGAGTTGCAGACATCTGTTCCCGGTTTGTTCGCTATCGGTGAGGCAAACTTCTCCGACCACGGAGCCAACCGTCTTGGTGCTTCGGCTCTTATGCAGGGCTTGGCCGATGGTTACTTTGTATTGCCTTACACAATTCAGAACTACTTGTCCGACCAGATTCAGGTTCCCCGTTTCAGCACCGACGCTCCCGAGTTTGTGGCTGCCGAGAAGGCTATCACCGACAAGATTGCCAAGCTCATGGCTATCCAGGGTTCGCGCAGTGTAGATTCTATCCACAAAGAGCTTGGTCACGTTATGTGGGATTATGTAGGTATGGCTCGTACAAAAGAGTCTTTGACTACCGCTTTGCAGAAACTCGACGAGGTAGAGAAACTCTTCTGGAGCGAGTTGTTTATCCCCGGTTCGGCCGACACACTGAACATCGAGCTCGAAAAAGCTCTTCGTTTGCTTGACTTCATCGAGATAGGTCGTCTCATGGCGCGCGACGCTCTCAACCGTGAGGAGTCTTGCGGTGGTCACTTCCGTGAGGAGCACCAGACCGAAGAGGGTGAGGCTAAACGCGACGACGAGAACTTCTCTTATGTTGCTTGTTGGAAGTATACAGGCGAGGGACAAGAGCCCGAACTCATTAAAGAGGACCTCAACTATCAGTACATCAAGGTACAGCAACGTAACTACAAAAACTAATCTTAAAAACGAAAAACAATGGATAAGAATATAAGTTTTACATTGAAGGTATGGCGTCAGAAGGGTCCCAAAGAGAAGGGTGCTTTTGCGACATATGAGATGAAAGATATCCCCGGCGACACCTCATTCTTGGAGATGCTCGACATACTTAACGAGACATTGGTAAACAAACGTGAGGAGCCCATCGCCTTCGACCACGACTGTCGTGAGGGTATCTGCGGTATGTGTTCACTCTATGTGAACGGTCACCCCCACGGCCCTGCAACAGGTGCTACAACATGTCAGTTGTACATGCGTCGTTTTAAAGACGGCGATGTAATCACTGTTGAGCCTTGGCGTTCGGCTGCGTTCCCCGTAATTCGCGACCTCATGGTCGATAGAACTGCTTTCGATAAGATTCAGCAAGCAGGTGGTTACGTTTCAATCAACACAGGTGGTATGCCCGACGCTAACGCAATACCCATCGGTAAGGATGTTGCCGAGGAGGCTATGGACGCTGCTGCTTGTGTAGGTTGCGGTGCTTGTGTAGCTGCTTGTAAGAACGGTTCTGCAATGTTGTTTGTTTCGGCTAAGGTGAGCCAGTTTGCTCTTCTTCCTCAGGGTAAGGCCGAGGCTGCAAAACGTGCAAAATCTATGATTGCAAAGATGGACGAGCTTGGTTTTGGTAACTGTACCAACACTCGTGCTTGTGAGGCTGAGTGCCCCAAGTGTATCTCTATCAGCAACATCGCACGTTTGAACCGTGAGTTCATTAAGGCTAAATTGCAAGACTGATAGCACGATAGCTATAAAGAAGGAACGGCGGTACCACATGGTACCGCCGTTTGTTTTTATATTATATTATATTATATAATGTGTAAATAAGCATCTGCCCGCATACTGCCCCGAAGGTGCATAAGCCCTCACACCTCATGTCGTTAAAATTTTACGGCTATATGTAAGCAGGTGGTTTAATAAAAAGAACCGAGGCTCCTTACTGCGGAAGGAGCCTCGGTTGCTGTGTATGTGGCATCTGCCGTTGCTTTTTTATTTAAGTTTTGCGAGAGCCTCTTTAATGCGTTTGATAGCCTCTATGATGTTCTCGTCGCTTGTTGCATAGCTCATGCGGAAACATTCGGGTGCGCCGAACGATGCACCGCCCACGGCTGCAACGTGAGCTTCGGTAAGCAGGTACATTGCAAGGTCGTCGGAGTTGTTTATAACCTGTCCGTTGTAGCTCTTGCCATAGAATGAGCTACACTTGGGGAACAGGTAGAAGGCTCCTTCGGGAATATTTACCTCCAAGCCTGGAATCTCTTTCGCAAGCTTTACTATGAGGTCGCGACGGCGTTGGAAGGCTTTGCGCATCTCCTCTACGGGCTCTTGTGAGCCGTTGTAAGCCTCTATCGACGCAATCTGCGATACAGAGCAGGGACCGCTTGTGTATTGGCCTTGTAGCTTGTTACAGCCCTTCACAATCCAGTCGGCTGCGGCAAGGTAGCCTATTCTCCAGCCTGTCATGGCGTAGGCTTTTGAAACACCGTTTATTATTATCACTCTGTCGCGAATCTCCTCGAACTGTGCGATGCTTTCGTGTTTGCCTATGTAGTTGATGTGTTCATAAATTTCGTCGGCAACAACAAATACATCGGGGTATTTTGCGAGCACGTCGGCAAGTTCTTTAAGCTCTTCTTTGGTATATACCGAGCCTGTGGGGTTCGAGGGAGAGCAAAGAATGAGCATCTTTGTTTTTGGTGTGATGGCGGCCTCGAGCTGTGCACCTGTTATTTTAAAGTTCTGCTCAATGCCTGCGCTCACGATGACGGGTGTTCCGTCGGCAAGTTTCACCATGTCGGGGTAGCTTACCCAGTAGGGGGCGGGTATAATAACCTCGTCGCCGGCGTTTATAAGTGCCATGATGGCGTTACAAACAGCCTGCTTGGCACCGTTTGATACCGATATTTGTGCCTCGGTAAATTCGAGCCCGTTCTCTCTTTTTAGTTTCTCGACTATTGCTTTGCGCAAAGCGGGGTAGCCGGGCACGGGTGAGTAACGCGACCAGTTGTCGTCGATAGCCTGTTTAGCCACCTCTTTTATTGTGTCGGGGGTGTTAAAGTCGGGCTCGCCGACACTCATGTTTATAACGTCTACGCCTTGTGCTTTAAGTTCCTGGCTTTTTTGCGACATAGCCAAAGTGGCCGATGGGGCCAATCGGTTTACGCGGTCTGATAGTTTGTTCATATGCTAAATGTTTTTATTCTTTGTCAAAGTGAAGTGTGTGTCCCATGCGCTCGGCTTTTGTGTGCAGGTAGCGCGAGTTGAAGTTGTTGGGCTTAATCTCTATGCCAACATTCTCGACAACCTCCAAGCCGTAGCTTTCGAGGCCTATGCGTTTTACAGGGTTGTTTGTTATGAGTCTCATTTTGTGAACGCCTATTTTGCGAAGAATCTCTGCTCCTACACCATAGTCGCGTTCGTCGGCTTTAAAGCCGAGGCAGAGGTTTGCATCTACCGTGTCCATGCCCTCTTCTTGCAGTTTGTAGGCTTTCATCTTGTTCATTAGGCCTATGCCACGTCCCTCTTGGTTGAGGTATACTATGACACCTTTTCCTGTTTCTTCGATAAGCTCCATGGCTCTGTGTAGCTGCGAACCACAGTCGCAACGGCACGAACCGAATATATCGCCTGTCATGCACGACGAGTGTACTCTCACAAGTATGGGCTCGTCTTCGTCCCACTCTCCTTTTATAAGTGCTATGTGTTCGAGCCCTGTCGATGTCTGCTTAAAGGGGATAAGGCGGAAGTGTCCGTGTTCTGTGGGCATGTTTACCTCTTCGCCCATCTCCACGAGCGACTCTTGCATAAGGCGGTATTTTATGAGGTCGCGTATGGAAATTATCTTCATGCCGTGCTTTTTGGCAATCTCAATGAGTTGTGGCATGCGTGCCATGGTACCGTCCTCGTTCATAATCTCTATGAGGGCGGCGGCGGGGTAGAGGCCTGCCAAGCGTGCAAGGTCTATGCTTGCCTCGGTGTGTCCTGCGCGACGCAACACGCCTTTGTCTTGTGCATAAAGGGGGTTTATGTGTCCGGGGGGGGCAAATGTTTCTGCTGTGCTTGCGGGGTCGGCAAGAGCTTTTATGGTGGCGGCTCTGTCGCATGCCGAAACGCCTGTCGAACAACCCTCTATTTTATCGACCGTAACGGTGAAGGGTGTTCCAAGCAGGCTTGTGTTTG
>JAZQVO010000034.1:0-38953 GCA_045631905.1 Bacteroidaceae bacterium
GGCCGCTTCTTACAACGTTGAGAAACTGTTGCGTTCTGCTATCGCTAACTGGGAGCAGAAGAACGAGCGCAAGGCCGAGAATGGCGAGCTGTACATCTCACAGATCTTTGTAGATGAGGCACGCACACTTTATCGTATGCGCCCTGCACCTCAGGGTCGCGGATACAGAATCCGTAAGCGTTCCAACCACGTTACAATCTACGTGGACACTAAAGTAAGTAATGACAATAAAAAAGTAGAAAGCAATGGGACAGAAGGTTAATCCAATTAGTAATCGATTAGGTATCATCAGAGGATGGGATTCCAACTGGTACGGTGGTAAGAACTACGGTGACGAATTGGTTGAAGATTCAAAGATCAGAAAATACCTTAATGTACGTCTGGCTAAGGCAAGCGTTTCTAAGATTGTCATCGAGCGTACTTTGAAACTTGTTACTATTACCGTTTGTACCGCAAAGCCAGGTATCATCATCGGTAAGGGTGGTCAGGAGGTTGACAAATTGAAGGAGGAGTTGAAGAAGATCACTGACAAGGATATCCAGATTAATATTTTTGAAGTTAAGAAACTCGAGCTTGACGCTACTATCGTTGCTAACAGCATTGCACGTCAGGTAGAGGGTAAAATCGCATACCGTCGCGCTATCAAGACCGCTATTGCTAACACAATGCGTATGGGTGCTGAGGGTATCAAGATCCAGATTTCAGGTCGTTTGAACGGTGCCGAGATGGCTCGTTCTGAGATGTACAAGGAGGGTCGTACTCCACTGCACACATTCCGTGCCGATATCGACTACTGCCAGGCTGAGGCTTTGACAAAGGTTGGTATCCTTGGTATCAAGGTTTGGATTTGCCGTGGCGAGGTTTATGGTAAGAGAGACTTGGCTCCTAACTTTACACAGAGCAAGGAGAGCGGTTTCAACAACAACCAGGCTGGCGGAAGAAACTTCAAACGTAAGAAAAACAACAATCGCTAACGAATTGAATTTCAAGAATTATGTTACAGCCTAAAAAGACAAAATATAGAAGAGTGCAGCACGGTGTGCAGAAAGGTTTCGCTCAGAGAGGAAGCCAACTCGCATTCGGTTCTTTCGGAATCAAGTGCTTGCAGTACAAATGGTTGAACGGTCGCCAGATAGAGGCTGCTCGTATTGCAGTAACACGTTACATGCAACGTCAGGGCCAGATTTGGATCCGTATATTCCCCGACAAACCTATCACTCGTAAACCTGCCGATGTACGTATGGGTAAGGGTAAAGGTGATCCCGAAGGTTTTGTATTCCCCGTTACACCGGGCCGTATATTGATTGAGGTAGAGGGAGTTTCATTCGAAATTGCAAAAGAGGCTTTGCGCCTTGCTGCACAAAAACTTCCTGTTACAACTAAGTTTATTGTTAGACGCGATTACGATTTTAATCAGGCATAATTATGAAAATAGCAGAAATCAAAGAGCTCTCTACTAAGGAGCTACAAGAAAGAATTGAGGCTGATGTAACTCGTTATGCCCAAATGAAACTGAATCACGCAATTTCACCTCTGGAGAACCCCGAGCAGTTGAAGAACCTACGTCGTGATATAGCACGTATGAAAGGTGAGTTGCGCTCTCGCGAATTAAATAAATAATTAAGACTTATGGAAGTTAGAAATTTAAGAAAAGAGCGTACCGGTATAGTTGTAAGCACTAAGATGGAGAAAACTATCACCGTTGCAGCTAAATTTAAAGAGAAGCACCCCATCTACGGAAAATTCGTGAGCAGAACAAAGAAATATCACGTACACGATGAGAAGAATGAGTGCTCTGTTGGCGATACAGTTCGCATCATGGAGACTCGTCCTTTGAGCAAGACAAAGAGATGGAGATTAGTAGAAATCATCGAAAAAGTTAAGTAATTATGATACAGGTTGAATCTAGACTTACAGTATGTGATAATAGCGGCGCAAAGGAAGCTTTGTGTATTCGTGTGCTTGGTGGCACACGCCGTCGCTATGCTTCTGTGGGAGACGTTATCGTGGTAGCTGTTAAGAGCGTTACCCCCTCAAGCGATATGAAAAAGGGAGCTGTATCAAAAGCCCTTATTGTTCGTACTAAGAAGGAGGTTCGTCGTCAGGACGGTTCATACATTCGTTTCGATGACAATGCCTGCATTCTGTTGAATAATGCCGGTGAGATGCGTGGTAGCCGTATTTTCGGTCCCGTAGCACGTGAGCTCCGCCAAACCGACTATACAAAAGTTGTGTCTTTGGCACCCGAGGTACTTTAATATTTAAATTTTTGAAGTAATGAAGAAATTACATATCAAGAAAGGTGATATGGTCATCGTAAACTCTGGCGAGGACAAAGGCAAGACCGGTAAGGTGTTGCAGGTAATCGTTGAGAAGGACCGTGCCATCGTAGAAGGCGTTAATATGGTTTCTAAGAGCACGAAACCCAGCGCAAAGAATCCTCATGGAGGTATTGTAAAACAAGAAGCTTCAATCCACGTGTCTAACCTCAACTTGGTTGATCCCAAGAGCGGTAAGGCAACTCGTATCGGCCGTAAGGTTAATGCCGAGGGTAAGAAGGTTCGTTATGCTAAAAAATCAGGAGAGGAGATTTAAAAATGAGTAATACAGCCAGCCTTAAAAAAGAATATGCCGAGCGTATTGCTCCGGCGTTGATGAAACAGTTTAACTATTCATCACCCATGCAGGTACCTGTACTCAAGAAGATCGTTATCAACGAGGGTCTTGGTGCAGCTACTCAGGACAAGAAGATTATCGATGTTGCTATCAACGAGATTACAGCCATCACAGGTCAGAAAGCTGTTGCTACTGTATCTCGCAAGGATATCTCGAACTTCAAACTCCGTAAGAAAATGCCTATCGGCGTAATGGTTACACTTCGTCGCGAGCGCATGTACGAGTTCTTGGAGCGTTTGATTCGCGTGGCTCTTCCCCGTATCCGCGACTTCAAGGGTATCGAGAGCAAGTTCGACGGTAACGGTAACTACTCTTTGGGCATCAAGGAGCAGATTATCTTCCCCGAGACCAACATCGACAACATTATGCGTCTTACCGGTATGAATATCACATTCGTAACCACCGCAAAGACCGACGAAGAGGGTTATGCTCTGCTTAAAGAGTTTGGTCTACCTTTTAAAAACGCTAAAAATTCGTAAGTAACTATGGCAAAAGAATCAATGAAGGCTCGTGAGGTAAAACGAGCAAAGTTGGCCAAGAAATATGCCGCTAAACGTGAGGCTTTGAAGAAGATCGTTAATACCGGTACTCCCGAAGAGGCTTACGAGGCAGCACGCAAGTTGCAGGAGTTGCCTTTGAACTCAAACCCCATTCGCATGCACAACCGTTGCAAGCTTACAGGTCGTCCCAAAGGTTATATCCGTCTTTTCGGCATCTCTCGTATACAGTTCCGTGAGATGGCATCGCAAGGTCTTATCCCCGGTGTTAAGAAAGCAAGTTGGTAAAATTTTGAGTGTTTAATATAAATATTGTCAGGGAAGTCCTGATCAATTTAAATTCATTTTTTATGACAGATCCTATTGCAGATTATTTGACGAGGTTGAGAAACGCCATTCAAGCTAAGCACAGAGTGGTTGAGGTTCCTGCCTCTAACCTCAAAAAGGAGATCACTAAGATTCTTTTTGAGAAGGGTTACATCTTGAACTACAAGTTCGTTGAAGATGGCCCCCAAGGCACAATTAAGATTGCCTTGAAGTACGACGCTGTAAACAAAGTAAACGCTATCAAGAACTTGGTTCGCGTTTCTACTCCCGGTTTGCGTCGTTATACGGGATACAAAGATATGCCCAGAGTGATTAATGGATTGGGTATCGCTATTTTGTCGACATCCAAAGGTGTAATGACAGACAAGGAGGCAGCTGCCGAGAAAATCGGTGGTGAGGTGCTTTGCTATGTCTACTAATAGAGGAGGATTGAGCAATGTCTAGAATTGGTAAATTACCTATTAGTATTCCCGCAAACGTTACTGTTGCTGTGAGCAACGATAACGTAGTTACTGTGAAAGGTCCCAAAGGTGAGCTCTCTCAGAAGATCGATTCTTCAATCGCTGTAAATATCGAGGACGGTGTATTGACAGTTAAGTATGCTGACGTTGAAACATACGCTGAGGCTACAAAACAACAGCACGCTTTCCATGGTTTGTACAGAGCGCTCATCAACAACATGGTAGTCGGTGTTTCTACCGGTTTCAGAAAAGAACTTGAACTTGTTGGTGTTGGTTACCGTGTAAACGACAAACCCAACAATGCAATAGAGTTGATACTTGGTTTTACTCACCCAATCTACTTGCAGCTTCCCGCTGAGGTTAAGATTGAGACTAAATCTGAGAGAAATAAGAACCCTCTTATCATTTTGGAGTCTTGCAACAAGGAGTTGCTTGGTATGATTTGTGCAAAAATCCGCTCATTCCGCAAGCCCGAGCCTTACAAGGGTAAAGGTGTTAAGTTTGTTGGCGAGATTATTCGTCGCAAGTCTGGTAAGTCGGCAGGTGCAAAATAATTTAGTAAAATCGTAAGTATATGACAACAAAAATAGAAAGACGTACCAAGATTAAATATAGAGTGCGTAACAAGATTTCGGGTGTTGCCGAGCGTCCTCGTATGAGTGTGTTCCGTAGCAACAAACAAATCTATGTTCAGATAATTAATGACGAGACAGGCCAGACATTGGCTTCTGCATCTTCTCTTGGTCTTGAGGCTATGCCCAAGAAGGAGCAAGCTGCTAAGGTTGGTGAGTTGATCGCTAAGAAGGCTCAGGAGGCAGGTATTACTACCGTAGTCTTCGACCGTAACGGTTATCTTTACCATGGTAGAGTTAAGGAAGTAGCTGACGCTGCACGTAATGGTGGTCTTAAATTCTAATGAACTATGGCAATTAATAATAGAGTAAAAGTCGCAAACGACGTAGAATTGAAAGATAGATTGGTTGCTATCAACCGTGTAACAAAGGTTACAAAGGGTGGTCGTACATTCAGCTTCTCTGCAATCGTTGTTGTAGGTAACGAGAATGGTATCATCGGTTACGGTCTTGGTAAAGCAAGCGAGGTAACAGCAGCTATCGCTAAGGGTGTTGAGGCAGCTAAGAAGAACCTTGTTCGTGTTCCTGTTCTTAAAGGAACAGTTCCCCACGAGCAGGTTGCACGTTTCGGTGGTGCTGAGGTTTTCATCAAGCCCGCATCACACGGTACAGGAGTGGTTGCCGGCGGTGCCATGCGTGCCGTTTTGGAGAGTGTTGGTATAACCGACGTTTTGGCTAAGTCTAAGGGTTCTTCTAACCCCCACAACTTGGTAAAAGCTACTATCGCTGCATTGAGCGAGATGCGTGATGCACGTATGGTTGCACAGAACAGAGGTATCAGTATGAGTAAAGTATTTAACGGATAAGGAGGATTTTTATAATGGCTACAATTAAAATTAAACAGATTAAGAGCCGTATCGGTGCTCCTAAAACTCAGAAGTTGACACTCGATGCTCTTGGCCTTACAAAGATGAATAAGGTTGTTGAGCGCCCCGACAATGCTTCTATCCGTGGAATGGTTAAGAAAGTTCAGCATTTGGTTGCCATTGTTGAAGAGTAATTAATTCTTAAAATTAGATTAGGTTATGAAATTAAATAATCTTAAACCCGCCGAAGGCTCTGTAAAGGCTCGTAAAAGAATAGGTCGTGGTACCGGTTCAGGTAGAGGTGGTACCTCTACACGTGGTCACAAAGGTGCCAAGTCACGTTCGGGCTATAAGAAGAAGATCGGTTTCGAAGGTGGTCAGATGCCTTTGCAACGTCGCGTACCCAAGTACGGTTTTAAAAATATTAATCGTGTAGAGTACAAAGCAGTTAATCTTTCAACTCTTCAGGCTCTTGCCGAGAGCAAGTCTTTGGAGACAATCAATGTTGAGACTTTGATTGCAGCAGGTTTCATCTCATCAACTCAGTTGGTTAAGATTCTTGCAAACGGTACTTTGACTGCTAAATTGACAGTAGAGGCTCACGCTTTCTCACAGAAGGCTATTGAGGCTATTGAGGCAGTAGGTGGAACAGTAGTAAAGCTTTAAGACATGGCAACAAAATCAAACCCTAAATTTATCCAGACCATAAAAAATATCTGGAAGATCGAAGATCTTAGAACGCGCATTGGTATCACTTTGCTTTTTGTCGCAATCTACAGATTCGGTTCTTTTGTGGTTCTCCCCGGTATTGAGCCCGCTATGCTCAAAGCTTTGGAGTCACAGACAGAAGGTGGTTTGATGTCTCTGCTTGATATGTTCTCGGGTGGTGCATTCTCTAATGCATCAATATTTGCCCTCGGTATTATGCCCTATATTTCGGCTTCTATCGTAATTCAGCTTCTTGCAATCGCTGTACCTTATTTCCAGAAGTTGCAGCGCGAGGGTGAGAGCGGACGTCGTAAGATTAACCAGTATACACGTTATTTGACTATACTGATTCTTCTTGTTCAGGCTCCCTCTTATCTCTTGAACCTGCGTTATACAGCAGGTGCCGCATTGAACGATTCGATTAATTGGAATATTTTCATGATTACATCGACAATTATACTCGCTGCCGGTAGTATGTTCATCCTTTGGTTGGGTGAACGTATCACCGACAAGGGTCTCGGTAACGGTGTATCTTTGATAATCATGATTGGTATCATAGCACGTCTTCCCCAAGCATTCATGCAGGAGTTTACCTCTCGTTTGGGTGCTGCAACAGGCGGTGGTATCATCATGTTCCTTTTCGAGATTATGTTCTTGTTCTTTGTGGTATGTGCAGGAATCGCTCTTTTGCGTGGAACCCGTAAAATCCCCGTGCAGTATGCAAAACAGGCTGCAGGTGGTGCTTCGTTCACAGGAGCTCGTCAGTACCTTCCCTTGAAGGTGAATGCCGCAAACGTTATGCCTATCATCTTTGCTCAGGCAATAATGTTCATACCTTTGGCATTCATGAACTATGGTGCAGGTAACGAGCCCTCTGCATTCTTGCAGTTGATGAACGATCCCCAAAGTTGGGCATACAACCTGGTATTTGCGCTTCTTATCATATTGTTTACATATTTCTACACAGCCATCACAATCAACCCGATGCAGATGGCCGAAGATATGAAACGCAACAACGGTTATATCCCCGGCGTAAAACCCGGCAAAGATACTGCTGAACATATTGATACGATTATGTCGCGTATAACCCTTCCCGGAGCATTGTTCTTGGCTGTAATCGCAATACTTCCCGCTTTTGCAGGTGTGTTGGGTGTACAGCAGGGCTTCGCATCGTTCTTCGGAGGTACATCTTTACTTATCCTTGTAGGTGTTGTTCTTGACACCTTGCAACAGATAGAAAGCTATCTTCTGATGAGACATTACGATGGTTTGCTCAGCTCGGGTCACATTAAGGGTCGTGTAGGTTAATTTGTAGAGCTAAGAATGATATTTCTTAAAACATCAGACGAAATAGAATTACTTCGGCAGGCCAATCTGCTGGTAGGTAGAACGCTTGCCGAAGTAGCTAAAATAATAGAACCCGGAGTTACGACAAAGCAACTCGACAAGGTTGCTGAGGAGTTCATAAGGGATAATGGAGCGATACCCACATTCAAAGGTTACCCCAACTACGAGGGTGTACCGTTCCCCGGCTCAATTTGTGCCTCGGTAAATGAAGTGGTTGTTCATGGAATACCCAACGATGTACCCTTGAAAGAGGGCGATATAATATCGGTCGATTGTGGTACTTTGTTGAACGGTTTTTGTGGAGACTCTTGCTACACATTCTGTGTAGGCGAGGTCGATGAAGCCACAAAGAGACTTTTGCAAGTTACAAAAGAGTCGCTCTATAAAGGTATTGAACAGGCTGTTCACGGCAAGCGTCTTGGCGATTTGGGTAGTGCAATACAAACCCATTGCGAGCAGAACGGTTTTGGCGTGGTACGCGAGTTTGTAGGTCACGGTATCGGTCGCGACATGCACGAGGCCCCCGAGGTGCCCAACTATGGTCGCAAGGGTAACGGTTTGCAGTTGCGCGAAGGTATGTGTCTGGCCATAGAGCCCATGATAACACTTGGCAAGCGTCAGATATTCATGGAGCGTGACGGCTGGACAGTGAAGACACGCGACCGCAAGAACGCGGCTCATTTTGAGCATACTGTTGCGGTAGGTAAGAACGGAGCCGACATCTTGTCGTCATTCGAGTTTGTAGAAGAGGTTTTAAGAAACAAAGGATATTAATATGGCTAAACAAAGTGCTATTGAACAAGACGGTACAATCGTAGAGGCATTGTCGAATGCAATGTTCCGTGTAGAGTTGCAGAATGGTCACGAAGTGATTGCGCACATCTCAGGTAAGATGAGAATGCACTACATTAAAATTCTACCCGGTGACAAAGTGAGAATAGAGATGTCCCCTTATGATTTAACCAAAGGAAGAATCGTGTTCCGATATAAATAAAAACAATATAATATGAAAGTTAAAGCATCTATTAAGAAACGCACCCCCGATTGCAAGATTGTTCGCAGAAACGGTCGTTTGTATTTGATTAACAAAAAGAATCCCAAGTTTAAACTGCGTCAGGGGTAATTTAAGTAGTAATTAATAATATATTCGTATATGGCTATAAGAATAGTTGGTGTAGATATTCCTCAGAACAAGAGAGGAGAGATTGCGTTGACATACATCTATGGTATTGGACGCAGCAGTGCAGCCAAAATCCTTGACAAAGCTGGCGTAGATAGAAATATCAAGGTTCAGGACTGGACCGATGATATGGCAGCTAAGGTTCGTGAGATTATTGGTGCAGAGTTTAAAGTAGAAGGTGACCTTCGTTCAGAGATTCAGTTGTACATCAAACGTTTGATGGATATAGGTTGCTATCGTGGCATTCGTCATCGTAACGGTTTGCCCGTTCGTGGCCAGAGCACAAAGAACAATGCTCGTACACGTAAGGGACGTAAGAAGACAGTTGCTAACAAGAAAAAAGCTACAAAATAATTAGGTAAGTAATATGGCAAAGAAAACAGTTGCAACAAAGAAAAGAAATGTGAAGGTAGGAGCCAACGGTCAGCTTCATGTTCATTCGTCATTTAACAATATCATTGTTTGCCTTACTAATGACGAAGGTCAGGTTATCTCTTGGTCTTCTGCTGGTAAGATGGGTTTCAGAGGTTCTAAGAAGAACACTCCTTATGCTGCCCAGATGGCTGCTGAGGCATGCTCAAAAATCGCTTATGATTTGGGCTTGCGCAAGGTTAAGGCTTATGTAAAAGGTCCCGGTAACGGTCGTGAGTCAGCTATCCGCACAGTACATGGTGCAGGTATCGAGGTTACTGAAATTGTAGACGTTACACCGCTGCCTCACAACGGTTGCCGTCCTCCCAAAAGAAGAAGAGTATAATCAAAATTTAATAAGATTTTAAAATGGCTAGATATACAGGTCCTAAAAGCAAGATTGCACGTCGTTTCGGTGAACCCATCTTTGGTGCCGACAAAGTGCTTTCTAAGAAAAATTATGCTCCCGGTATGCACGGCAACAACCGTCGTCGCAAGACTTCTGAGTACGGTGTCATGTTGGCCGAGAAGCAGAAAGCAAAATATACATACGGCGTTTTGGAGCGTCAGTTCCGTAACACATTCGACAAGGCCGATTCAGCTCCCGGTATCACCGGTGAGGTGCTTTTGCAGTTGTTGGAGTCTCGTTTGGACAATATCGTTTATCGTTTGGGTATAGCTCCCACTCGTGCAGCTGCACGTCAGTTGGTTAGCCACTGCCACATTGTAGTAGACGGTAAGGTATGTAACATTGCTTCACGCATCATCAAGGCAGGTCAGATTGTAGGTGTACGCGAGCGTTCAAAATCGCTCGAGGTTATCCAGAACTCTTTGGCAGGTCTTAACCACAGCAAATATCCTTGGTTGGAGTGGGATAACTCTTCAATGGCAGGTAAGTTCTTGAACATGCCCGAGCGTTCGGAGATTCCCGAGAACATCAAGGAGCAATTAATCGTTGAGTTGTATAGCAAAAATTAATTTCTAATAATGGCGATATTAACATTTCAAAAACCTGATAAAGTTGTAATGTTGGAGGCGAACGACTTCTACGGTAAGTTCGAGTTTCGTCCTTTGGAGCCCGGCTTCGCTACAACTGTCGGCAACGCCCTTCGTCGCATCTTGTTGTCTTCTTTGGAAGGCTTTGCAATCAACTGCATCAAGATAGCCGGCGTTGAGCATGAGTTTGCAACAGTTCCCGGCGTAAAGGAAGATGTTACCAACATTATCTTGAACCTTAAAAAAGTTCGATTCAAAAGAATTGTTGAGGAATTTGAAACCGAGAAAGTCTCAATCAATGTAGAGAATACCGAGGTGTTCACTGCTGGCGAGATTGGTAAGTATTTAACCGGATTTGAAGTGTTAAATCCCGAGTTAGTCATTTGCCACCTCGACTCATCGGCTAAAATGCAGATTGAAATCAGCATCAACAAGGGACGTGGTTACGTTCCTTCTGATGAGAACCGTGAGTACTGTACAGAACCCACTATGATTCCAATCGACTCGATATACACTCCTATCCGTAATGTAAAATACGAGCGCGAGCCCTTCCGCGTTGAGCAGAAGACCGACTACGATCGCTTGGTTATTGAAATTACAACCGACGGTTCCATTCACCCGAAGGAGGCACTTAAAGAGGCTGCTAAAATTCTTATCTATCACTTCATGCTCTTCTCTGACGAGAAGATTGCCATCGAGTCGGCCGACGTAGATGGTAACGAAGAGTTTGATGAGGAGGTATTGCACATGCGTCAGTTGTTGAAGAGCAAGTTGATAGACTTGAACCTCTCGGTTCGTGCACTCAACTGCTTGAAGGCTGCCGACGTAGAGACCCTTGGTCAGCTTGTGCAGTATAACAAAACAGACCTTCTTAAATTCCGTAACTTTGGTAAGAAATCGCTCACTGAGCTTGATGATTTGCTCGAGAGTCTGAATCTTTCGTTTGGAACAGATATTTCAAAATATAAATTAGACAAAGAATAATTATGAGACATAAAAAATCTTTTAACCATTTGGGCCGTACTGCATCTCACAGAAAAGCTATGCTTTCAAATATGGCTATCTCGTTGATCATGCACAAAAGAATCACTACGACCCTTGCAAAGGCAAAGGAACTCAAAAAGTTTGTTGAGCCTTTGATAACAAAAGCAAAAGACGACACTACCAATTCTCGTCGCGTAGTATTCAGCTACCTCCAAAGCAAGGAGGCTGTTACAGAGCTCTTCAAAGAGATTTCTGTAAAGGTTGCCGAGCGTCCCGGTGGCTACACACGCATCATTAAACTTGGTACACGCCCCGGTGACGCAGCCGAGATGTGTTTCATCGAGTTGGTTGATTACAACGAGAACATGGCTAACGCTCCTGCTAAGAAGACACGTCGTCGCCGTTCTACAAAGAAGGCCGCAGATGCGCCCGCAGTAGAAGAGACAACAGCTGCAACAGAGCCAGCTACAACAGCCGATGCTGAATAAAAAATTACTTACTTAATAGATGTGAGAGGGTACCGTGAGGTACCCTCTCATTTTTTTTAGCCTTGGTATAATGCCGAGGCCCCATGTGGTTTGCATTAAAACGACCAGCAGTTTGCTAACTATCTTACTCACAATCGCTCGCTTATAAGTTTACCCACACTGTTTTTTTTGTTTGTAGTATGCTTATTTGTGTTAAAAAGTTTTAGAATTACCAAAAAAAATCTTTAAATTTGTGCCGGATAATGTACTAACGTAACTCAAATCATATGCACAGAGTTGTAAAAATTTCTAAGGGATTGGATATCAATCTAAAAGGAGCTCCTGCTGCTGAATTTACATCAGTTTCGGCATCGAAGTTGTATGCTTTGATGCCTGCCGACTTTACCCGTGTTACACCCAAAGTGGTTGTTAAGCCCGAGGATAAAGTTAAAGCAGGTGAGCCTTTGTTCATTGATAAGAATTGTCCCGAAATACAATTTGTTTCGCCCGTGAGCGGAACAGTTGTAGCGGTTAACCGCGGCGAGAGAAGACGCGTATTGAGCGTCGTAGTTGAGTCGGACGGCAAGTTCGAGTCTGTTGAGTGCAAAGCAAAAGATGTTCTTTCTCTGTCATCGGAGGAGGTTAAGGCCGACTTGTTGAAATCGGGCCTTTTTGCTTTTATGCGCCAAAGACCTTACGATGTTATCGCCACTCCCAGTGATTCACCCCGAGCAATCTTTGTTTCGGCATTCGATTCAAAGCCCTTGGCAGTAGAGTTTGAAATTGCCTTGAAAGGCAATGAAGATGACTTCCAGGTAGGTCTTGATGCACTTTCTCGCATCGCTCCCGTTCATTTGGGTGTGAGCGCATCGCAGAAAGCCGCCGCATTGAGCGTAGCCAAGAATGTAGAGACAACTATCTTCAAAGGACCTCACCCCGCAGGTAATGTCGGTGTGCAGATAAACCATGTTGCTCCCGTGAACAAGGGCGAGGTTGTGTGGACAATAGGTGCCGAGGAGGTAATCTTCATCGGTCGTTTCTTCAACAAAGGCAAAATCGACTTTACACGTACAGTAGCCGTTGCAGGTAGCGAGGTTAAGAACCCCTCGTACAGCAAGGTTGTTCTTGGTGCTCAAATAAGCACACTCGTAGATGGTCGTTTGAAGAACGAGAACCCCCTTCGCATAATCGACGGTAACGTGCTTACAGGTAAAAAGAGCTCTACCGAAGGTTTCTTGGGCGCTTTCTCAAATGCAATAACCGTTATCCCCGAAATTATGGGTGGCGACGAGGCATTTGGCTGGATAGCTCCCCGTTTCTCTATGTTCAGCACAAGTCGCAGTTATTTCAGTTGGTTGATGCCCAAACGCAGCTACACCATCGATGCCCGCATCAAGGGTGGTGAGCGTCACATGATTATGTCGAACGAGTACGACAAGGTGTTCCCCATGGATATCTACCCCGAGTACCTCATCAAGGCAATAATCACAGGCAACATCGACAAGATGGAAGAACTTGGTATTTACGAGGTTGCTCCCGAGGATTTTGCTCTTTGCGAGTTTGTCGATTCTTCGAAACTCGAATTGCAGAGAATCGTTCGCGAGGGCTTGGATAAACTTCGTGCCGAGATGTGTTGATGCAATAATCACACAAAAAGCGATTGCATAATATAAAAGCAAAATAAAAATTACATCGTATGAAATTTTTGAGAAACTATCTTGATAAAATTAAACCCAACTTCGAAGAGGGCGGTAAATTGCATGCTCTTCGTTCGGTGTTCGACGGAATGGAGACATTCTTGTTCGTTCCCAACGATACTTCGAAAAGTGGTGTGAACATTCACGATGCAATAGACAGCAAGCGCATTATGTCGCTCGTGGTTATTGCACTTTTGCCCGCGCTCATGTTCGGTATGTACAATATCGGTTACCAGAATGCACTTGCGGCAGGTGAGTTGGCAACAGCATCTCACATCGACATGTTCATCTTTGGTCTTATGGTAATGTTGCCCAAAATAGCGGTGGCATATATCGTAGGTCTTGGTATAGAGTTCGTTGTGGCTCAGTGGAAGAATGAGGAGATACACGAGGGCTTCCTTGTGTCGGGTATCCTCATACCCCTTGTAGTGCCTGTTGGTTGCCCCTTGTGGGTTCTTGCAGTAGCAACAGCCTTCTCGGTAATCTTTGCAAAAGAGGTGTTCGGTGGTACAGGTATGAACATTGTAAACGTAGCACTTATAGCACGTGCGTTCATCTTCTTTGCCTATCCTTCGGTAATCTCGGGTGAGTCGGTATGGGTAGCAACAGAGTCTATCCTCGGCTTTGGTTACGACCTCCCCGACACATATACATGTGCAACAGCGTTGCAGTATATGAATGATGGCAAGGCTATCCTTGGTGCAACAGGCGCAGAGCTGTCGGTATGCGACATGATTTGCGGTTTTATGCCCGGTTCGATAGGTGAGACAAGTGTTATAGCAATAGCACTCGGTGCGTTGTTGCTTCTCTGGACAGGCGTTGCAAGCTGGAAGATTATGTTCAGCGTGTTTGCCGGTGGCTTTGCAATGATTCTTCTTGTTGCAGGTCTTATGCCCGAGAGCGCAATAGCACAGCAACCTATTTATACCCACCTGTTGCTTGGCGGTTTCTGCTTTGGTGCCGTGTTCATGGCTACCGACCCCGTTACTGCCGCACGTACCGAGACAGGTAAATATATCTATGGCTTCGGCATTGGTGTTATGGCTATACTCATTCGTGTATTCAACCCCGGTTACCCCGAGGGTATGATGCTTGCCATTCTGCTCATGAACGTAACAGCTCCGTTTATCGACTACTGTGTTGTTCAGTCCAATGTTAAGGCTCGTGCAAAACGTCTAACCAAAAAGAACTAAAAGATATGGCTAAATATGTATGTAAAGTGTGTGGTTACACACACGAGGGCACAGAGGCACCCTCTGTATGTCCTCTTTGTAAGGCCGGAGCTTCGGAGTTCGAGCAAGTAGGCGGTGAGGCCAACGACGGCAAAAAGGCAAAGAAAGGTATTGACACATCGAGCGATGTATACGCAGTGCTTTACGCCTCAGTAGTCGTAGTTATCGTAGCTTTCTTGCTTGCAGGTGTATCTTCTTTGTTGCGCCCCTTGCAGGACGAGAATATTCGTCTCGACAAGAAAAAGCAGATTCTTGCTTCGCTCAATATGAAGGAACTTACCGATGCTGCCGCTACATATGCAGATGTAGTTAAGCAGGAGGCTATTATAAACAATGAAGGAGCAGTTGTAGCAACCGAAGGCGGTTTCGACGTTGCCAACGATGCTATCAACGACAGCAATCTCCCCGTTTATGTTTGCGATGTGAACGGCGAGACAAAATATGTTATCCCCATGACAGGTAACGGTCTTTGGGGCGGTATCTGGGGCTACGTTGCAGTGAACAGCGACGGTAACAGCATCTACGGTGTATACTTCTCACATGCAAGCGAGACACCCGGTTTGGGCGCAGAGATTGCAAGCGAGAAATTCCAGAGCCGTTTCCCCGGCAAAAACATCATCGATGCCGGTGCGGTAGCCTTGGGTGTAACAAAGAAAGTGCAGAACGAGGGTAGCGAGGTAAACGCAATCTCGGGTGCAACAATTACATGTAACGGTGTCGATTTAATGTTGAAGAAAACAATGGAGAGCTACAAAGCCTACCTTGTTGCCTTGCAACAGCCTTCGGTACCTGTTGTTGAACAAGAGCCTGCTCTCGCCGAGGAGGCACAAGTAACAGAGGAGGAATAACTATGGGACTATTTTCAAAGAAAAACATGGAGGCGTTGCAGACACCTCTTTTAAAGGAGAACCCTGTAACTATTCAGGTGCTCGGTATATGCTCGGCCTTGGCTGTTACAAGTAAATTGGCTCCTGCTATCGTGATGGGTCTCTCGGTAACAATTATTGTTGCCATGGCCAACGTAATCATATCACTTATCCGCAACACAATCCCCATGCGTATACGTATCATCATACAGTTGGTGGTTGTAGCTGCACTTGTAACACTTGTGAGCGAGGTGCTCAAAGCCTTTGCTTACGATGTAAGCGTACAGTTGTCGGTTTATGTGGGACTTATCATCACCAACTGTATCCTCATGGGACGTTTGGAGGCTTTTGCTATGCAGAACAAGCCTTGGCCTTCGTTCCTCGACGGTGTTGGTAACGGTTTGGGTTATGCTATGATACTTGTACTTGTTGCCATTGTGCGTGAATTGTTCGGTTCGGGTACATTGCTCGACTTCCCCGTAATTCCCCAGTGTGTTTACGAGGCCGGTTACATTAATAACGGTCTTATGCTCATGGCTCCTATGGCATTCTTCCTTATTGCCATCATTATATGGGTGCAGAGAGCAAAAGACAAGAGTTTGCAAGAATAATTAATAGATACAGAAGAATAAATTATGGAACATTTTATTAGTTTAATTGTCCGTTCTATATTTGTGGACAATATGGTATTTGCCTTTTTCTTGGGTATGTGTTCATATTTGGCTGTATCTAAGAGCGTGAAGACAGCTATCGGCCTTGGTATTGCAGTTGTTTTTGTGCAGGTTATCACTCTCCCTGTGAACTACCTGTTGCAGACAAAATTCCTTGCTAACGGTGCCTTGATAGAAGGTGTGGACCTCACATTCCTCGCCTTTATCCTCTTTATTGCGGTTATTGCAGGTATTGTGCAGTTGGTTGAGATGATTGTAGAGCGTTTTGCTCCTACTCTTTACAGCCAGCTTGGTATCTTCCTTCCTCTTATTGCTGTGAACTGTGCCATCATGGGTGGCTCGTTGTTTATGCAGCAACGTATAGGCATGGAGCCTACAAATTCACAGGCTATCCTTAACTTTTGGGATTCTGTGGCATTTGCATTCGGTTCCGGTTTAGGTTGGATGGTTGCCATCGTGCTGTTTGCCGCTGTTCGTGAGAAAATGGAGTACTGCAACATTCCCAAGCCTTTGCGTGGTTTAGGTATCGCCTTCATCACAGTAGGTCTTATGGCTATGGCATTCATGTGCTTCTCAGGTATTAAAATGTAATAAATAAAAGCTATGGATATACAATTAGTATTAGCTAGTATAGCTGTCTTCCTTGTAATCATCTTATTATTGGTGGTTATTCTGTTGGTTGCAAAGAAATATTTGCTTCCTTCGGGCAATGTGAAGGTTAAGATTAACGGCGAGAGCGAGGTTGAGGTTGCTGCCGGCGGTACCCTCTTGGGTACAATGGCCGAGAATGGAATCTTCTTGCCTTCGGCTTGTGGCGGTAAGGGCTCATGTGGCCAGTGTAAAGTGCAGGTTGTAGAGGGCGGTGGTGAGATTCTCCCCTCGGAGACCGGTCATTTTTCTCGCAAGGAGCAACAGGCTCACTGGCGTTTGGGTTGCCAGGTAAAGGTTAAGAACGACCTTTCTATCAAGGTGCCCGAGTCGGTTATGGGTGTTAAAGAGTGGGAGTGCGAGGTTATCTCTAACAAGAACGTTGCAACCTTCATCAAAGAGTTCATCGTTGCGCTTCCTCCCGGTGAGCACATGGACTTTGTTCCCGGTTCATATGCACAGATTAAGATTCCTGCATACGACATGACCTATGACAAGGATATCGACAAGAGCCTTATTGGTGACGAATATCTGCCTGCATGGGAGAAGTTCGGCTTGCTCGGTCTCAAATGTAAGAACACCGAAGAGACTATCCGTGCCTACTCAATGGCCAACTATCCTGCCGAGGGTGATAGAATCATGCTTACAGTGCGTATTGCCACACCTCCCTTCAAGGCCGACCGTTCGGGCTTCATGGACGTTCCCTGTGGTATCGCATCATCATATATCTTCACCTTGAAACCCGGTGACAAGGTTATCATGAGCGGTCCTTACGGAGATTTCCACCCCATCTTCGACTCAAAGAAAGAGATGATGTGGGTAGGTGGTGGTGCCGGTATGGCTCCTTTGCGTGCGCAGATTATGCACATGACAAAGACTTTGAAGACAACAGACCGTACAATGACATACTTCTACGGTGCACGTGCGCTTAACGAGGTATTCTACTTGGAGGACTTCTTGCAGTTGGAGAAAGACTTCCCCAACTTCACCTTCCACTTGGCACTCGACCGTCCCGACCCCGCAGCCGATGCGGCAGGAGTTAAGTACACTCCCGGTTTTGTGCATCAGGTAATCTACGAGACCTATCTCAAAGACCACGAGGCACCCGAGGATATCGAGTACTACATGTGCGGTCCCGGCCCCATGTCGAAGGCCGTTGTGAACATGCTTGTAGACCTTGGTGTTGAGGATAAATCAATTATGTACGATAACTTTGGTGCGTAAGCACTCACATAACAAAAAAACAGGAGCGCATAAATTTATGCGCTCCTGTTTTTTTGTTATAATGTGCGATATTTGTAAAAAGTGTTACTCGATGGTTGAAAAACGTAAAAAATATTAACGATTTTACGTTAAATGTATCACAAGTGTGCGGATAATAGTTTTAAAGTTATAACTTTCGTTCAAGTAATATAATAAATCTTTAATACCATAAACAAATGAAAAAGCTATTATCTATTCTTTTTGTGGTTGTTGCATTTGTGGCAACATCGTGTAGCAGTGGTGACGACGGCCCTTCCGCTCCTCCCAAAATCGATGTTACAAAGCTCTATGGAGAGTGGAAACAGATGCCCGAACAATACTCCGACGGAACCGATAATGATGAAGAGTATTACCATTCATTAGTTGTAAGCGATAATCTCACATTTACCGGCCTTTGGAACGAGGGCTACGACAAGGATTCTGACGATGGGCGTTATGAATATAGTCGTGTGAGCGGTCGCATAGTGGTAGATGGTGATAAACTTGCTTTGCATCAGAATTTCTATGATGAAGATGGCGAGTTTGACGAAACAGAGATAATGGACGGGCTCGAGGTCATTGCGCTTACCGATGATATTTTGGTTGTGCGTGAATCTTATACAAACAACGGCTTTGTATACGCATATAGAGATTATGGTTTTTATCGCGAGCATGCTGCCGACATGCTTCCTACTTTGGGCTATGTTTGCAATTTGCAAAGTGCAGAGATACGTGTTTATGATAGTAGTGGAAACATCGTTAACGGCAATGTGTCATGCGACTATGCCGGTTGTACAAAAACATTCACGGTAAAGGTGTATGTGAGAACATTCGATGGCACAGAGCATGAATTTAAAGATGTATACTTATCTGTTTCCGAAGATTATGCAGCTACCTACAAGTTTGTGAATGCGTCTAATACCATAGGCACCTCAAATGAGGTGAATGTAAATATAGAGCAAAACTATGACTCTTATTCTCGCAGTAATACTATTAAGATTTGGACATATGGTGTTGCCGATGGGTATTTCTTCCCTGAGAAAACAATTACAATCTATCAGAGTGGTAAGCCTTCGTCGGGTGACAACACAGGCGGTTCAACGGGCGGTGGCAGCTCATCAGGCGGTGATGGCGGTGCAACGCCGGAAAGCGAGTGGGTGCAGGTGAGCGACTCTCCTGGCAAGATGCCCTATTGGTATTGTCCCACCGATGGAGAAACAATCCCGGCCCATCCCTTATCGAAGAATTATACCACATATAAGAATACCCGAACCGGTGCCTACAAAATAAAGTATGGGTATGATGAATACACGGTGAAAAAGGGGTATAATAAAATTTCGATAGATACAGAGTCTCATTCGGTATACGATAGCAAATATGGTTTTTGGAAGTCCTGTCTCGATAGATACTATATAGAATGTACTGTGTATTGATATATAGCTATTAATTGTTATAATAATATATGGCAACCAATTAATTGGTTGCCATATATTATGTTTGCGACCTTCTGATGTGAACGTAATTTGGCAAATCCTATAAAAAGTAGTATCTTGCATGCGAAAATATAAAGCCATGTTTCTTTCGATACTCATACCCACTTATAACTACGATTGCTCGGCACTTGTTGCAGAGCTTGCTAAGCAGGCGGCCTGCGTCGAGGGCTTGCTTTGGGAGATTATTGTGGGCGACGACGGCTCTACATTGCAGGAGGTGCTTGTTGCCAACCGCAAAATAAACAATATACCTTGTTGCGAGTATTGGGAACGTGGGTGTAACAGTGGTCGTTCGGCCATAAGAAACGCCCTTTATCGGAGAAGCCGTGGTACACACCTCCTGTTTCTCGATGGCGATGGTATGCCCGCGTGCAACGCTTTTCTTTCGTGTTATGTGGCGGAGGCTATGAGAGAGCCTGTGGGGGTGTTGTGCGGTGGCATTTTGCACCCCGAGGTGTTGCCCTCTCCTGCTGTGTCGTTGCGCTGGCGTTATGAAAAATGCGCCGAGAAACGTATGACTGTGGAGTGGCGCAATGCTCACCCTTATACAAATTTCCGCTCTTTTAATTTTCTCATCGACCGTGAAAGCTTTTCTCGTTTGCTTTTCGACGAGAATATAAAGCAATATGGTTTCGAGGATAATCTCTTTGGGCAGGCTCTGTGTGACAACGGTGTTGCAATAAAGCACATCGACAACCCTATGCTTAATATCGATATAGAGCCTAACGCGCTGTATATTAAGAAGAACGAAGAGGCTCTCGCTACGCTTGCCAAGCACTATGCACAGCTTGCGCCACATGTGCGTCTTGCGGTGCAGTTGGGCAGGGTGGAGCGTTGTCACATGGGGTGGTTGCTGTCGCTTGCTTATGATGTGTTGCGCCCCCTGTTGATGAAAAATCTTTTGAGTGATGTGCCCCGTGTGTGGGTTCTCAACTTCTACAAAGCAGGTTTCTTGCGTTCGCTTTTAAAGGGACGGTGCAAAAATTCTTTATAAAGATAAAAAGAGTGTGTGAGGAAAAACAGGCAACAACCCTTACTTTGCTCCCTCGGCTTTTGCTTGCCACTCATCGCTGCCATAAACACCTGCCTTGTTGTAATCAAAAGGTTTAAACCCAATCTTTTTTATGGTTTTCTTGCTCTTGAAAGTAAAATCTCCTGCTTGCGGGTTGTTCATAAGCGGGTCTTTGAATGTGGCCCCTTTCTCGCGCTTTTCGCTCCACTCGGTGGCTCCTCGGCCACAGAAAATGAGGCTGTCGCCATAGCTCCAATAGAGGTTTTTGTTAATCTCCATGTTGGCGGTGAACCATTGCCCCTTTGCTGTCTCGCCCCTCTCTTGCAGAATGATGTTGCGCCTGAATGTGAATGAGTTATGTGCTTCGGCTCGCGATGTCTGCATCTGGCAGTTGTTGCCAAAAGCAAATATGTTGTTCTCCACGGTGTTGTTCTTGCCGTAGTGCTGGTGGAAAGCTCCGTCGTGACAACGATAGACAAGGTTTTCGGTGATCTCTATGTTGCTCGAGCCTTCGTCGGTGTATATCCCCCAACCGCCGTAGCTTGCCGCCTCGATGTCGTGAATAACATTGCCTTTGATGGTGTTTCCTGTTCCCTCTCCGAGGGTGTATATACCGCCTAAGTCCGACAGTATGCCGTTACCTATGTGGTGAATGTGGTTGTAGGCTATTGTGTTGTTGCAGGCCGGGCTTGCGCCATAGCCCCACCTCCAGCCCATGGATATTCCGCTGTAAAAGAGGTACGATATATCGTTGTGGGTAATGTTGTTGTCGGCAGAGTGGTGTATGGCAATGCCTACACCCTCGGCAATCTCCTTACCGCACTCTTTTATTATGTTGTTGTCTATGGTGTTACCGCTTGTAATGCTCTCTCCGTTTTTGTATGTGGTGAGCCCTATTCTTATGCCACCTGCCCCGCAGTCGTGTATGTAACAACCTCTGACTGTGGTGCCGTGGCTCTGCTCTTTTATCCAGATGGCATAGCCTCCGCTACTCTTGAATGTGCAGTTGTTGAACGATATGTTTTTTGTGAAGTTCAGCTCTATCGCCCCGTCTGCTGTTGTTGCCGCCTGGGTGGGGTAGTAACCTGTGCGTGGGAGGCTGAACTTGCTTACTTCGAATGTTATACCTTCGAACATTATGTTTTCGATATATCCGTTTTTGTTGCCTGTCAGCTCAACCCATCGGCCTGTTGTGGGTATGTAACATTCGGCGTTTTCCAACCTCTCCCCTGCAAGCGGAATATATGTCAGATAACCGCTTTCGTAGTCCATGTACCACTCTCCCTGTGCATCTAAGGCATGGGCATAATCGTAGAGGTAATATGGTGTGCCTGCTGTTATGGTGTTTAGCGGTGGCAGGCGTTTGCCTCCTATGTTGAATGTGTTGTCTGTTTTGTTTATTACATCGATGTGAAGTTTGGAGTTGCTCCACTTGTGGTAGAACGAGGCCTTGGGACGGCCGTTCTCTCCCGGCCACACATGCTCGAGCTCTTTGCCGTTCTCTGCTTCTATGCGCACTGAGGCATAGCTCTCTCTTGTGCTCTTACCGCTGTCGCTCACTGTCTCTGTTACCTGTTGCACATGGTAAAAACCGCTGTTGGGGGTGCGTGCGAGGGTGGCGCGTCGGCCGTTTACGAAAAATTGCTCAAATGTGTAGCCGTTATCTTTTGCTTCGGGTATGTATGCTCGGTATCTGTTTCCGGGTGTATGTTCCCAATTATAAACCCTTCTTCCACCGATGAAACGTGCTTTGCCGTTTGTGCTCCGTATTACTATGGGGCGTTTGTTGGGGGCTGTTATGCGACAACTTTGTTGCATGGGGTAATGGCCCGGCGCAACCTCTATGTATGCGGTGTCTTTTGCCGTGGTCGATATTGCCATGTTTATGGCGGTCTGCAAGGTGCGCATGGGTGCTGTGGCTGTTCCTTTGTTGCTGTCGTTGCCGTGAGGCGATAGGTGAATATGTGTCTGTGCCACAGCTGTTACTGCTGTAAGTAGCAGTATGGCAAGGGTTGTATATATGTTTTTCATGGTGCTCTATCTTTGTTTAAGTAGTATGCCGTTGAATATTCGTCCCGAATTTATGCCCAACCGCCTTGCCGAAAAGAACTCTTCGTGCGAGGTGTGTGTGCATATGCGCGATATGTGAATGTTCTCGGTGGGGATACCGCATGCTGTTAATTGTAATTTGTTGGCTTCCCATAGGTCTATGTGCCACTTTGTGTGACGTGTCGCAATCTTTTGCATGGGGAAGCCGGCCTCGGCAAAAGAGGTGTAGACTTCGTAGCCCACCTCAAAGGCTTCGGGGCCTATGCTTGGTGCTATAACTGCCTTTATATCCTCGGTTCGGCAAGCGTATCTCTCCTTCATGGCTGCTATGCATCTCTCGGTTATGCGTACCACGGTTCCGCGCCAGCCGGCATGCACGGCGGCCGCAACGTGCTGTTTGCTGTCGTATAGCAACACGGGGACACAGTCGGCGGTGGATACTCCGATGCATGTGTAGGGCTGGTCTGTTATCACGGCATCTATGCCGTGTAGCATCTTTTCTTGCTCGGCTGGGCTCTTCTGCATGAATATGTTGTCGATGTGCAGAATTTCGCAACCATGAGTCTGTCTTGGGAGTATGAGCCTGCTATCTTCTATCCCCAAAAGGGCGCACAGCTCTTTGCGACATTTTGCAACATGTTCCTTTTCGTCGCCACAATAGTGTGTTATGTTGAAACTGCCGTATGCACCGCAGGGTGTGCCTCTCTTTGTGGAGAATGCTGTTACGCATTCGCCCATGTTGTATTCGAGTATTTTCATCTTTTTATCGCGTTCTTCGTAAAGGTAGTAATAATATTGATAGCAAGCTTGTTGCCGGGCAAAAAAAGAGTGGGCTGTTTAAACAGCCCACTCGGTCGGTTGGTTCTATATTTGTCAGAATGTACCCAAGGCCTGCTCGAGGTCGGCGATAATATCCTCGGCATCTTCGATGCCCACAGAGAGGCGAATGAGATCGGGGTCGATGCCGGCCTCCAACAACTGCTCGTTGCTGAGCTGACGGTGTGTGTGGCTTGCGGGGTGGAGCACACACGAGCGGGCATCGGCAACGTGGGTTACTATTGCTATAAATTTGAGGCTGTCCATGAAACGTATGGCATCTTCCTTGTCGCCTTCAACTGCAAAAGCCATCACGCCACAACCGCCGTCGGGCAAATATTTTTGTGCAAGGTCGTAGTATTTGTTCTCCTTCAACCCGCTGTAATTTACCCACTTAACCTTGGGGTGAGAGGCGAGGAACTCGGCAACTTTCTGTGCGTTCTCGCAGTGACGGGGCATGCGCAGGTGCAGTGTCTCCAAACCAAGGTTGAGCAAGAAGGCGTTTTGGGGAGCCATCATTGCTCCAAGGTCGCGCATAACCTGTGAAATAACTTTTGTTATGTAGGCGGCCTTGCCGAAGTTCTTTGTATATATGAGCCCGTGGTAGCTCTCGTCGGGTTCGGTGAGGCATGTGAACTTGTCGTGTTGTGCCTCCCAGTCGAAGTTACCGCTGTCTACCACAGCACCGCCCACTGCAACAGCGTGTCCGTCCATGTATTTTGTGGTGGAGTGTGTTACGATGTCGGCTCCCCACTCGATGGGACGACAATTTATGGGTGTTGCAAAGGTGTTGTCTATGATAAGTGGCACACCGTTTTTGTGGGCTATGGTTGCAAATTTCTCAATGTCGAGCACGTTGGCACCGGGGTTCGATATTGTCTCTCCGAAGAGGGCTTTTGTGTTGGGGCGGAACGCCTTTTCAATCTCCTCGGCGGGTGCGTCGGCATCGATGAATGTAACCTCGATGCCCATCTTTTTCATGGTTACGGCAAAGAGGTTGTATGTGCCTCCGTAAATTGTCGTTGCCGACACAAAGTGGTCGCCTGCTTGGCAGATGTTGAGAATAGCGTAAAAATTAGCGGCCTGTCCCGACGATGTAAGTACTGCGCCTATACCGCCTTCGAGCGCGGCAATCTTTGCGCCCACTGCATCGACTGTGGGGTTTTGCAGACGTGAATAGAAATAACCCGAATCTTCGAGGTCGAAGAGACGTGCCATCTGCTCACTTGTCTCGTATTTAAACGTGGTGCTCTGGAATATCGGCAACACGCGGGCCTCTCCCTTCTTGGGTTGCCAGCCGCCTTGAATGCATATTGTTCCTTTGTTAAGTTTCTTTTCCATCGTATAATGGTTTTTAATGTTTTTCATCTGTTTGTCGTTTGCGAAGATAAGTATAAACATCGAAAAAATAATATCGAGTGTAATATTTTTCCATAACAAATTTTAATGGTTGTTAAAATGGTATTTGGTAATACGATTCTTTATGATGTTTTTGTACAAGTTTAAAGTTGAAAATTTCCACGGGTGTTAAATATGCTTTTTGTAATTTGTCAATTTAATTAATTATAATTAACTTTGAACGATTTATGTAGTATTGTCTGCTTCTGCTTGCAAACGGCATTTTGCAAAAATGACACAGGCCAAGGCTATTTACAAATTGAAATAAAAAAATAAATAATAAATCCTGCTTGATGCCTATTAAAGACCGCAAACGCGGTGTTTGGTTCCCATTTAAGCGCAAAAAAACAAAAGTAAATGAAAAACATTTTTACTCGTTTCCTGTTTCTTGCTCTACTGCTCTCTGTCGCAGTAGTCTCTAATGCACAGTTGGCTTCGCTCGAGCAAGGCCATGTGTATTTTTTTAGGAATGTGGGCGAAACAACAAAGGCGATGGCCGCAGTTTCGTTCAACGATGTCAATCCTGTAAATGCCAACGAAAACTCGAAGGCTCAGTTGTGGTATGTGGAATCGGCGACAAACGCAACATATGTTTTGCGCAACCTTGCCACCGGTCGTTATCTCTCAAACTCGGCTCGGAGTAACTGGGGGCTTACAGAGCAGAATGATGCCGACCATAACAAGTTTAAACTTTTTACCTTTGGGGGGAACAACACAATAAGAAGTGTGTCGCAAAGTTCGGACGGTTATGGATATATGCACCGCGACAACAATGGTAATATTGTTGGTTGGGAGCCTGAAAATCAAAATACGCAGTGGACTATTGTCGATAAAAATTTTACAGCCGAGGAGGTGCAAACGGCGTTGAATGAGATACATTTGTTGGCTCCGTCGCAACAAGCAATCGAGGGTTATCAGCAGAACCTGAATACCTTGTTTACCTCGCTCTCGTGTACAACACTAAAAAACGAGTATCTGGCAAAATCGCTCGACGAGGTTAAAGCCGATGCCAATTACACAAACCTTCCTTCTGCTTTGCAGGCGATGGTGGTAAAGGTGTATAACGAGCAAAAGAGTGGTATCTCGGCTTGGGACGAGGCAAACGGTGACAACAACAAGCCCTCTTGGGGTGGCGAATATTCCAAAAAGTTCCGTGTGCAGATGTATGAGCCATACAGTATAGCAGGTGAGATAACCGAGTTCTTGGGAATAAACGCCCACATAAACATGGACAACCCCACCGGTGTATATCTCAACGATGGAGAGGTTGCCTACATTATGGTAGAGGGCAGTATTAAGGAAGGTTCCGAGCTCTGGGTTAATTATCAAGTAGGTCACAATGTGCTTCGTGGGTATAATGACAAATTATACATTCAACTGCATGAGGGTTTGAACGTGGTGCCTTATTTTGAGGACAAGAGCGAGTTGTGGATTAACTATGTGGTGCACACATACGACAAAACCAAAGAGGAAGAAGCTCGCTTCCCTCACAAAATTTCCGAATTTGAGCCTTTGAAAATTCACGTAGAGGGCGGATACATAGGTGGTTTCTATAATGCCGTGGGCGACTACCGTGCGAAAAACGAGAGCGAGAACCTTTGGGGCGAAGTAGACAACGATGCCGACTGGGTGTATATGGAGGAGCGCACACCGCTCACCGACCTTGTTCTTGTGGCCCACCGTCAGGTGCTTAAATTCAACCTGAATACTACCCACGAGGGGGATAATGGTATGGCCCATTATCTGCCAGATAATTTGAATATCCCGGCTGAACCCTATAACAACAGCGGTTCTTATGACTCCTACGAGGGTATGGGGCTTAACCCTTCAACCGGAAAAATAAATATTATGTTGGAGGCGTGGGACCGCGTTATGTACTCCGAGCTTGCAACCATGGGAGTTGTAAGCACCGGCGACTTGAAAATAATGAACGAGATGTACCCCCGTTGGACAGCCGAGGGTGAAAAAGCCGAAATTTACAACTATGGCTCGGTAACCGTTGCAGGCCAAACAGCAACATATAAGGAGTTCTGTGAGGGTAGAGATTACGGCGAGCTTTTCAACCACCACGGTCTTGCTTGGGGTGAGTATGGCACGACATACATGTATGGTGGTGGCTCATATTGCGGTTATCATCACAACACCTTGGGAAGTATCGTAGGTGAAATCGCCGACAACTCCGGTTCTACATGGGGCCCCGCTCACGAGATAGGACACCAGCACCAGGGTACATACCTCCTCAACGGACAAACGGAGGTTACAAACAACCTCTTTTCAAATGTTGCCTTGTGGTATAAGGGTATGACAACATCGCGCTACAACGGCAGTCAAGGCTCGTTGGAGAATATGCTTGCAATCTTCAACACCGAAAAGAATACCTATACTCAGCTTTCAGAACAAGGAAACGGTGGTATTTGGGCGCTCACACACATGTACTACAAGTTGTGGCTATACTACCACCTTGCAGGTAACAATACACAATTCTGGCCCCGTTTCTACGAACTTTGCCGTCGCGAGAGACCGGTAAACGGTGGGGAGATAAGTGGCCCCGAAGGTTTGTTGCGCATATATCGTCATGCTTGCGATGCCGCAGGTGAGGACTTGACAGAATTCTTCCGTGCCTACGGACACCTCGATGTTATGGACCGAGTTTTTGTAGGCGACTACAGCAATGCTTATTACACCCAGACACAAGAGCAGGTAGATGAGGCTATCAAGAGTGTGAAGGATAAAAATTACCCCGAAAACGTAGCAATACTCTTTATCGGAGACGATGAAAAGGACGCTACAGGCTATGTTCAGCACGATGGAGTGACTAAGCGTCCGATTTATGGCGAAACAACCCCCAACTCCGATTTTGGTTCGGTGGCCGACTTTATAAAAGGCAATACCGGTATCACAGCAAACTACACAGCAACAGTGTCGGCCGACGGAAAAGTTACCATGAGTGGTGGAGCAGGCGGTGTGGGTTTCCTTGTGTTCAACGAAAAGGGCGAGCTTGTGTCGTTCAGCAACAAATCGGAATTTAGCCCCAGTCGCGAGGCGTTATATATGCTTGCAACAGGTGCCGCCACAATTAAAGCAATAGATGCCGATAGTAATGAATACGATGTAGAGACCGATATGTCGGCATTGCAAGGTACATTGCTCGAAGCTCTCATAGAAGAGGTGGTGGCTATGGGCATAGAGAACGATGAAAAATTTGACGATACCTTGCAGAAAGTGGGTTATTGGAGGAGTGCTCCTATCGCCACGCTGAAAAGCTATCTGGCGCAAGCGCGCGAAGTGCTTGCCAGCGGTGTGGGATATTCTGCCGCATACGAAAATCTTTATAGCGAATATAACAAAGTAAGGAAACTGCCCGAAGCAAAAGTAACCATTGCGCCCGGTGCAAAATATGCAATTAAGAATGTGGCGGGCAACGATTACATGACAATTAATGCGAACGGCGCGGTAGTTACAACAGGTTCTTCGACACAACCAACCCAAGATACAGCTTTGTGGGTGTTTGAGAAGAGTGGTGACAACTATTACATAAAGAATGCCGGCAAAAACAAATATTTGCAAAAGGTTTCAAATAGTAACAGTGTTAATTTTACCATAGGCAATGATGCCGTCGATTATATTGTGACCGAGCACCCCACGGATTTTGCCGTTTATGCATTCTCTACCCAAGAGTTTCCCGGCAGGTATATGGACCGCCATAGCCAAACACAAGTTGCTACATGGAACGGAATAAGTAATAATGCCAAATGGACAATAACCCTTGCCGAATCTGCCGATGTGCAACAAAATCTGCAAGATAAATCTACATTACAGATGTGGTTGTCGGCAACCGAGAAACTTATGAGCGAGGTTGCTCCTATAACGTCAATGAGCAATTTGCAATTGCAAGCAACCGATGAAACAGGTGATTATTATATAAGTTCAAACGCAACGGAGGCAGGGCACGAACCACAATATTTGATAGATGGCAATAACAGCACATTCTTCCATACATTATGGAAAGATGACGCACCCGACGCCGACCACTATATTCAAATTGATTGTGGCGAAACCCACTCTTTGGAGCAATTTAGAATAAATTATAAAACAAGGGATGGCGGTAATGTCGATGCACCCAAAACGATTGTGGTGGGAGGTTCAAACAACCCGGATAACGGCTTTACAACGATAGCAACTCTCACACACGAAGATGCAACCAACCCCCTCCCCATAACTATCGGGCAAAACTATGTGTCACCGATATTGGGCAGTAGTGCAACAAGTTATCGTTATATACGTTTAACTGTAACCAATGCAACGGGAAACAAACACAAAAACCATTACTATTTTGGTCTTGCAGAACTTTCGGTAGAGGGTATAGGTTATGAAACCGGTGAAATTTACGACGATTACAAGGTAGGTGTTACCGAAGAAGTTTTTTCATCGGCTGTTAATGCTTCGGTGGCAGGTAAAATCTCACTTATGACTCTTACCGATGTACAAACCGCAACAACAAACCTCCAAACAGCATACGATAACTTGTATGATCAATATCAAACGGTTGTTACTGCCAAAAAGCAAGAGCTTAAAACCCTTATTGCAGGCACTCAGGATTTGATAACCGAGGCCGGTGGCGTGTATTTGCTTGATGGTGAACTTGCGTTGCAAGCCGGCGATAGTAACGACAATTTCTATATATCGTCGAATGCCGAACATAATGCCGGTAATTCTAATATAAATGATCACGACGGTGGCGGTGTTCCGGCCCTTATAGACAATAATGAAAATACATACTTCCACACCCGTTGGAATGGTACGATGGTAAACGAACCGCACTATATACAGGTGGACCTTGGCGAGGGAAAGAGCGTAAACAAATTTTCGTTTAGCTACAAACCACGTAATTATTCTCCTGCACCTACTGCAATGACTGTTTCTGGTAGCAACGATGGTACTTCATTTACCGATGTACTTGCAACCATCACAGAAGGTTTGCCTGCACATAATTCGGGTAAAAGTTATGAATCACAAGAGATAGATAGTGAAACAGCATACCGTTACTTGCGTTTCACGGTTACAGGCTCGCAAGGTCCTGGTACTGTTCAATATGGTGGTTATTATTTCTTTGCTATGCTCGAGTTCGACCTCACTGCAATATCAAATATTACTATAAAAGATGAGTACCCGTTTGTGACAGAGGAGCAGATGCTGGCTACCGCACTTGTAAAGGAGTCGGCAAGCACCATGGCGGCCGAAGATTTTGCAACAACTATACCGGCTATCGCAAGTATGATAAACAACTTGCAGGCGGCAAAAGAGAAGTTGGAGGCTTTGATGGTTACAGTCGACAAAAGCGATCTTGAAGCCTACCTCGTAACAGCCGGTAACTTGTACAACGAATTTGCCTCTGGTGATACGATAGCTACATATTATCAAACATCGCCTGTTACCATAGAGCAAATCAGCGACCTTAAAGAGGCGATAGAAGCCGCCAACAGCGTGGTTGCCAACAAAAAAGCAACACAAGAAATTGTGGACGTTTCGTTGGCTACTTTAAGTGAGAAAGCAGAGGTGTTGCAGGGTATTAAGGATCTCGATTATCAAGATGAAAGAACAATCGACAACGAGATAACCGAAGCGCAAAATCTCTTTGCCAATATAGTAACCGCAACCGAGGCGGGTGGCCACCTTGCTTTGCAGGCAAGCGATAAAAACGCACCTTATTATATATGGTCGAACGCACCGGCCGACGACAGTCATGGTATCCAAGGTGGTCTCATTGACAAAAACTCCGATGGTACAGCCAACACAAGTACCTTCTTTGGTACAGATTGGCAGAACGGTAACGTGGCATCTTACAGTCACTATTTGGAGATTGACTTGGGCAGTGTTAAGTCGCTAAATAACCTTACTTTCGATTATACAACACGTAAATCCGATTATGCAAATCAACGCCCCGATGGTATAAAGATTTTTGCAAGCAACGACAAGCAAAATTATACCGAGGTGTTTGCTGTTACGTCGGGCCTTGTAACCGAGGCTAATGAAAAGTGGTCGTTGGAGACTCCTGTGAAATTTGTGGGCCGTTACATGCGTTTTGCGGTAACTACCGATGTCGGTTTCTTCAACATGTCCGATTTTAATGTATATACCGACGGTATATATTCATTGACCGACTTCTACACTACATCGGGTATCGATGCTACTTTGTTGCAAGCTTTGAACGATGCGGTGCAACAGGCTCTTCCTGCTGTTAATAGCTTTATAACCGAAGATGATTACAATACCGCTCTTGAAGGTTTGAGTGGAGCTCTTGGCGATTTGAATGATTTCAAGAATGCCCGTGTTACCGACAGAAGCGAGTTGAATACATTGAAGGAGACTGTGAAGAACGTTGTAGATGAAACAGCAAAGGTAACCGAAGGTGAAACAGTGTTGGCTTTGCAATGTAGCGATGAAAACGCACCTTATTATATATATTGCAATGCCGACGGTAGCACTAACGGTGGTAATGATGCCCTTGGTGTAAGTGCTCTTTTTGATGACGATACCACAAACCATCTGCACACAACATACACCGGTAATGCGTATGACGACAATCTCGACCACTACCTACGTCTGGATATGGGTGAGAATAAGGCAATGGTTTCGTTTAAGTTCAGCTACACAGGTCGTGTAGATAATGTAAATAATGCTCCCACAAAGATGCTCATCGAAGGTTCAAACGACCTTGAAAAATTCGAAGAGATAGCAAAACTTGAAATAGATGTTCCCACAAGTGGTACAGCAACATATACAACACCTGACGTGTTGAGCAACGGCAGAGCTTATCGTTATATTCGTTTCATGGTAACTGAGACCAAGAACAATGCTAAATATAAAAACCATCAGTACTTTGTTTTGAGTCAGTTTAGTGTTACTGCTTGCAAAACTATCGAAGTTGCCGACGATTTTGTGTCGCCCAACCTACCGCTTGCAACCTTGGTTGAGGCAAACAACGAGGTGGTAGATGCAGGTGACGTGATAAACTTTACCACATACCTCACACAAACCATGTACGATGGTACCAAGAACGAGTTGCAGGCTGCCTACGATGCGCTTCTTGCTGCAAGGTTGTTGAAGAGCATACCTGTCAAGCTGACAACCGATATAAATAACCCTGTGCTCTACAAAATAATGATTAACCGTGGCAATGGTAAATTGTTGCAGTTCGATAGTAGTGACAAAAAAGTTGCTGTGAGCAACCATACCTATGGTGTGGAGTATCAGGCATGGTTCTTTATGAAAGGAACGGTAGCTGACAGAAACGATGATGTTCTCATCTACCCCTACTGGAACGATGGTGCCCAAAACAGTACCTTGCGTCTTGGTGCAGAATCTACCGGCAATAATTCCGGTACAGTTGTTGCTGTTGAGGCTGGTAATACTACATATACAAAGCAAAATTGGTATATAACAAATACAAACTCAAAAGCCGGCTGGTGGAATATTCGCCCCGAAACAGAGGATAACTATTTTAGTAACTTCGGAGGAGATACTAAAAAGATGGGCTTCTGGAACCAAGACTCATCGACCGATGGTGGCTCTAACTTCCAATTTGTTCTCGATGAAACAAATTACAGCCTGAGCGATGCATATTTTGTTTTGTATAACCGATACGCAGAGTGCGGTGGCGTGAAAGTAGGTGGCACTGCCATAGGTATGTACAGCGAGGAGAGTGTTAGCGCGTTTAACACCTCTGCAACTGCAACAAAACAATTACTCGATGAGGCTTCCTCGACAGATGACGTCTATACAACTGCGCTCACAACATTCAACGATGCATATGCGGCTATCGAACGTAATATGCCTGTTCAGGGTAAATTCTACAAAATACGTTCGGCATTCAAAACTGCCGATGGTAGCGAGGGCTACAGCTATGGTGGTTTAGTATATGCAAACGATAACAACTACATGCAGTGGGCAAAGGATTACGACGAGAACTCTTCTCGTGCAATATGGTATTTCGAACCTGTTAATGGTGGTAATGGTGGATACAATATCAGAAGTTTGCACACATCTGCTTATGCTCCGTCTTTGGGACAAGGCTCTCAGGGTATACTTGCGGAAACAGCCAGCGTCTATACAATAGAGGTTCTCGATGATGCAACGGGAATATTGAAGGTTAAATCGACAGGTTCTCCCATGCATGCCCAAGCGGACGGAAACGCACTTGTTGGTTGGCAGGGCGATCTTAACTCGGCTTCGGCATGGGTGATAGAGGAACTCATCGAGGAGGAGATGGAAAATGTAGGTCTGTCGCTCTCTTTGAATACTGCAACGGGTGAGTCTAAGTGCTATTCAACACTCAACTCGGCATATCCTGTTAAATTGCCCGAGGATGTCGATGCCTTCATCATAACAGCCAAGGCCGACAACGGTTTGCTCACCATGGTACCTGTAACCGATGAGAACAACAGGGTTGTTCCTGCGTTCACACCTGTGATTTTGAGTACCGACAAAGACGACTCTTCGAGCTCGGCCTCTGTTTTGTCGGCTGTGACATTCAGCAACGAGGAGCCTGCTGTAACAGTTGCCGAGGACGATAATATGTTGTTTGGAACATTAACCGTGGAGTATATTCAGTGTAACGGTAACCCTGCATACAAGGTGTACTCTTTGGGACGTAAAAATAACAAGGTGGCTATGTATTGGGCCTACGCAAATTATCGTAGAAACGACGACGGAACCTTTACAAAGGTTGCTTCGGATACTAACGAGGGTGGTTATGTGAAACTTGGTGCCAACAAGGCTTATCTGAAACTCGGAGGTGGTGACAATGCTTCGCAAGCCACAGTGTTCTCTTTCTTCTTCGGCGGCTCGACAACAGGCATCGGCGGGGTTGAGGCCGGCGATAATCCTTTCGAAGGTACCATATACGACTTGCAAGGTCGCAAGGTTGTAGAGATTAAGACTCCAGGTTTCTACATTGTGAACGGTAAAAAAGTTTATGTAAGCGAGGTTGAATAATTGTGATATTTCAAAAAAAAGATGACGATGAAAAAGATTATGAAAGAGTATAAGAGCCCTGTTGTAACATCTGTTGATATTGAGTTGAACTATTTTGCATTATCAACATCTGATGGTCAAGTTGATACCGATAATGATGGCGGTTGGGCCAAAGAGCAGGTTGGTAGCTCTTGGGAGAATATTTGGAATATACAGTAATTTATTGCGATGAACCTCGTGCTTTTGTGCCGAGGGTATACAAGCAAAGAGGGCCGTCACATGTGACGGCCCTCTTTGCTGTTTTTCTCGTGTGCCGGGCGTTTGGTTCTTTGCGCGACAAAGAACATAAAAACCTTACTTTATAGTGAGAATAACCGGGGAGCAACACAGAGGAGTTAAAAGAAAGAAGTACTGCTTTTTTTGAGATTTCTCGTCGCTGTCGCTCCATCGAAAAGAGATGGTTTTATGTACTTTCTGTGCCTTATGATTACAAAAAATACCACAAGCAAAGGTAATCTCCCACAAAACCACCGGCACCGTAAAAAGCAGAGCGTAGCTCCGTTAATTATTAGGAAAAAGCGAGGACATGCAGAGCGAGGTGTGTCGTTATATTTCCCCCTTAACGCAACACCGAGCGAGTTCCGGAGCACCTAATAATTAACGACAAGAGCGGAGCGACAAGTAACAGCCGACTGAGGAACGTTGCTCGCAACTTGCGAACAAAGGGTGTTACGACTGCTTTTTCTCGTGTGCCGAGCGTTTGGTTCTTTGCGCGACAAAGAACATAAAAACCTTACTTTATAGTGAGAATAACCGGGGAGCAACACCGAGGAGTTAAAAGAAAGAAATACTGCTTTTTTTGAGATTTCTCGTCGCTACCGCTCCATCGAAAAGACACCGTTTTTTACGTACTTTCTGTGCCGACAGAAAGTACCAAAGACCTCTGCGCATGGGCTTAATGTGCATCAATGAACAACCATAGGTAGTATTAAACAAGGGGTATAATTAAATGAGGGTTGCCAAGGCAACCCTCATTTAATACTGTGTACATATACGTTACTCCTCGGTAAGCTCCATCTCCTTCCAGCACTCAATAATTTTTTCACAATCTTCTGTTGCGAGTTTCTTATCCACCTCGTACTCTTCCATGAGAATTTCGGCCATCTCCTCGGCGTTGAGGCTCTCTTTGTCTTTGCACTTTTCCCACAAATAGGCGGCTGTTTCGTTGAGGCTGATTATTTTGCTGTAATCGACGTTCTCGATACCTGCGGGCACAAGTATGTGCTCTCCGCATACGTTTTGTATTTCAAATCCTTTTTTCAGTTTCATATATTAAAATATTTTCATTATTATTCGGCGGTAAAAGGCGAGAAGGTAACGGCGCATGGGCTTTGCGAGCTTCCACATGGCCGAGTAGCATCGCCACAGGTGGCTGTCGGTGGATACGAGCTTCCCTTTGCGTATGAACCCCGAGGCTGTGCCCACTATTTTGTCGGCTGTGAACTCTTCGGTCAGGTGCAAGGGGTTGCCGTCGCCCTGCATGGTTATTTTCTCTCCTTCAATTTTTATTATTCTGTGCAGTGCATATACTTTCGGGGATATTTCGGCAAGCACAACCTGCCCTGTTTGTGGTGCTTGGGGTGGCACAAGTATCACTTTGTCGCGACCACTCCCCAAGAAGGGGTGCATGCTCACTCCGTATACGGTGAAGGTTACGCTCTTGCGCCCCTCTTCGCGGAACATGCGAGATATCTGCGTGAAGAAAAGGTGGTTTTCTACTTTAATCTTTTTCCTCTCCATCTCTTTCTTTATAGCCCGAATGCGTTGCTTGATACTTGCACGGCCTCTTCATCGGGGCGACAGAAGAGTGTGTGCACCGGTATCCTTGTTAGTATCTTGCTTGTGGTGGCACATATATTCATGTGTATCTCTTTGTCGAACTTCATGGTGGACATTGAACTTAACAATATACCGAAGGCTGTGGGGATACTCTCTTTTCTTATGCTGTTCTCTTTATCCTGCTCGATGGTTGCAAAACCACCTATGGGGTAGTGGACATTTTTGTAAATGGGGCGTTTGCCACTCCATGGTGAGCCGTAGACGATGGGTGTGCCGTCGTCATCGATGCGTATGATGGGGTTGTCGTCGTTAATAAGGGTACTGCCTGCAATGTATTTTACCCATAGGTCGCTGTGGGTGCTCTTGCCTTGCCCGCTCTTTCCGAGGAACATGTAGGCTTTGCCGTTGTTTTCAACTACCGACGAGTGTACCATCAATGTGTTGAGCGAAGACGTGCTTATTGTGAAAATGAGCATAAGTGCGTTGTTGAGCCCAAACAGAACGAGGTCGTTGCTACCACGGGTGGCAATAGTGAAATTCCTGTATGCGCTGTCGGTCTCAATGAATGCGCATGGGATATTCCCGGTGAGTATGAGTATTTGATACTCTCCGCTTTCTCTGCGGTATACCTCGAATGTCGCGTTTGGACAGGGGAATGTTCCCACTCTTTTGCCTTGCCACGAGGGTATGATGCTGTTGTCTACGGTTACGGTAAATAGGGGGGCGCTTGTCTCCTCTGTTTTAAAGGGTGCCAAGTTTGGAAAAAAACTTTCTATTTCTCCATCTTTTGCAATTATTGTAAACGTGTGCTTGGCAATTTCGTAATGTAGTTCTTGCATATTTGTTATTTATTGTTTTAAATACCTTGGTATATAATAGATACTGCTCGGTGGCACTATATTTTGCAAAGATAGCAACAAACGAGCGAAATAATATCAAGCTTGCTTGGATATTTCACAGCGAGTGCAGAATATCTTCGAGGTTTACCTCAAAGATAGCAACAAACGAGCGAAATAATATCAAACTTGCTTGGATATTTCACAGCGAGTGCAGAATATCTTCGAGGTTTACCTCAAAGATAGTGAAAATAGATTAATTTATAGTACTTTGGGGTGGATTTGTGTCGAGGTGCTGTTGGGCTCGGAATAAAAAAATCAAGTAAACTTGTTTTTTCTTCGCTCGCCTTTCACTATATTTAGATAATATAGGATTCGGCTCGGAATAAAAAAATCAAGTAAACTTGTTTTTTCTTCGCTCGCCTTTCACTATATTTGTATAATATATTAATGTGCGCAGAAATTTGTTGTTGATATGAGCTATTCGATAAATGTAAAAGGTCGCTTGCTCTCTTTGGAGCACCCTGTTGTTATGGGTATTCTCAATGTTACCCCCGACTCGTTCTTTTCGGCATCGCGCGTGCAGAGCGAGGAGGCTTTGCTTGCGTCGGCGCGGGCCATGCTTGCATCGGGTGCGGAGATTCTTGATGTCGGAGCCTGTTCAACACGCCCGTCGGGTGAGCCTGTCTCGCAGGAGGAGGAGTTGCGACGTTTGCATTCGGTGCTCGATGTGCTCGACAAACATCTGCCACAAGCAGTAGTCTCGCTCGATACGTTTTGTGGCAAGGTGGCACGCGAGTGTGTGGCCTCTCATAATGTTGCCATCATAAACGATGTGTCGGGCTATGAGTGGGACGATGATATGTTTTCGGCGGTTGTCGATTTAAATATACCTTATATATTAACACACTCTGTGGGGTGGGCAGGCGAGGAGGTTGCTTATATTCACATGGTACCCGAGATTTTGTCGTCGCTTGCCTCTAAGATGTGGCAGCTACGTGCCGAGGGTGTTAAGGATATAATTGTGGACCCGGGCTTCGGCTTTGGTAAAACGGTGGAGCAGAACTATGAGCTGTTGGCATCGTTGCCGGCTTTTGCCATGCTCGATGCTCCTCTGCTTGCGGGCCTCTCGCGAAAGTCTATGATAACAAAACCTCTCGGTATCTCGCCCGCTGACGCTTTGGCTGGTACCGTTGCGCTTAATATGGTTGCCTTGCAAAAAGGGGCAAATATTTTAAGGGTGCACGATGTGCGCGAGGCGTGTGAGGTTACCAAGCTTTTTGCTCTTTTGCACATTGCCGAACAGAAGAGCATTTGCTGAATTTGATATTTATATTAAAATAGGATAAAATGTTTTTTGAGATTTCAATAAAAGATATCGTCGATATACTGTTGGTGGCAGGCTGTCTCTATTATTTATATAAGGTAATGAAGGAGTCGGGCTCGCTGAATGTCTTTTCGGGTATATTGGTGTTTATTTTGGTGTGGGTTTTTGTCTCCAAGGTTCTGCAAATGAAGTTGCTTGGCTCAATCTTCGACCAGTTGATGAGCGTGGGAGTTCTCGCCCTCATAATAATATTCCAAGAAGAGTTGCGCCGTTTCTTCAAAAATTTAGGCTCGCACAGGCATTTTAAATATCTGGCCGGTCTATTTTCGAGCAAAACGAAGGCACAGGGCAATGTCGAGATGCTCCCCGTTGTTATGGCATGCATGAGCCTTAGTCAGCAGAAGGTGGGTGCGCTTATAGTTGTAGAGAAAAACGACAACCTTGGTGAATATATAGAAACCGGCGAGGTTATAGATGCGGTGATAGGGCAAAGGCTTATAGAGGCAATCTTTTTTAAGAATGCGCCCTTGCACGACGGTGCTATTATAATAAGGAAAGACCGTGTGGTGGCCGCTCAATGTATACTCCCGGTCTCTCACAACCTAAATATTCCAAAGAAACTTGGTTTGCGCCACCGCTCGGCGATGGGTGTTTCCGAAAAAACCGATGCTATCGCAATAGTGGTTTCCGAAGAAACAGGTGGAATTTCGGTAGCGGTAAACGGAAAATTCAAGCTCGGTCTTAATGCGCAACAACTCGAAAGCATACTATCGAGTGAAAAAAAATAGGCTTCGGCCTATTTTTTTTGTTTAGTTTTTCGAGCTCATGGAGCCCGCTTGTAAAAATAGTGAAAAAAGATTGAAAAAATGTGCTTTTGTAAATCATTGAAAATCAATGATGGTTGAAAAAAGTTCGATTTTTTTTAAAAAAAAGAGTGGGATTTGTTTGGTAGTTTAAAAATTTGCTGTACCTTTGCACTCGCAATCGACAAGGAACACCCCGGTGCTCTGAGTTGAAAAGCAGATGATCCTTGAAAACATTCCATACAGACAAGCAGTACAACTAACATTCATTTAATGAATGGTGTATAAGTAAGGAACTAAAAAAAACGAACCGTCAAAATAATTTGATGTACTTTTAATTCCGGCCAGTATCAACAATCAGACAATATACCTTAATGGTATTCAGATAAATTTTACAACGAAGAGTTTGATCCTGGCTCAGGATGAACGCTAGCTACAGGCTTAACACATGCAAGTCGAGGGGTTTATTATTGAAAGTTTGCTTTTGATGATGAACGACCGGCGCACGGGTGAGTAACGCGTATCCAACCTGCCTTTCATATTGGGATAGCCTTTCGAA
>JAZQVO010000035.1:0-7733 GCA_045631905.1 Bacteroidaceae bacterium
AAGAAAAATGGCTTGCCATTTTGCGCCGCCAAGCGAGTTCCGGACACCCCAAAAATATCAGCTACGTTTTTCGTTAAGAAAGCGACCCATGCGCAGAGGTCTTTGGTACTTTCTGTCGGCACAGAAAGTACGTAAAAAAAAGGTGTTGTTCCCCGGTTATTCTCTCTATAAAACAAAATTTTCATATGTTCTTTGTCGCGTAAAGAACCAAACGCCCGGCTTTTAACGGTGCCTGTGTCTTTTTTGGAGATTACCTTTGCTTATAATTTGCTTTATAATCATAAGGTTGTTCATTGATGCGCATTAAAGCTTTTAGAAAAACGAGCATCAGTATTTTGGGGAAAAGTGGAGGACACAAAAAAACAGCTCCTCTTTTTCAAGAGGAGCTGTAAAGGTGAAACGTCTGCCGAAGATTAAACCTAAACGCGTCTTAGGTAGGTGACAAAACAGTAGTCGTGTGTGTGCTTTTCGTCGGCATAGTGGTTCTCTGTTTCGATAACCTCCCACTCGCGCTTGTCGAAAGCGGGGAAAAAGGCATCGGCCTCGGCCGGGGTATCCTTAATCTCGGTGAGGCATAATATGTCGGCGATGGGTAGTGCGCTGTTGTAAAGTTGCTCCCCTCCAATAATGTAGACAATCTCCTCGTCTATGCAATTACTCAAAGCCTCTTGTAACGAGGTAAAGTGTTCGGCACCGGGGAAGTTGCTCTCCTTGCGCGATAGTACGATGTTGCGACGGTTGGGCAACGCTCCCTTCGGTAGTGAACGAAAGGTGTTGCTACCCATAATGATAGTGTGCCCCGTTGTGAGCTCTTTGAACCGTTTAAGGTCGTTGGGCAACCAATATATTAGTTTGTTCTCGTGCCCTATGGCGTTGTTCTCGGCTATGGCGGCTATAAGTGCAACTTTATACATGGTGTCTGCTTTTATGGGTTATACCGAAACCTCCGCCTTTATGTGGGGGTGTGCTTCGTAATTTTCCAATGAGAAATCCTCGAACTTGAACCCGAAAATATCCTTTACATCGGGGTTTATTGCCATGTGTGGTAGTTTCTTGGGCTCGCGGGTGAGTTGTAGCTTGGCTTGCTCTATGTGGTTGAGGTAGAGGTGAGCGTCGCCAAGTGTGTGAACAAAATCTCCCGGTTTCAGCCCTGTGACCTGTGCCATCATGAGTAGCAACAAGGAGTATGATGCGATGTTGAACGGTACGCCCAAGAAGCAGTCGGCACTACGCTGGTATAGTTGCAGGCTCAAACGGCCGTCGGCAACATAAAACTGAAACATTGCATGGCAGGGTGGCAGGTTCATGTTTTTTATGTCGGCTACGTTCCATGCGTTCACTATTATGCGTCGCGAGTCGGGGTTCTTTTTGAGTGTCTCCACCACCTCCGATATCTGGTCGATGTGCCCCCCGTCGTACGAGGGCCACGAACGCCACTGATAGCCGTATATGTGCCCGAGGTCGCCGTTCTCGTCGGCCCACTCGTTCCATATTCTCACCCCGTTATCTTGCAGGTATTTTACGTTTGTGTCGCCGTTGAGGAACCACAAAAGCTCGTGAATTATCGATTTTAGGTGCAGTTTCTTGGTTGTGAGGCAGGGGAAGCCCTCTTCGAGGTTGAAACGCATCTGGTGCCCAAACACGCTTAATGTTCCGGTTCCTGTGCGGTCCTCTTTCTTTGTTCCTTCGGTAAGAATCCTGTTGAGCAGGTCTAAATATTGCTTCATGTTCAGTATGTTTTTTAGAAACTATTTGTGCGAAGATAGTGATTTTTCTTCACAAAGAGCTACTGTTTTGCAAATAAATGCTTTCTCGTTTCAATGAATGTTTGGGTATGCCGGAGGTGATAAGCTGTTTTCTTTTAACATTTCCACTTGCTTGCAAGTGAGAAAGACCACAGGGCGAGGGGGATAAAGTACAACCATTCTCTCAACCCTTCGGAACTGTTTTTTTTGGTGACTTTTCAATAAAGAATTTGTTTTTTGTGGTAAAAAAACTGTAAGTGGTAAAATATTGATTTTGTATTAAAAAGGACCAAAATGGACCAAGAGAAATTATAAAACAAGAGATAATTTTGCAAAAAATTGGCCCGAGTAAATCGTATTTGCCAACCTTTACGATTCTTTTAACATAATTTAATAAATGGAGGGGTAATTAGGGGGGTGTTTTGTAAATTTGCAACATAATTTAACATATAGGGATAAGTGATTATAAACAAACAATATTTATTCATTATGAAAAGGACTTACTTAAAACAACTGTTGGCAACTATTTTGTTGCTGTGCAGTAGCGTGGCAAATGCCCACGATTTTGAAGTCGGTGGCATCTATTACAACATCACCAATGCCACGGCAAAAACCGTAGAAGTGACCTGCAAGGGTAGCGATTCTAACGAGTACTTGAATGAGTATAGCGGTGAGGTAACCATACCTGCAACGGTAACCTACAACGGAATAACTTATAGCGTCACAAGCATAGGAGACTACGCGTTCTATGCCTGCGAAGATTTGCAGACAGTATTATTGCCCAACAGCATTGAAAGTATAAAACGCGGTGCCTTTGCACACACCGGTATTAGCTCTATTACAATACCGGCGAGCGTAACCGGTGCTATAGACTACGATATGTTCTATATGTGTAGTTCATTAAATGAGATTGTAGTAGACGAGAATAACAAAGTTTATGATTCTCGCGAGGGCTGTAACGCAATTGTAAAGACCGCCAATAACGAAATTATAGTAGGTTCTAACAATTCAACAATACCTGCCGGCATCGTATCAATCGGCGAGAGAGCATTTGATAGTAGAATAGGGCTCGAAGAACTTATATTGCCAAGCGGTTTTAAAACAATCGGCGAGTCTGCTTTTCGTGCTTGTTCGGGGTTGAAGAAAGTGTATATTTCTGAAACTGTAACGAGTATTGGACAAGGAGCCTTTGGTGTCTGCTCCGAAATAGAGAGCATAGTAGTAGATGAAAATAATAAGGTGTTAGACTCACGCGAAGATTGTAACGCCATCATACATACATCTACAAACAGCTTGCTCGTAGGTTGTAAAAACTCATTCATTCCCACAACCATCACATCGATTGGTGCATACGCATTCTTTCATACCAATAAACTAGAGTTTATCTTAATTCCTGCATCTGTAACTTCGATAGGAGATTGGGCATTCTATGGTTGCTCTTCGCTCAAATGTATGGCATCTATGGCCACAACCGCTCCGTCTTTGGGCACCTATTCCTTAGGTGATGGCTTCGCTTATTTAACAGGTACATTATATACACCTTATTCCACTACTGACAATTACTCGGAGTGGAATAAATATTTTGAAACACAAAATATGGTATATCCCTCAGAATGTGGCGACAATGTCATTAGTTGTATTATATCAGACGTTCTGCACATTTGGGGCGCAGGTAATATGCGTGATATGAACATCGAGTGGGATGATTATTCCCCCTGGTATGGAGGTGACAAACAAAAGGAATTCTCTTCAGTTAAGATACATCACGGAGTTAAATCTATTGGCTACGGAGCTTTTTACGATTGTCAAAATTATAAGTCGATAGAGATTCCAAACAGCGTAACAAGCATAGGAGAATACGCGTTCTATCGTTGCAGAGGCCTCGCAAGCGTAACAATCCCGGGCAGCGTAACAAGCATAGGGGACAAGGCGTTCCTGTATTGCTCCGGCCTCAAAAGCGTAACAATCCCGGGTAGCGTAACAAGCATAGGAAACTACGCGTTCGATAGTTGCACCGGCCTCACAAGCATCACAATCCCCGAGGGCGTAACAAGCATAGGAGACAGAGCGTTCCGTGAATGCACCGGCCTCACCAGCGTAACAATCCCGGGCAGCGTAACAAGCATAGGAGACTACGCGTTCGATGGTTGCATCCGCCTCACAAGCATCACAATCCCGGGCAGCGTAACAAGCATAGGAAACTACGCGTTCGATGGTTGCACCGGCCTCACCAGCGTAACAATCCCGGGCAGCGTAACAAGCATAGGAGACTACGCGTTCAATGGTTGCGACGGCCTCACAAGCATAACAATCCCCGCCAGCGTAACAAGTATAGGAAACAGAGCGTTCTATGGTTGCACCGGCCTCACAAGCATAGAGGTTGAAAGCGGAAACACAAAATATGATAGTCGCGGTGGTTGCAACGCCATTATAGAGACAGCGACAAACACTTTGATTACAGGTTGCAAAAACACCATAATCCCCGAGGGCGTAACAAGCATAGGAGACAGAGCGTTCTATGAATGCAGAGGCCTCATAAGCATAACAATCCCCGCGGGTGTAACAAGCATAGGAAACAGAGCGTTCTATGGTTGCGACGGCCTCACCAGCGTAACAATCGGCAACGGCGTAACAAGCATAGGAGAAGGCGCGTTCTATAGTTGCCCCGGCCTCACCAGCGTAACAATCCCCAATAGCGTAACAAGCATAGAAAGCTCAGCGTTCAGTAATTGCACCGGCCTCACAAGCGTAACAATCGGCAACGGCGTAACAAGCATAGGAGGCTACGCGTTCGCTTCGTGCACCGGCCTCACAAGCATAACAATCCCGGGTAGCGTAACAAGCATAGGAAACTACGCGTTCTCTTGGTGCGACGGCCTCACAAGCATAACATCACTTATCCCGGCCGAAAACCTTTTTGCAATAGATAGCTATGTGTTCAATGGTGTTGATAAAACCACGTGCACCCTATATGTGCCCGCAGGCGCAAAGGCAACCTACCAGGCAACCAACGGTTGGAAGGCATTTACCAACATAGAGGAGTTATTAACAACCACCTTCCCTGCATATTTTACAACCGAAGATGGCCTTCCCGGTGAGTTGCAAGGCGATAACTATGTATGGGAATCGGAAACAATGCGCTTTGAGACTGCCAAAGAATCTATACGTCTCACAGTGTTTGAAACAAATGCACCCGATGCATATAATAACCTCCCCATGGTGGCACTCGGCGAGCTCGAATTTTACGATGGCAACGGCAATAAAATAGCATACACAGCCGACAACGTTACCACAAACTCACTCGAAAGCACCGAAGGCTCGCTTGCAGGTCTTTGCGACGGTGACTATTCAACATTTTACCACTCTACGTGGAAAAACGGTACTACACCCGGTAGCCACGTATACGTAGAGGTGAATTTCCCACAGGCAGTAGATGCGTTGAGCGTGAAAATAGTGGGCCGTACCACACAAAGATTGGTACCCACCAAGATAGGATTAACCGACGGAGGCGTGCTCTGTGGATTTCCTCCTGTATCTGGTAGTTGTGGTGAGAACGTAACTTGGTTACTCTTTGATGGCGTGCTCACCATAAGCGGTACAGGTGCCATGGTCGACTACGAGTTTAGCGGTGCTCCTTGGTACGAATACTATGAAGATATAACCTCGGTTGTGATTGAAGAGGGTATAACACATATTGGAGACTACGCGTTCAGTAATTGCACCGGCCTCACAAGCGTAACAATCCCGGGCTGCGTAACAAGCATAGGAGAAGGCGCGTTCTATAATTGCTACTGCCTCACAAGCATAACAATCCCTGCCGGCGTAACAAACATAGGAGTAGGCGCGTTCTCTTGGTGCTCCGGCCTCACAAGTATAGAGGTTGAAAGCGGAAACACAAAATATGATAGTCGCGGTGGTTGCAACGCAATTATAGAAACAGCGACAAACACCTTGATTAAAGGTTGCAAAAACACCACAATCCCCAATAGCGTAACAAGCATAGGAGACGAGGCGTTCCGTGATTGCGACGGCCTCACAAACGTAACAATCGGCAACGGCGTAACAAGCATAGGAGACTACGCGTTCTATGGTTGCGGCGGCCTCACAAGCATAACAATCCCTGCCGGCGTAACAAACATAGGAGTAGGCGCGTTCTCTTGGTGCTCCGGCCTCACAAGCATAGAGGTTGAAAGCGGAAACACAAAATATGATAGTCGCGGTGGTTGCAACGCCATTATAGAGACAGCAACCAATACATTGATTGCAGGTTGTAAAAACACTATAATCCCGGGCAACGTAACAGGCATAGGAGACTACGCGTTCAATGGTTGCGCCGGCCTCACAAGCATAACAATCCCGGGTAGCGTAACAAGCTTAGGGTTCCACGCGTTCAGTGGTTGCACCAGCCTCACAAGTATCACAATCCCCGATAGCGTAACAAGTATAGGAGACTACGCGTTCCAGAGTTGCGCCGGCCTCACAAGCATAACAATCCCTGCCGGCGTAACAAACATAGGAGTAGGCGCGTTCTCTTGGTGCGACGGCCTCACAAGCATAACATCGCTTATCCTGCCCGAAGACCTTTTTGCAATAGATAGCAGTGTATTCGATTTTGATAAAACCACGTGCACCCTATATGTTCTCACAGGTGCAAAGGCTACCTACGAGGCAACTGATGGTTGGAACGAGTTTAGCAACATAGAGGAGATATTAAGCGGCACTTGTGGCGCGAACGCAACTTGGACACTTGTTGATGGCGTGCTCACCATAAGCGGTACAGGTGCCATGGTCGACTACGAGTTTAGCGGTGCTCCTTGGTACGAATACTATGAAGATATAACCTCGGTTGTGATTGAAGAGGGTATAACACATATTGGAGACGAGGCGTTCAATGGTTGCGACGGCCTCACAAGCATAACAATCCCGGGTAGCGTAACAAGCATAGGAGACTACGCGTTCAGTAATTGCCCCGGCCTCACAAGCATCACAATCCCCGCCGGCGTTACAAGCATAGGCAACTTCGCGTTCAATGGTTGCACCGGCCTCACAAGCATCACAATCCCTGCCGGCGTAACAAACATAGGAGTAGGCGCGTTCTCTTGGTGCTCCGGCCTCACAAGCATAGAGGTTGAAAGCGGAAACACAAAATATGATAGTCGCGGTGGTTGCAACGCCATTATAGAGACTGCGACCAACACTTTGATTACAGGTTGCAAAAACACCATAATCCCCGAGGGCGTAACAAGCATAGGAGACAGAGCGTTCAGTAGTTGCGACGGCCTCACAAGCGTAACAATCCCGGGCAGCGTAACAAGCATAGGAGAAGGCGCGTTCTCTTATTGCAGTGACCTCACCAGCATTGAAATCCCCAACAGCGTAACAACAATAGGAAGCGCCGCGTTCCATGATTGCTCCGGCCTCACAAGCATAGTAATCCCCGCCAGCGTAACAAGCATTGGTCGACAATTATTCAGTGTTTGCAACAACCTCACAAGCATAGAGGTTGAAAGCGGAAATACAAAATATGATAGTCGCGGTGGTTGCAACGCCATTATAGAGACTGCGACCAACACTTTGATTGCAGGTTGCAAAAACACTATAATCCCCGAGGGCGTAACAAGTATAGGAGACCTTGCGTTATTTCAATGCTTCGGCCTCACAAGCATTGAAATTCCCGCCAGTGTAACAAGTATAGGACGCTACGCGTTCGATGGTTGCAACCTCACAAGCATCATAATCCCCGCCGGCGTTACAAGCATAGGAAACTACGCGTTCGATGGTTGCAACCTCACAAGCATAACATCACTTATCCTGCCCGAAGATCTTTTTGCAATAGATAGCAGTGTATTCGATGTTGATAAAACCGCATGCACCCTCTATGTCCCCTATGGCGCAAAGGCAACCTACGAGGCAACTGATGGTTGGAGCGAGTTTACCAACATCGAGGAGATAGACGAGGTTACCATCACTATCAACCAATATGGCAGT
>JAZQVO010000036.1:0-20816 GCA_045631905.1 Bacteroidaceae bacterium
ATATTGGTGCGTTAGTTCAGTTGGTTAGAATACATGCCTGTCACGCATGGGGTCACGGGTTCGAGTCCCGTACGCACCGCAAACGAGTTCCAAAGAAATTTGGGACTCGTTTTTGTTTTAATAAACCGCAAGGGTGCGAGCAGAGGGTAAAGCATTTAATCTGTATAAACTTATGATATGCACAAAAATAGCCAAACATTGTGCGCGAGAATAGAACAAAAAGGTTTATCTTTGTTGATAATTGTTACGACTAAACCTAATGCGAGATATTAGTTTTTGCACTAATACGACAATACTAATAAGAACAAATGTCAAATAAAAAATACATCAAATCGCCAATGAATTATATTGGTGGTAAATTTCGTTTGTTGGAACAAATATTACCTTTGTTTCCACAACATATTGATAAATTTGTTGATTTGTTTGCTGGAGGGTGCAATGTTGCAATAAATGTTTCTGCAAATAAAATTTTTTGTAATGATAATTTGTTTTATATTATAGATTTATATAAGTATTTCAAACAATCACCACTAGAAACCATTCTTGCAGAAATATACAAGCACATCAATTTGTATTCTCTATCTAAAACAAACGAGGAGGGATATAAAGAACTTCGATGCAAATACAATATAGACAAAGAACCAATAAAGCTATTTCTGCTTATATGTTATTCTTTTAACCACCAAATAAGATACAACAGGTCTCATAGTTTTACTACTCCTTTTGGCAAGGAGCGAAGTCAATATAACAGCAACATAGAGTGTAATTTGATAAACTTTATAAACAAAATACAGAACGCAGATTTTTATTTTACGAAAAAAGATTTTAGGGAATATGATTTTTCCAATTTGACAGAAAATGATTTTATATATTGCGACCCACCTTACTTAATTACGTTAGGCTCTTACAACGATGGGAAAAGAGGTTTTAACGGTTGGAGTAAACAAGATGAAATACAGTTGCTGAAATTACTTGATGAAGTTAATGACAAAAATATTAAGTTCGCATTGTCAAATGTATTATTTCATAAAGGTAAAAGAAATGAGATATTATTAGAATGGTTAAACAATAATAAATATCGGATACATCATTTATCTATGAATTATGCTAATTCAAGTTACCATATAGCTAATACAGAAGATAGAACAAGTGATGAGGTTCTAATTACGAATTATTGAATATAATGAGATACATTGGAAATAAAGAAAATATCGTCGATAAGATATTTTGTATAATGCAAGACTGCGGATTAAAAGGAACCCGTTTCTTTGATTTTTTTTCAGGAACAACCAATGTCGCTCGTTTTTTCAAAAAGAAAGGCTTTGAGGTTGGCTCATGTGATATGTTATATCTTTCATTTTGTCTGCAAAAAGCATACATAGAAAACAACGAAGAACCTAAATTCACAGATTTGTTATCAGAAATACCACTTATCAACACAAATCTTTTTAGTTGTACTCCACTCGAATATGTTGTAAATTTTTTGAATAACATAAAACCTCAACATGGTTTTATATATAACAATTATACACCTGATGGTACAAGTGGATTAGAACAACCACGAATGTATTTTAGTTCGGAAAATGGAGCAAAAATTGATGCAATAAGATTACAAATAGAAGATTGGTATATAAGCAATAGAATTAGTGAGCAAGAATATTTTATATTACTTGCTTGCCTAATAGAATCTGTGCCATATTACGCTAATATAGCAGGGGTTTATGCTGCTTTTCAAAAAAAATGGGACCCAAGAGCATTAAAACAATTAAAGTTGAGAACAATAGATATTATTAAAAATAAAAAAAAGAATGTTGTTTATAATGAGGATAGTATTTCTATCTGTAATAGAATAGATACAGACATCCTATATTTAGACCCACCTTATAATGAACGACAATATGCCCCCAATTATCACGTATTAGAAACAATCGCAAAATATGACAATCCGAAAATTAAAGGTGTTACAGGAATGAGAGATTATTCTAAACAAAAATCGTCATTTTGTTCAACTAATACAGCTTTAAGAGATTTATCATATATCGCAAGTTCTTGCAAATATAAATATTTAGTTCTAAGCTATAATTCAGAAGGTATTATGCCTCAAGAGGAAATAATATCAACATTGTCAATGTATGGGAAAGTGATACTTAAACAATTTGAGCATGCTAGATACAAAAGCAATAATAAAGGATTATCGCAAACAAAAAGAACGGTTTTTGAACAATTATATATATTAGAGAAATATGAAAAATAATCTTTGGATTTTAACAGAAGAACGTCCTAAAATAACAGTCATAGTAAAAATCTTACAAGAATTTGCAAGAGATTATAGATGTAGTTTCTTTATTAACGCATTACAGATTGTACCAATCTTGGACAAAGAGAATAAGTTTACATTTACTTATGAAATTGTTGGCGTAACAAACAGAAATGAAAATAGTTTTGATAAAATATTTCTAAAAACAGTATCTGGCAAATCCAGTTTTGTAGATTTTCTTGTTTTTCTGCAAGAATCGGAACCTAAAATCGATGATAAACCTATATACGCTATTGAAGAAACAAAAACAGATGATAGCGAAAGCAGGAATACAGGTGTCTATCAACGATGTTCGAAATTTGTGTTTATACAAAGCTATTATCCTACTGTTAAGAAGATTATGCTCTATGAATTACAAATAGAGCAAAAGAAAGAACCAACAGAAACAAATATTTTTGGAACTAGATTACTCCTAACACTTGGTGTAAATATTCTTGGCAAACAACTAGATACAAAAATATATACGCCATTCAAAAGTATAGAAGAGTTAATATCTTTTAAGCAAAAGATGAGAAAAGCTCCCAAAGGCAATACGCCAATCAATATAACAAAGTTTGATAATCGTATTGAAGTTTCGGGAAGACTTGAAAAGTCAGGTGGATTATCGCACGACCCCAATATAGGCGCATTAAGTATCATTTCTGCCGTTATACGAAAATTAGGTTGGAATAAAGATATTGTTATTACTCAACACGGACTAACGCAAAAAATGATTGGACGGAATAATAAATTCATACAGATAGCAAATGTTATTGGTATTAAGATAGATGGATTGTCTATTCCAAAAACTACACTGCCAACCGACTATTGGCATTATGATACAACTGGAGAAAAATTGGGTACAATATTTATACATATCACTTCTGAAAATTTTGAAAATGCTTATTCAATCTTTGAAAATCATGCAGGGTGTGAGAAGGGGTATTTTATGACTGATAAAGGCGAACCAATAGCATTACCCAAGTATGTAAATAGAACAGCTTATAAACAAGGTGATAAAACGTCTATATATTATATTCCTGACTTGATTCTTTTTGATAAAAAGAAAAAGGAGATTATCAATATCGAAGGAAAAAAATATGAAAATATGCTTTTAGGCATTCAAGAACTTAATAATTACGATGATATTGAAAGAGATTTTATCAATAAATATTATCCATCTTGTGATATTATAAGAACAGTGGTTCTCTATGGTAGCTGCAATGAAAAGATAAACAAAAAAGAAGTCGGATTTTTACTTAACCAAAATGGAGTGCTAGTACTTGGCCCTCTACCTCCAAATTTGTTTACAAGAGCAATTTATAACTTAAAATCATTTTGGAATGGTGAGCAAACATTAGAATAACCTTTTCCTATGTTATATTCTCTTTTAAATAACTACATTTGAAGGCTCGCACAACACACAAACAGCCTGTTACTATGAACAAATACACCGAGATTGAGAGCAGAGAGGCTCTGTCGGCTCTTTTAAAGAAGAAGAGCGTGCTTAGGCACTATGCCTTCCAAAATATAGAGTTTGGAGAAGAGGCTATGCAATGTTTTTTCGAGGATTGTATATTTTTCGGGTGCAACACGCCCGACGCTATGTTAAAAAGGCTCTCACCCGATTGTTACATTCTACCCACATTACCCTCCCCCTTCAACATGTTTCTTGCCCGTCTCTACACCGCAAGTGACCTCTACGAGGGATATAACCACCTGGAGCCCGAGACCTTTGACAGCTGTTACGACACACGCATATACAGGCACTATATATCGCATGGCAAACAGGCGGGCGATATTGCCGAAACTGTTGCACGAGCATTACACGACCACTCGGTGAGCGATGCGTTACACGACATGCTTGCCAAGCACGACGAGCGCAGTGTGGTTGCCATAATGGGTGGTCACGCGCTGTTGCGCACCGATGCCAACTATCGCAAGGTGGTACTCATAGGCAAACAGCTTGCCGAGAGAGGGTGTCTTGTTGTTACAGGCGGAGGACCGGGTGCCATGGAGGCTGCCCACCTTGGCGTGTGGCTGGCCGGACACAGCGACGAGGTGGTAGAGACCGCTATTGCGTTGCTCGCGCATGCTCCCTCGCACAGCGACGAGGGGTGGCTCTCTTCGGCCTTTGAGTTGATGAAGAAAATTCCTCGCAAGGAGACACACGACAGCATCGGTATACCCACATGGTTCTACGGGCACGAACCCGCCACACCTTTTGCCTCGCACATAGCAAAATATTTCGACAACAGCATACGCGAAGATATACTGCTCACTATTGCCAAAGGGGGCATCATATACTCGCCGGGGAGTGCAGGAACGATGCAGGAGATTTTTCAAGATGCAGCACAAAACCACTACCTCACCTGTGGCTACGCAAGCCCCATGGTGTTCCTGGGCTGTGAATATTGGAGAGCCCACCTACCTGTCTACCCTCTGTTGCAGGAGCTTGCAAAAAGCGGTTGTTACAAGAACCTGCTACTCACCCTCACCGACAGCGCCGACGAGGCTGTGGAAGCTATATTAAAATTTAGGCTCACCTGCGAAGGCAGAGGGGGAGGTAAGAAAACTTTCTTTTAATTTTTCGGTATTATTCGGCCTCAACAGGAGAACCGCAATATTTGCATGTTGGGCATGCGCGAGCATATTTTTCGACACAAAAGGAGCATATATCTCCGCAGACAGGGCATTTGTAGAGCGACCGTCCTGCAAGGCTACGCAAAAGAGAAAAACGAGATACCCGGGTGTTGCATTTATTAAATTCTATTCTCTTTTTCATATCAAAGAGTGGTTTCGAGGCATAAAAACGTGCGGTTGCAACATTTTATAGGCCAAAGATGTATGTTGCATACACATAAACAACATTATTCCCGGCTTTGTTCAACACAAAAAAATCAACCCTGCGGGGTTGATTTTTTTGTGTAAACCTCTTACCTTTCGGCTCTCATGGGGTTTGAGAGAAAATCTTCGTATGCAAGGCGTATACCGTCGGCAAGTTCGGTGGTGTAACGCCAACCGAGCGCAGCGCTCTTCGACACATCGAGCAACTTGCGAGGGGTACCGTTGGGCTTGCTTGTATCCCACAAAATCTCGCCCTCGTAACCTACTGCTTTTGCTACCAGCTCGGTAAGTTCTTTGATGCTCACCTCCTTGCCCGTTCCGGCGTTCACGGTCTCGTTACCGCTGTAATTGTTCATGAGGAAGACGCAGAGGTTGGCAAGGTCATCGACATAGAGAAACTCGCGCATGGGCGTTCCGTCGCCCCAGCAGGTAACACTTGCAAGGCCCGCCTCTTTTGCTTCGTGGAAACGACGTATGAGGGCCGGGAGCACATGGCTGTGCGTGGGGTGATAGTTGTCGTTAGGGCCATACAGGTTGGTAGGCATCACACTTATGTAGTCGGTACCATACTGACGGTTGAGATACTCGCAATATTTAAGGCCCGAAATTTTTGCAAGCGCATATGCCTCGTTGGTAGGCTCAAGCTCCGATGTAAGCAGACAGCTCTCTTTCATGGGCTGGGGAGCCATGCGTGGGTAGATGCACGACGAACCAAGAAACTGCAACTTCTTGCAACCGTTGCGCCAAGCGGCGTTTATTACGTTCATCTCGAGCATCATATTGTCGTACATAAAGTCGGCAAGAGCCGATTGATTGGCCACGATACCGCCAACCTTTGCAGCGGCAAGAAAAACATATTCGGGTTTTTCGGTTGCAAAAAACCTCTCCACCTGTTCCTGACGGCAGAGGTCAAGTTCTGCATGTGTGCGAGTTATGATATTTTCGTAACCCTGACGCTGTAACTCTCTCACAATAGCCGAGCCCACCATGCCACGATGACCGGCTACATATATCTTGGCATTTTTATCCATGATGCTATTATTTGTCTATTCCACGCTCAAGATATTCGGCAAGGTTGGTCTTTATATGCTCCTCGGCACGTTCAACAGCAACCTTTGCCATGTCCGACTCGACCATTATTCTCACGAGCTCCTCAAAGGGAGTTTTTGCAGGGTCCCAGCCGAGCCTTGCACGCGCTTTTGAGGGGTCGCCCCAGAGGTTTACCACGTCGGTGGGACGGAAAAAGTCGGGCGATACCTCTATGATAACCTTTCCTGTCGCCTTGTCGATACCCTTCTCCTCGGCATCTTCACCCACAAACTCAAGCTCTATGCCCACATGCTTGAAAGCATAGTAACAGAAGTCGCGCACCGAGTGCTGAACACCCGTTGCAATAACAAAATCCTCGGGTTTTTCGTTCTGCAACATCAACCACATGCACTCTACATAGTCTTTTGCATAACCCCAGTCGCGCAACGAAGAGAGGTTGCCAAGATAGAGCTTCTCCTGCTTGCCCTGTGCTATACGCGCGGCGGCAAGGGTGATTTTACGGGTTACAAATGTCTCGCCACGACGCTCGCTTTCGTGATTAAAGAGAATACCCGAACAGCAGAACATATTGTATGCCTCGCGATACTCCTTAACTATCCAGTGACCATAGAGCTTTGCCACAGCATAAGGGCTGTAAGGGTGGAAGGGTGTATTTTCGTTCTGAGGAACCTCCTCGACCTTGCCATAAAGCTCCGATGTAGAGGCCTGATATATGCGACATGTGCTTGCAAGGCCAGTAAGACGCACAGCCTCCAAAATGCGGAGAACACCTGTTGCATCGACATTAGCCGTAAACTCGGGAGAGTCGAAACTCACCTGCACATGGCTCTGTGCGGCAAGGTTGTATATCTCATCGGGGCGCACCTTGCCTATCACCTGAATGAGGCTCATTGAGTCGCCCAAGTCGGCGTAATGAAGGTGAAAGCGGGGGTTCCCTTCGAGGTGAGCGATGCGCTCGCGATAATCGACCGAAGAGCGACGAATTGTTCCGTGCACATCATATCCTTTACTCAATAAGAACTCGGAAAGGAAAGAACCGTCCTGCCCTGTGATACCCGTAATGAGAGCTTTTTTCATTGTTGTCATAATTTTTTGTATGTTTAATATTATATCGCCAAGACCTTATCAAACTGCATAAAGATAATCATAAAACTTTATAATTTACAAAATATTGCGTCATGTTAAACAAATTATTTATTCTTATGTTTAAACAACCACTTGCATGCCTATAAAACCCTTTGTAAAAAAACGATTATTAATATTAACAAAAGCAAAAAAATAACCCCTCGACGCTCCCCTTTTGAAAAATAAAAATAAAACCTCATATTAAAATGTGCTAAAAAGCGGTTTTCACCTGTTTGGTATATTACATTTGCAAACCTTTTAAGGTCGCATCTCATATATATATACAAATATACTAATTTAACGAATATTGCGACTTAATAAATAAAGAAACATTGATGATTGAAAGAATAGATAAAATACTAAAAAGATACCCTTTGTCGCTCATTATAATTACAGCGATAATTTACTTGTCGTTTTTCAAACCACCAAAAACAACCCTTAACGAGGTGGAGAACATCGACAAGGTTGCACATTTTATAATGTACGGCGGTTTTTGTTGTGTGCTGTGGTTCGAATATTTCTTTACTCACTTGAGGATAAGAGTGAAAAAAATATTCTGGGGAGCAATCGTAGGGCCCATTCTGTTCAGCGGAGCCATAGAGCTTTTACAGGAGTTTATGACCCAACACCGCGGAGGCGACTGGTTCGACTTTCTTTTCAACTCGGCAGGTATCATAGGTGCGGCAATATTCAGCGTATATGTCACTAAACCGCTTATGATTAAATTTCACTTGTGGCACAAGAATGAGATATAAAAACACACAAACTATATTAACCGACCTATAATTTTTATTTTTCTCAACACTTTTATAAACACGATAGTGATAACAAAGACAGCAGGAACGCTTATGTACGAATAATAATCAAGTAATTCCAACCTGTTACAAAGTGAAAACATTTTATCGGCCAGAAAAACATGGAATATATATATGTACAAGCTATCCTCCTCTCCTATTTTGGAAAAAACAGTTTCTTGCGCCTGATATGTATTTAAAAACATAATAAATATACAGAAAGCCAAGGGTGTTGTCGTTAAATAGAGGTCGCCCTGGTTGTGGTATAAATCGAATACAATGTTTTCAACCACACCTGCCACATAAAAAAACAAGCACCACATAATTATTTTGTTTTTGCTTACGCACAACTGTATTACGTCCCGCTTTTTTCTAATAAACATTCCTATTGCAAAGAACGGTATTCCTGTAAAAAGAAAATTTCTTGATATGTATGTTGGTATGTCCCTCGCAAAAATTACTTCGTCATATTTACCAAGCAATAACGCTGTGATAAGCAAGATAGGGGTTGCATAAAACAACGGTTTATAGAGGTTACATCTATTTACGAACAACATTATAACAAGTATATACAAATAAGCATGTATATACCATAAATGCTTACAAAACAGCACATTATTAAAGCACACAAACTCATGTACCTGTTTTAATACAACATCAAAGAACACCGAAGGCTTGTTGTGTACTATAAATATAAGCATATAGAAAAGAAAAGCCCAACCAAACAACTTTGATATCGAAATTATGCGTCTGTGTATTTTTTCATTTAAATTAGTTTTTCCATATGTAAAATACCCCGACAACATAAAAAATATTGGAACCGCACATCGCTGTAAGGGTTCTATATACAACTCTAACCCCGATGGTTGAGGAGTATGTATGAATATAACCAATATTGTACAAATAAATTTCAGAGAATCAAATGAATGGTTTCTCATACAATCAACCGATATTTATTTTTAGGATACTAAATTCAACGATGTGTTATACTCGCCTTTTTCTTCCAAAAAGATGTGGATATTTTGACAAGGTATAGACCATAAACGGATACACGGCAAGCATAATAACCACGGAGCCTATAATGCAATCGACATACCCGCCTCGTGGTATTATCTCATACACTCCTGCTTTGAATAATAATTTATTCCAATATACTATCCCGACCCCCTGAAGCCCTATATATAAGATTGTACCATTCGATATGTTTTTCACAAATTGAGGTAGTTTTTTTATTCTCGCCAATAATCTTTGGATAGTAAAAATATAGACAAACACAAACGGATAATAAAGCAAAGGGTAGTAGCCCATATTACGAGGGCACATGCCCGGTTTACCGTTAAATAACGGAATTACCAAGCATAGTGCCAACAGAGTTATATCCAGTATGATATTACTTTTTACCTTCTCAAACAAATTATGTTCCTTACATAGAAAACCACCAACAAAAAACGGAACAGCCATAAAAGCGACATCTATTTTAAAGTATATGCCCTTCGGTATATATGGAAGGGTTGCCAAACATGCAAAAAACAAGGCAATAACAACAGATGTAAAGAGCTTGCGTTTTAAAACAAAATATGATATAATTTCGGTAAAAAACAGACATACAAGAAACCAAGTTGCACCACCAGCATGCAGAGAATCGACGGTTCCCAACATAAATAACAGGTGTTTTATATCTATTCCACCTGACAAATATTCCGGAATCATGAGTATCATAACCAAAATATTTATTGATATGTACGGGAGAAGCAGAGATTTTATTTTTGCTTTTAAAAAATCTTTAAAACACATGCCCTTCTTAGACAGGTAACCCGATATAAAGAAAAACACAGGCATATGAAAGTGGCAGAGTAAATCTTTTATATACAAAGGTTCTCTGTTTGCAAGATGCCCCACAATCACGAGATACATACAAATAAATTTTGCCCAATCGACCCATAATATTCTATTGTTTCCCATAGTTTGTGTTCGCTTTAAAAACAACTACTCTTTTTCCCAATATTTGAATGGGTTACGCGAAAGGTAACCGTTGTAGTAACGTGCATCGCCTGTAACCTCGCAGCCTAAGAAAGAGGGGCGTTCAAACTGCTCGTCGGCACAGCCAAGCTCTACCTCGGCCATAACAAGCCCCTCGTTGTCGCCATAAAACTCATCGACCTCAAATGTGTGGGCACCGCTTTTCACAAGGTAACGACACTTGTCTATTATGCCACCCTGACATAGTTTCATAAGCTCCCAAGCCTCATCGACAGGAATTTCGCGTTCCCACTCGTAACGGCTCATGCCGTCGTGCGAAGGCCCCTTTATGGTGAGGTAACCCTTGTCGCCACGCACACGCACACGCGTTGTGTTACCGCCCTGACGGCAGATGTAACCTTGCGCTATGCGGTCGCTACGGAACGACAGCTCTTTGTAGCTGTTGTTGGTTACAAGAAACTTACGCTCTATCTCTATTGCCATAATTGTTACTCGCCCTCCTCGGCAAACTCCATGAGGTACGATTTGATGAAACCATCGATTTTACCGTCCATCACGCCACCTACATCGGAGGTCTGATAGTTGGTGCGGTGGTCCTTGACGCGACGGTCGTCGAAGACATAGGAGCGTATCTGCGAGCCCCACTCTATCTTCTTTTTACCGGCCTCAATCTTGTCTTTCTCACGCTGACGGCGTTTGAGTTCCTTGTCATAGAGCATTGAACGCAAGAGGGCCAACGCCTTCTCCTTGTTCTTGGGCTGGTCGCGTGTTTCGGTGTTCTCAATGAGAATCTCCTCTTGCTCGCCTGTGTCCGGGTCGGTGAACATATAACGCAAGCGTACACCCGACTCAACCTTGTTCACATTCTGTCCGCCGGCACCACCGCTTCGGAAGGTATCCCAAGATATTCGGGCCTGCTCGATAACCACCTCGATGCTGTCATCGACAAGCGGTGTGACAAAAACCGATGCAAAAGAGGTCATGCGCTTACCCTGCGCATTATAGGGAGAGACACGCACAAGACGATGTACACCGTTTTCTCCTTTGAGGTAACCATAGGCAAAATTACCATCAATCTGAATGGTTGCAGTTTTTATACCGGCCTCATCGCCCTCCTGCAAGTTGATGGTAGAGGTTTTGTATTTGTTAGCCTCGGCCCAACGAAGATACATACGCATGAGCATAGAGGCCCAATCCTGGCTCTCGGTGCCACCTGCTCCCGAATTTATCTTCAACACACAGCTCATGCCATCGGCCTCGCCACGCAACATATTCTTTAATTCAAGCTCCTCAACTGCTGTCAGCGCACGTGCATAGGCATCGTCCACCTCCTCCTCGGTAACCATGCTGTCGCGATAGAGCTCCATGGCGAGCTCCACCTCCTCGGTGCGATTATACACCTCCTTATAGCCGTCTATCCACGCCTGTATGGCTTTAACCTTTTTCATTTGAGCCTCGGCCACCTTGGCGTTATCCCAAAAACCGGGTGCCTGCGTGCGCAACTGCTCCTCCTCAACCTGAATAATTTTTTCATCGATGGAAAGATACTGTTTGAGAGCCTGTGTACGCTCTTGAATATCTTTTAATTGGTCTGCTGTTATCATTGTAATTTGTGTTTATTCTTTATAGTAAATAAAATGTAGGTGCAAAGATACAAACAACGAGCGAGAAACATGAAGTTTACTTCAATGTTTTTTACTGCGGCAACGCGAAAAGAGCGTTGCTTGCGACGACAGAAACTTTAGTTTCACAAAGGAGTGTTGCTTGCAACCCGCAACATCTTAGAGCGTAGCTCAAAGATACCTCAAAGATAACGAGCGAGAATAAAGATAAAAATTTCGGAAAATAGAATTTATCTTGTACTTTTGCATGCAAACAGAGGTACAAAACATGAATATAAGCGAACAAAATGTAACACAAGCAGTAGAGCTGTTAAAAGTATTGGTGAGCACCCCCTCTATAAGCCGTGAGGAGAGTGATGCCGCCGACAAACTGCAAAGATTTATAGAGCGCAGTACACCTATGATGATCGATATTCATCGTCACATAAACAATATTTGGTGTGTTGCCCCCGGTTTCGATGCCTCGCGCCCCACACTCTTGCTCGATGCACACATCGACACGGTGAAACCTGTTGCAGGGTGGAACACCCACCCCTACACCCCCATCGTCGATGGAGATATTATTTACGGGCTCGGCACAAACGACGACGGAGCATCGCTTGTAACAATGTTACAGTTGTTCTACCTCCTGTGCAAAAACCCTCAAAAATACAATGTAATTTTCCTTGCATCGGCCGAGGAGGAGGTTTCGGGAAAGAATGGTATAGAGGCCGTTATACCCCTGTTGCCACCTATCGATTGCGCCATAGTGGGAGAGCCCACATGCATGCAACCGGCGATAGCCGAAAAAGGGCTCATGGTGCTCGACTGCGTAGCTCATGGAATTTCGGGGCACGCGGCACGCAACACCGGCGAGAATGCCATATACAAGGCTATGAAAGATATTGAGTGGTTCCGCACACATAAATTCCCCAAATCATCGGAACTTTTGGGCGATGTAAAGATGAGTGTCACTCAGATAAATGCCGGGACACAACACAATGTTATACCCGACATTTGTGAATTTGTGGTCGATGTGCGCACAAACGAGTGCTACTCAAACAGCGAGATGGCACAAATAATAAAAGATGCTGTTACAGCCGATGTCACACCGCGCTCCACAAGGCTTAACTCCTCGTCGATACCCATGGAGCACCCGCTGGTAAAAAGAGCCGTTAAGATGGGCCGAAAACCATTTGGTTCCCCCACCCTTTCGAACCAGGCTCTGCTCTCTATCCCCACGCTTAAAATGGGACCCGGCGACTCTACCCGTTCACACACGGCAAACGAGTTTATAAAGGTGAGCGAGATACGCGAAGGGTTGGAACTTTTTGCCTCTATGCTCGACGGGCTGATACTTTAACCCCTCTACCCTACACACGCATCGCAAGAGCCCTGTTCTCGGCGGCCTCCATAATCTCGCGCTCGCCGGGAGCCTTGTCGTTCACGCCACACAGGTGCAGTATGCCGTGTATTATAACACGGTAAAGCTCCTGCTCGTAGCTTGCGCCCACAAGCTCGCTGTTGCTTTTCACGGTGTCGAGCGAGATGAAGAGGTCGCCACTTATCACATCGTCCTCGCAGTAGTCGAAGGTTATAATATCGGTGTAATAGTCGTGTTGCAGATATTCGTTGTTCACCTCCAAGATTTTATCGTCGTTGCAAAAGATATATGCAACATCGCCCACTTTTTTACCATAAGTGGCGGCAACGGCCTTCACCCATGCACTTACCTCACGACGTTTTATTGCGGGCATCTTAACACCCTCTGTCTGATAGCTTATCATAATTTATAACTGTTTTTTATTATCCAAAGAATATATATGCCACAACCACGGCAGCCAATATACCTGCAACATCGGCTATGAGCCCGCAGGTTACGGCATGACGTGTTTTTCTTATGCCCACACTGCCAAAATAGACGGCAAGAATGTAGAAGGTGGTGTCGGTTGCACCCTGAAAGAGACAGGCAAGACGACCGGCAAACGAGTCGGCACCATAGGTGGTCATCGCATCAATCATCATGCCACGCGCACCGCTTCCGCTCAAAGGTTTCATTATGGCGGTGGGGAGAGCACCCACAAAATCGTCGCCCACACCCGCAAGACCTGCACACCACGACACACCGTTCATTATAACGTCCATGCCACCCGATGCGCGAAACACCCCCACAGCCACCAAAATAGCTATCAGATAGGGGATTATGCGCACAGCCGTAGTAAAACCCTCTTTTGCACCCTCGATGAACGCCTCGTAGACGTTTATCCTTGCCACAAGGCCCGACACGATAAAAAGTATTATCACCGAGAAGAGTATAACGTTGGCAAGGGTTGTCGATAACACCTCTATCTGCACACGCGATAGTTGCATCATGCCCCACGTGCCACCAGCCACAAACAGACACACAGCTAATATGAAAAGCAACAAAGTGGGGTTGAACAAATTTATGCGTTGCCACAAGCAGGTTACCACAAGCCCCACAAGGGTAGCTACGGTGGTTGCTATGAGGATAGGTATAAAGACATCGGTGGGATTGGCCGCCCCCATTTGAGCACGATAGAGGAGCACACTCACAGGGATAAGCGTAAGCCCCGATGTATTCAGCACAAGGAACATTATCATGCTGTTGCTAGCAGTATCCTTTTTGGGGTTTATATCCTGTAACTCCTGCATGGCTCGTAACCCCATGGGTGTGGCGGCGTTATCGAGCCCAAGCATGTTGGCCGAAAAATTCATGAACATGGTACCCATAACAGGGTGCCCCTTTGGAATATCGGGGAATATCTTGCAAAGCACAGGGCTCAACAGCTTTGCAAGTGCCGACACAAGCCCACCCTTCTCGCCAATCTTCATTATGCCGAGCCACAACGAGAGAACACCTGTGAGGCCGAGTGAAATTTCGAAGGCTGTGCGTGCCGTTTCGAAGGTCGATGACATTATTGCAGGGAAGACCTCCACATCGCCGGCAAAGAGCAACCTGCACAAGGCTATGATAAAGGCTAAAAGAAAAAAAGCAACCCAAATGTAGTTTAAAACCATATTTTCGGAATTTTATTATACAGAGGCACACTTTGCGCCGTAACAGATGCGAAGATAATAAAAAGAAAAATTTAAACCACATTTGTAATTATTATTATTATCTTCGCGCTTGGTAACGCCATGTTCCGTACAACAACAAAAAAAGAAAAGATAAACAAAATATATGAGCACAGATTTTAATATTCGCGGCAAAAACAGCGACAAAGAATTTGAGAATGCTCTGCGACCGCTCTCTTTTTGCGATTTTAGCGGACAGGAGAAGGTGGTGAGCAATCTTAAAATATTTGTTCAGGCCGCAAAGATGCGTGGCGAGTCGCTCGACCACGTGTTGCTTCACGGCCCTCCGGGGCTTGGTAAAACCACGCTGAGTAATATTATTGCCAACGAGCTTGGCGTGGGATTCAAGGTTACCTCGGGCCCGGTGCTCGACAAGCCCGGCGACCTTGCCGGCATACTCACCTCGCTCGAGCCAAACGACGTGCTTTTCATCGACGAGATTCACCGCCTGTCGCCCATAGTCGAGGAGTACCTCTACTCGGCCATGGAGGACTACCGCATAGATATTCTCATAGACAAAGGGCCGTCGGCACGTTCCATACAGATAGACCTCAGCCCCTTCACCCTTATTGGTGCAACAACCCGCAGCGGCCTGCTCACAGCTCCGCTCAGAGCCCGCTTCGGCATAAACATGCACCTCGAATATTACGACAGCAAAACGCTTGCCGGCATCATAGCTCGCTCGGCACAAATTCTGGGAGTTACGTTCGACGAGGAGGCAGCCTATGAGATAGCCCGTCGCAGCCGTGGCACACCGCGTATAGCAAACGCTCTCTTGCGACGTGTGCGCGACTTTGCACAGGTTATGGGCAACGGACACATAAACAACTCTATTGCCAAAATGGCGTTGGAGGCGCTGAACATAGATAAATATGGCCTCGATGAGATAGACAACAAGATTCTTTGCACAATTATAGACAAGTTCAAGGGAGGCCCGGTGGGTATAGGCACCATCGCCACCGCTTTGAGCGAAGATGCGGGCACGATAGAGGAGGTTTACGAGCCCTATCTCATTAAAGAGGGCTTTATTAAACGCACCCCCCGCGGTCGCGAAGTTACCGACCTTGCATACAAACACCTTGGTCGCAACCGATTCAACAACGGAGAACAAGGAACACTTTTTTAAACTACTATGGGCAAACTGCAATCGCTTGCAAAAGACACTGTTATATACGGCCTCAGCAGTATAGTGGGCCGTTTTCTCAACTACCTTCTTGTACCACTCTACACCGCTAAGATGAGCGTGGAGAGTGGTAACTATGGTGTTGTCACAAACATTTACGCGTGGACAGCACTGTTACTCATGATACTCACCTTCGGGTTCGAGACCACATTCTTCCGCTTCGCAAGCAAGGAGGGCTCCGACATAAAAAAGACCTTCTCCATGTCGATGCAGGTAATAGGAACCCTGTGCGTTCTCTTTCTGCTTGGCATATTCACCTTTCTGCCTGCCGTGTCCGAGGCTTTGGGCTATGCCGAAAACCCCGAATTTGTGGGCATGATGGCCGTAGTTGTGGCATTAGATGCACTGCAAGCTATACCCTTCGGGCTTTTGAGGTTCCAAAAAAGGCCGATAAAATTTGCAGCCCTTAAATTGCTGAACATATTCACAAACATCGCTCTCAACCTGTTTGTGTTCCTTCTGCTACCCGCTATATGCGAAAAATACCCCGATGTAATGGGCGGTTTTTACACACCGGGCAACCAAGCATACTATGTTTTCCTTATTAACCTTGTGTGTACATCGTTCATAACATTCTTTTTTATACCCGAGCTACGCCTCTTCCGCTTCACGAACGACACAGCACTGTTGAAAAGCATGCTCAAGTACTCGTGGCCTCTGCTGTTGCTCGGTATTGCAGGTATCCTCAACCTCAACGCCGACAAAATAATATACACACAGCTTGTTCCCGGGCAGGAGGGCAAGGTGCAACTAAGCATCTACGGCGCATCGGTGAAGATTGCAGCCATAATGGCCATGCTCATGCAGGCGTTCCGCTATGCCTACGAACCTTTTGTGTTCGGAAACAGCACCACCAAGAACAGCAAAGAGCTGAATGCCAAGGCTATGAAATATTTTATTGTAATAGCACTCATGGCGTTCCTCTGCGTGATGTTCTACATGGATATATTCAAGCACATGGTAAACAGCAGTTACTGGGAAGGGCTAAAAGTTGTGCCCATAGTAATGGCCGCGGAGGTATTCATGGGGGTATATTTCAACCTCTCCTTTTGGTATAAACTGAACGACGAGACCTACTGGGGTGCAATATTCTCGTTCATAGGTTGTGCCATACTTTTTGCCATAAACATTCTGTTTGTGCCCAAATACGGGTATATGGCTTGCGCTTGGGGCTCTTTTGCAGGATATTTCACAGCCATGACACTCTCATATATTGTGGGACAAAAACGCAACCCCACCAACTACGATATTAAAGGGATACTCTGCTATGTGGCCCTCTTCGGCGTGCTCTACGGGGTTTCTGTAATGTTGCCCATAGAAAACACCGTTGCCAGAATGGGAGTAAACAGCGTGCTTTTGGCCTTGTTCGTTGCCTATTTTATAAAAAAAGACCTTCCACTCAACCAAATTCCTGTTATTAAAAGGTTTATTAAGTAAATTGTTGCAATATTGCGAAAAAGCAAACCCACTCTATACAAATATCTCAATAGGGTGATAAACTAAAAAAGATGATTCCTGCGAATCATCTTTTTTAGTAGCGAGACCCGGGATTGAACCGGGGACCTCATGATTATGAATCATGCGCTCTAACCAGCTGAGCTATCTCGCCATCACATTTTTGCGGTGCAAAGATAGTGCTATTTATTTGAATTTACAAACATTTTGAACAAATTCATCGAAAAAATATTTTTTATTACAGATTTTCGTGATTCAGCAAGCCGGGGAAGGGGATTTTACCATCGCAGAAACAAAGGTTTTAGCAATATTAACATAATATAAAACAAAGAGGCTTGTTTTATTAAATAACATTTACTATCTTGCAGAAGATTAACAAAATAACTTTGTTTTTACCATAATTCCATACGCCCTATGAGCAAAGAGAAAATAAGCATCGAATACCCCATGAAAGGGAGCGCACCCATGATATGGAAATATATTGGCACGGCCGCAGGGTTATCGCCTTGGTTTGCCGACAAGGTTGAAGCTGTTGGAAAAACCTATATTTTCCGTTGGGGAAAAACCGAGGAGAGAATCGCTCATATAGTAAACCAAAGAAACGGTGTGTATGTTAAACTACGTTGGAACGACGAGGATATAAACACCTACTTTGAGATGAGAATAGCATACAACGAGCTCACAAGAGAGCACACCCTTGTTATTACCGACTTTGCCGAGAAGGGAGAGGGTGATGAACAAAGAGATTTATGGGACTCGCAAATTGAAAACCTCAGGCGACAAAGCGGTATGTAAGAAAACAGCGAAACATTAATAATTAATGCACCGCAAGCTATGCCATAGCTTGCGGTGCATTAATTTCATACCCAACCACGGCACCCCATTTCCCGGGCCCTTTTCGACCCTCGAAGAGAGAGAGCAGGAGCGGGTAAATAATAATTATATATAGCTATATATTAAAAATAAATAAATTTGTTTTGCAGTGCACAAGCCTTGCATTATCTTTGTAGGAGATAGATTGCGCTCATTGCAAAAACAAGGTTGGGCGTATTTACCCTTGCGACGCATAAATAATAAAAAACACAGAGATTTAACACAACAGAACATGAGACTGCCTATAAAAAAACTCGACCTTTTCATTATCAAGAGCTTCACACAGCTTCTGGTAGGTACATTTTTTATATGTCTCTTTATTTTCATAATGCAGATGTTATGGAGATCGGTAGATGAATTTGTGGGCAAAGGTCTCGACTTTTCGATACTTGCACAATTTTTCTCGCTCTGCTCCATAGCCCTTGTAGCCGAAGCACTGCCCTTGGCTATACTGCTGGCATCGTTGATGACCTTTGGAAATTTTGGTGAGAGGTTGGAGTTGCTTGCCATGAAAGCCGCCGGAATACCGCTCATACGCATTATGTTACCCATCATGGTGCAGTGTATTATGCTTGGCGGAATATCATTTTACTTCCAGAACGTGGTGAGCCCCTATGCTCAAATGAAGCTCTACACAATACTATACTCCATAAAACAGACATCGCCCGAGGTAGAGATACCCGAGGGGGTATTCTACGACCAGATAGAGGGGTATAACCTATTCGTGCAGAAAAAGAACAAAGAGACCGGCATGCTCTACAAGGTGATGATTTATGACATGTCGTCAGGGTTTGAAAACGCTAACATACTTGTTGCCGACTCGGGAAGCATCGCCACCACACCCGACGAACACCACCTTATGTTGCAACTCTTTACAGGAGAGCAATTCTCGAACATCACCGACCAGGGCGTAAACCGCAAGAACGTACCCTACCGTCGCGAAACGTTCCGTAAAAAGGTATTTGTTATCCCCATAGATGGTGGCTTCGACATGAAAGACGGCTCTTTCCTTAAAGCAAACGCAAAGAGCCAGAACATGAAAGAGCTCGAAGAGTCGGTTGTGAAGATGACAGCCTACAACGACAGCATAGGCCGTAACAACTGGAAAGGAGCCATGCGCACCACATTCAACATGAAGACCGAGATGAACGCGCAGGACACCACATACATGGAGAAAAGCAATATATTCTCGCTCAACACCGACAGTATATACAACACAGCCACCGCCCTAAACAAGAAATTATGGAAAAAGGCACAGCTCACAAAAATAAAACAGCTGAAAGCCGACTATGAGATAAAAAACAATGTGATACACGGCCTCGACAAAGACCTGAACAAGCACAAAATAACCTGGTGGGACAAAATAACCCTGTCGCTTGCGTGTATAATATTCTTCTTCATAGGTGCACCGCTTGGAGCCATAGTGAGAAAAGGAGGCTTGGGCTACCCCGTGCTTATATCGGTGGGAATATTCATAACCTACTACCTGCTCAACACATCGGCCTACAAGATGGCACGCGAGGGAGAGTGGCAAATATGGCTCGGCAGTTGGATGAGCACTCTTGTGCTTGCACCTCTCGGAGCACTATTCACATACCAGTCGAACAAAGACTCGGCAATATTCAACACCGATGCCTACAAAGAGTTCTTCCGCAACCTCTTAGGCATAAGCGAGAAGCGCAACGTCACACTGAAAGAGGTTGTGATAGAGGACCCCGACTATGGTAAAAACCACAAAACCCTCGAAGAACTGCACAGCGAGGTGAGACACTACAAAAAAGAGCATAAGCTAAAGAAACTACCATCGTTGAAGCAGGTGTTCTTTGGCGAAGAGAACGACAAACTCACCGCTATTAACGAAAAACTCGAAAAACTTGTCGAGGAGATGGGTAACAGCCGAAACAAAAAGGTTATCATATACCTGAACATGTTCCCCGTGATGCAGGAAGATGCTGTAAAACCACCGTTTGAGAAAAGGTGGCTCAACATACTCTCGATGATACTTATACCCATAGGTGTAATAATATATCTGAGAGCCATAAAACTTCGCTTCCGCTTGGTCAAAGACCTTGTAGCGATTGAACAAAATTCAAAGAAATTGATGGAAATAATAATTAAAGAAAAACTTATATAACAATACATGGAAAATTTTAAACTGAGTTCTATTGAAGAGGCTGTAAAGGATTTTAAAGAGGGAAAATTCGTTATAGTGGTAGACGATGAGGACCGTGAGAACGAAGGTGACTTTATTATAGCCGCAGAAAAAATAACCCCCGAAGCCGTGAACTTTATGCTGAAAAACGGCCGAGGCGTGTTGTGCGTACCCATAACAATGTCGCGCTGCAAGGAGTTACAGCTTGACCCACAGGTAAGCGCAAACACAAGCCTGCTTGGAACACCCTTCACCGTTACGGTCGATAAAATAGAGGGTTGTTCGACAGGCGTTTCGGCATGCGACAGAGCCGCCACCATAAAAGCTCTTGCCGACCCCGCAAGCACAGCAGAAACATTTGCCC
>JAZQVO010000037.1:0-101366 GCA_045631905.1 Bacteroidaceae bacterium
AAAAATAACACTCGACATCGAGCGAGAGGACGGCAAACCCATACCATCGACTGCCGACCTTTCTATCGCCGTGGGCGATGCCATGGGATATGTCAAGACATCGTGGAACTACAACCTATACACATACCTCTTGCTCGGCTCCGAGATTAAAGGATATATACCCGAGGCGGGGCAATACTTCGACAAAAAGAACGACAAAAGAAAAGAACAGCTCGACCTCGTGATGCTGACAAACGGCTGGACTGCATATGACTGGGAGAAACTGACACAGACAAGCATCAAAGAGATGCAACCCATCGAACGAGGAATTACGCTAAAAGGTATGTTTTTCAGGAAAAACAGAGTATCGTTCAAAGCCGGTGCAGGGCACAGCATGGACCTCTTACCACAGAAAGAGAACCTCATACGTTTCGATATTGCGTATAACGACGAAGCTATAACCACCAACACCTTCCGCACCGACAGCACAGGTGAGTTCTTCATTGAAACCAAAGATTTTTATGGGAAGAGGATAGCATCGTTACAGCCACAGGTGGCACTTAAACAGAATAACAACATAAAATATGCCTTTGCACTCGACCGATACTTCTCACCAGCATTCCGCCTCTATGATTTTTGGGAACGCAACATAGGAGTACCTGCAACAGAGGAGAGTGTAAAAAGCGACAGCATGATACAGCTGACACCGTTCGATTTTCTTCTCTCGGCTGTTGAGGTTGTGAGCGACGCGAAGAAGGAGGCAAAATCGCGACCACCGCACAGCGAGATGCGCTTCGACTACCTCGATGAGTGGGAGTATGCACAAGATGTCACATACCTAAGAGACTTCAACACATACAAAGATAATGTGTACGCAGAGGCACTTAACGAAATAAAAAGCGAGATAAACCAATATAATGATTCGCAAGAAATTGATGCGGATAAAAGGTCTATCAGCGAATATGACAACAAGGCAGGTGTGCTATGCGTAAAAAACAACCTGCCGCATGATGCTATAAAATATGTAGGCTACATGCGATACGGACCTGAGTCGGACACGACACTAAACCACTCACCCATGTTCCCTGTTAAAGAGGAGTACACTCACTCCATCACCCCGGCCGATGTTGTGAGCAGTGCCATAAAACGACACAACTATAATTGGGCCTACTGGGTGCAGTTGATGGTGGTGCTTGGTGAGTACGACAGTAACAAAACACCTCAACCCGACTATGAATACCTGCGAGGTGATGCCGATGCCGAAAAGATGACAAATTTCAAGGAGTTTGTCATAAGAAGCGATATAAAGACACGCCAACAATTTGAAAACACACTAAACTACTGGGCCGGAAAGGGAAGAGCACTCGACAACAAAACCCCTGCACAGAAATTCTACATGGGATTCCTGTCGCAACACTATGTAGCCACACAACAAGGCGTAGACGGGTTCCCTTCGGGCTCTACATTCATGCACGAACTCACATATTCCATAGAGACGGGCTCTTCGGACCCCAAGCACCCCAACTATGTAGCCTGTTTCATACCATACACCGAGCAGGACAAACGTACAGGCATAATACCCGACCTTGCCAACTCATACGGGGTAATGCGTTACACCTCGATACAAGGATATAACGAGAGCAAACAATTTTACTCACCCGATTACAGCAATCTAAAACCGACAAACAATAAAGATTACCGCCGCACACTGCTGTGGAACCCTCAAATACCATCGACAGGTGACGGCAAGGTGCAGATAGAATTCTTCAACAGCAGTAATTGCAACACCATAAACGTGGATATTGCAGGGCGCGACGGACAAACCATATACAGCAACGACAATATTATTATCACACGCATAAACAACGAGAGCAAACAGCAAACAACAAGAAACAGCGAGCAAGAGACCAAGGAGGAGAGCGACGAAGATTTCATGTACACCGCTATGGAGCCCGAGGTAGAGAAAGCTTGTGCAAAACAGCACGAAAAGGCACTCATCTACTACAACCAGAAGCGATACAAGAACGCCATAGTACTATGGGCCGAACTTGCGAAATATAAATACCACCCGGCCCTTAATTATATTGCACTATGTTACAAAAAGGGTACCGGTCTTAAACCGAACATGGAGCAAGCCATGCGTTTCTACGAAGATGCGGCACGCAACGGAAGCCCGGAGGGGCAGTATGAGCTATCGGTGATGTACCGCGAAGGAACAGCCGGCACACAAAGCGACTCGCTTGCACATGTGTGGTTACGTCGCGCAGTGTTGCAAAAAGAGCCTCGCGCCCTGGTAACCATGGCAAAAGAGCAGATAAGCAAGGGCGAGCACGATAAAGCCAAAGAGCTTATGCAAGAGGCCTCAAAGAGCGACAACGCAATAGCCCTATACGAATATGCAAGATATATAGAGGAGTACCCCACCGAAAGCGGAGTCACAGACAAAGAGAGCATCATGCGCCACATGAGGAAAGCGGCAGAGAAGGGCTACCGCGAGGCACAAATATATGCTATGGAGCATGAATATTCAGCACAGAACTACACCGAAGCCTACCGATGGGCCAAAGAACTTTCCATGGCCAAATGTCACGAAGGCACAAAGCGCATGGCCGACTGCTACTACAACGGCTATGGAGTAAAACGCGACAAGAGCCTTGCAAAAGACCTCTACCGCACTGCCGCCACAGGAGGAAACAAAGAAGCCGAAAAAATCCTCAAAGAACTTTGAGCAATAATTATAAATAACTAAATTCGCGGTTCATATAAAAAACTAACATAACATACAAAGATGATAACATTTATCACATGCCTCACACTATTAATAGTGGCATACTTCACCTATGGACGTTATCTCGAAAAAACCTGTGAGATAAACGCCGAGAACCCTGTACCATCGAAAACCTGTTACGATGGCGTGGACTACATGCCACTGCCACGATGGAAAATATTCCTCATTCAGCTACTTAACATTGCCGGTCTCGGCCCCATCTTCGGTGCACTGCTCGGTGCCGCCTACGGCCCCATAGCCTTCTTGTGGATTACACTCGGCGGTATATTCATGGGAGCCATGCACGACTTTGTAGCAGGAGTAATATCGTTGAAGAACAACGGGCTCAGCCTACCCGAGATTATAGGCAAATACATGGGTAACAAAGCAAAGACCTTCATGCGCATAGCAGCCATGTTACTCATGGTGCTTGTGGGTGCAGTGTTTATGTCGCAACCGGCAAGCCTCATAGCCACAAACATATCGATACCCGCGCTAGAAGTTCCCATGTCGGCAACAATGAGCTGGGAGGTGTTTGTTGCGCTAATAGTTATACTCATATACTATATACTTGCAACCATACTCCCCATCGACAAGATTATAGGCCGTTTCTACCCTATTTTCGGTATGGCACTTCTTATAATGGCTGTGGGTATATTATATGTTCTACTATTCCACAGCGACAAGTACTCAATACCCGAACTTACATCGCTCACCAACCAAATAGCCGATGCAAAAAAATTCCCCGTAATCCCCATGCTCTTCACCACAATAGCATGTGGCGCAATATCGGGCTTCCACGCAACACAGTCGCCCATGATGGCCCGTTGCATGACTAACGAAAAGCAGAGCCGTTCAATCTTCTACGGAGCCATGATAGCCGAGAGCATAATCGCCCTCATATGGGCAGCAATAGCCATGGCATTCTGGGGCGGTGTCGAAGGGCTCAACAACGCCATAGCCCAATATGGAGGAAACGCAGCCCAGCTGGTAAATATAATCTCGGTAGAGACACTTGGAAACGTCATCGCCGCCTTTGTAGTTATCGGTGTCATTGCATGCGCCATAACATCGGGCGATACAGCCTTCCGTTCGGCACGCCTTATAGTAGCCGACATGTTAGGCATTAAACAAGAGAGCCTTGCAAAACGCATATATGTATCTGTCCCCCTGTTTGTTTTGGGATTACTCATAATATTTGCCCTGCCCTTTCAAACAATCTGGAGCTACTTTGCATGGATGAACCAAACACTTGCCTGCATAACTTTGTGGTGCATAACAATATACCTTGCAAAGCACAAGAAACCCATATTGATAGGGCTTTTGCCGGCACTCTTCATGACCTATGTTTGTTCGGCCTACATATTTGTAGCTCCTGTAATGTTCGGCATGGAGAACAGAACCTTGGCATATATATTAGGAGGCATACTCACCGTAATAATTGCCGTTTCGGGAGCATACAAAATTCTTTCCGACAGAAAGAAACAGAAATAATTTATATAATTTATTAATACTTTTCTCTTTGAAAGGAGATACAAATTTATTTCTTTTGCAAAGATAAAAGCAACAAGAGGCATCATGGAAAAGAGACATAAAACCATAGCACACCTACGTTGTGAACCCATGGAGAGGGTGCGCGTTGGGTTTGTGGGCCTTGGTGTGAGAGCCAAGCGAGCCGTTGAACGCATGATGCACATCGAAGGGTGCGAAATTACCGCAATCTGCGACCTTGTACCCCAAAACATCGAAGAGGCCGAAACCATAATCATAGGACATGGAGGCAAAGCCCCGGCAACCTTCTCAACAGCAAACGGGTGGAAAGCACTTTGCCAAATGCCCGAGGTAGACCTTGTATACATCTGCACCGACTGGGCAAGCCATGCAGACATAGGTATCTATGCCATGGAGTGTGGGAAACATGTAGCCACCGAGGTTCCAGCCGCCACAACCATCGCCGATTGTTGGCGCATAGTAGAGACAGCCGAAAAAACAGAACGCCACTTTATAATGCTCGAAAATTGTTGCTATGATGAATTTGAGCTTTGCGTGCTGAACATGGCGCAAAAAGGGCTCATGGGCGAAATAATACACAGCGAAGGCTCCTACCTGCACGACCTGCGCCAACGCATCGCCACCAACGACGAAGGTGGTCGTAAATGGAGTAATTGGCAAGTAGACTTCATGAACACACATTGCGGGAACCCCTACCCCACACATGGGCTCGGCCCCATAGCTCTTGCTATGAACATTAACCGTGGCGACAGAATGAAAAGCATTGTTTCGTGCTCCTCGAAAAAGGTAGGCGACGGCGCACTGCAAGGCAACATGAACAGCTCAATAATAACCACAGAGAAAGGGCACACCATACTTGTGCAACACTGCATAACGCTACCACGCCCATACAGCCGTGCTTTTCTTGTTAGTGGAACAGAGGGCTATGCACAAAAATACCCTCTACCCATGCTCGCCTTTGCACCCGACAGCGACAACCCCATCATGGGAGAGGCCTGCACAAAGCTCATGGAAAAGCATCGCCACCCATTTGTAGATAAGTATAAGGAGCGCGGTGTTGAGCTTTGTGGTCGTCGTTGGATAGATTATGCCATGGATTGTCGCCTTATACATTGCTTGCGCAACGGCCTCCCGCTCGACATGAACGTATACGACGCTGCTCTATGGAGCTCGCTTGTGGAACTTACCGATATATCTGTAAAAAACGGAGGAGCACCCGTTGAAATTCCCGACTTCACACGTGGGGCCTGGCAAGAGGAAAGCCACAAAATTTTCGCATAAAACATATCGAAAATAATACAGCAGGCCGTATATTATGTGTGTTATGACTAACCGCAAAGGTTTGTAAAAACACGCAAGATGCAAGGCATTTTTTTACACCTATTAGGTGTTTGGGCCGAGTAGGACTGCCCATTTTGTTGATTTGAGCGAGAGTATACAAACAAAAAAACGATGCAAGAGTTTTATCTTGCATCGCTTTTTGAGATAAATATTAAGTGTTCTTACCTTATAAAAACCTTTTTGCCGTTAATAATATAAATACCACGAGTAAGATTCTCTATATCTGTAATCCGCATACCATTTAGATTGTACACCGCGTTTTCTTCAAGATCTAATTCTATGGCATTTATGCTAGTTGTATCAACTATTGTTATATGACCATTGACTAATATATATTCATAATTATTGTCATATCCACCACCTAAAATTATTTCATAAGTCCCTGGCAATGTTTCATCTGTGGCATCACAAATTATTTGTGGTAATTCATCAAGAACGCTTTCATCTTCATTATTTACAAAACCATCATACGACATTGTAAATTGAGGGACAGCCTCCATATAATTTATGCTCTTATCTTCAGCAGTTATAACAAGCGGAGCTTTTTCTATATTAACAATAGCATAATTACGACCATCATCGTAAGAATAAATAATATCATAATTATTATCTTCACCACCCGTTACGGCCATTTTATAAGTTCCTGCTGGTGTTTTTTGATTTACATCACATACAATATTAGGAACAACATCAAGAATGCTTATATCGTCGTTGCCTTTGAAGCCCTCATATTTTATTTGAAGTTCATGTTCTGCACCATATACACTTTCTACATCTTCAACAGACACAGTCAACGGTGCTTTTTGAATAATTAAAAAACCTTCCTTATATTCAAAGTCATAGTTAATTGCATTAGCGCCTTCGACTGTTATAATGTATTCACCAACATTGCTCATTGTTTTGGCTTTGGTAAATGCAACTGCTTTACTTAATAAAACATTCTCATTATCGTTGTTCTTAAAACCATTATAGGTAATTGGAATAATAGGATTTTTTTCACCATATGTTTTCGACATATTACTTGGCTCGACTGTTATTAGAGCCTTTTCAATTGTCAATTTAGCATTCTTAATATCAAAAACATAATTCTTATCTACGACACGGTTTATTGTTATATCATATTCTCCCACGTTGCTTAATTCTGTTGCTGAACTAATAGCTACGGGAATAACATCCAAGTCTTCTTTTGTCTCGTCGTTTACAAATCCGGAAAATGCGATATTAAATTGGGGGTTTTTATCACCATACAAACGTGTTGCATTAAATGTTTTTGCTGTCAAAGTCGCTTTATTAATTACGACATTCGTCTGTGTCTCAGCCTTTTCATAATTTGTTGAACCTTTTTGTAACGCAGTTATTGTGACCTCACCAGCGCCTCTTATCGTTGCGGTTCTTCCATTGATAGTTAAAACTGAGGCATTTGAAGATGTCAAAATCACTGGCTGATTGTTATTTGTTGCAATTTCAAATTCAAAAGGTTCATCGCCGTATGTTTTTTCTTCAATAGGTGAAATTTTAATTATTTGTTTTGCTTTATTTACAACAAGTTCCCTTTCTACAGGAGTTGCCGTGTAATAATTATTATCGCCAGCACAAGATGCTGTAATGATGCAACTACCACTGCCAACTATTGTAAGGATATTACCGGATATTGTTGCAACAGCCTCGTCTGAACTCTCAAAAAAGACCTCTTTTGATGAACTTACTATTGCATTTAATTCTATTGATTCGTCTCCAAAAGTAACTACAGGCAGTTCATTAAATGTTATTACTTGTGCTATTTTTGATACAGTTAATGTTTGTGTAACAGATGTTGCGGCATTATAATAATCATCGCCACTTTGAGTCGCGGTAATATTTGCTACACCCGCATTCTTTATACTTACAATATTACCATTAATTGTGGCTACTCTTTCATTATCACTTGTATAACTTATAGAAAGCCCCTTGTCGGTGGTTTTTGGTAACGCAAAGTCTTCGTCACCATAATTCTTTGTAGCGAGTTCATACCATTCTATTTTTTGTTCTGCCTTATTCACAATTAAGGTTCGCTCTATACTTTGGGCCGACGAATAATTCTTGTTACCATTTTGAGTTGCTTTAATCGTGGTTACTCCTGGTTTTACAATTGTTATTATATTGCCATCAACAGTTGCGACATCTGTATTACTTGATATATATGTAATTTTAAGGTTTTTATTTGTAAATTGATTGAGTTCTATTTGAGCATCTCCATACACAACATTGCCAAACGGATTAAATGTTATCGATTGTGCTTGACGATTAACAGTGAAGCTACGAGATACAGGTGCCGCAGCATAATGATGCTCATTACCTTGCTGATTGGCTATAATATCCGTAGTACCGGCTCCCACAATTGTAACCGTATTGCCTTCAATTGTAGCAACATTGGTATTTGTACTCTGATAGCTTATGCTTAGACCTTTATCTGTTGTTGCAGGCAATGTAAAAGGTAGGTCTTCGTATGTTCTATCTTGCAACTCATCAAAAACTATTGTCTGAGTTTTCTTTTTCACAATGAGTTTACGGGAGACATAAGAAGCCTCTAGATAGTCATCATTTCCAGATTGTGTCGCAATGATATTCGTTTCTCCAGGTTCTTTAATAGTCACAATGTTACCATCTATAGTTGCAACATTGCTGTTTGTACTCTGATAGTTTATTGTTAGTCCTTTGTCTGTTGTTGCCGGAAGCGTAAATGGTAAATCGCCGTATGTTTTTGTTTCAATTTCCGGGAAAGTAATAACTTGAGGGCACTTGCTGACAACGATTGTAGACGTGCTTGAATTTATACTACTTACTGGGTTGCTTACTACACAATAGTACTTTCCTGCGTCTTTTGTCTTTATATTTTGAATCGCATATGTATTGTTTGTTGCACCTTCTATGGCATTATCATTATGCATCCATTGATAAGTGTATCCATCATCTAGCACATTAAGAGTGAATGTTACACTTTCATCAACAGTTTTTGTTTCATTCGCAGGTGCCGTAGCAATAACTTCAGGAACAGGGTCGTAATAATTTATTGTCAGTATATTGCTATATGTGCCATCTGCTTTTAACACACGATAGAGCACTTCACCTCGTTCAGGGTCTGTTTCTGTGTAACAATACTCCTCACATTCAATATTTGTCCAACTTGCTCCGCCGTCTCTACTATACTCCCAACGAGATATAACACCTGTTATGTCTGGCATATATAATGTTACAGGCTGGTGTGTGGGATTATTGGGTTGGTTAAATTCTACATAGTTTGCAAATTTTCTCCATATCGCAGCCGATTTATAAGCAGATGCAGAGCCATAAGGAATATGCAAAGTAATACTAGAATAGGCACCGTACCAATATTCGAAAGCATCTTCACTAATTGCAAGCGGATTCGATGATAAAATAAATAAATCTTTTAACGCTGTAAAACCAGAAAACATATTTTCAGTTATACTTAACACGCTGTTAGGTATAACTATTCTACTAAGGTTTGTACATCCATTAAATGCATATATACCAAACTTGTAACACTATTGGGTATTTCAATGCTTGTAAGTTCTGTACAACCGTCAAACGCATTACGACCTATACTCGTTATGCTATTAGGAATTACAGTATTTTTACAACCCACAACAAGAGTGTTTGTTGCTGTTTCAATTATTGCATTGCAATTATCTCTGCTGTCATAAACTGTATTGCCATTTTCAACCGATATATTTGTAAGGTTGGGACACCCTGAAAATGCACCACTTCCAATACTTCTAATGTACTTTGGTATCGTAATACTTGTAAGACTACAGAATGCATCACTTCCAATACTTTTAACATTGCTGGGGATTGTCGTGTTTTTACAACCAGCAACAAGGGTATTTGTCGCTGTTTTAATTATTGCATTGCAATTTTCACGACTATCATAAACTTTATTGTAATTAGATACAGTTATGTTTGCAAGCATAGTACAACCCTTGAACACATTACCACCAATGCTTGTGACGCTGCTTGGGATTTCAATGCTTGTGAGGCCAGTGCAACCCCGGAACGCACCTTCTCCTATCGTTGTGACACTACTCGGGATTGTAACGCTTGTAAGTCCAGTGCAACCGGAAAGAGCATTAGAACTAATTCCTATTACCGTATAGGTTGTAGACATATAAGTAACACTTGATGGAATGTTTAATTTTCCAGTACGTTCCTTATCCACTGATGTAACATTAACTTTTAAATAATTATATCCATCACCATCATCACGATTGTAGTATCTTATACCATCTACTGTAAATGAAATTGATGCATAAATATTTCCTACTGTTAGCAGTAAGATTATAGTAAATATACTTCCTAAATATTTCATCTTATTAACTTTTAAAATAATGTTCACGAAACTCCTCATATATAATTTCTTCCGATTTTTGTGTTTTTTTTACAACAACGTCAACCGAATCATTAGTTAAAACATCGAAATAATGGTTTATGCCATTATTCAATTTCGCATTTTCTGCCCTTCTCTTAATTTCCAAGAAAGAATCTATACAGCCATTCTTTTCTAAAAAACTCTTAGCTTTTCGCTCTACAAACACCTGTAAATCTTTTAAAAAATCAAATCTACTCATAAATCGTATATTTACTAATTTTACAAATCATTTTTAGCAAGTTGTTCTATTTCTTTTTTTATCTCAGAAATATGAGAAGAAATTAAATCACTAAATGGTAAATCTCCTTCTTTAACGCATCTACCACAATCTTCAAATTTCTTTAGGATCTCTTGTAGCACTTCTTTTTTCTCACTATCATCCAACTCCTCATTCAAATACCTTTTATAGGGTGAAATCGCATCACAATAACGTGAAGCAACTTCAGAAGACCCTGCAAATCCCGTGTCACATCTTTCGACGGCTTCTCTTAATAAATCATAAACAGAAATGTTCATTTTGTCCATAACTATAATACTTTTCCTCCGCCACTCAAGCCTCCGAACCATGGCAATTAATAAAGAGTATAAAAACAAGAAAGACGTGAGACTTGTCGCCTTACGTCCACATATCTTAGGCATCGCCAAACGCCCCAATGAGATGAACAATGAAGAAACAATATTCCCACGCCGTGATATATACGTGGGCGACGTACAGAACGCACGTAACCAGCATATACACAGAATGAGCATTGATTGCGTCTGTCCCTCATTGAAATTTTGGCGAATTTAAGATATGGACTTAAAACAAAAGCTTTCTTGCGTTAGCGTATTTCTCCTCGCTAACATCGCAAAAATAGTGCAAACGAGCGAAAATCAAATTTATTTGAAAATTTCACAGCGAGTGTAGCCTATTTTCGCACAGGCAAATATACACATTTTTTTACAATCAATGCTCATTTGGAATATTATTTCTTCTTATATAAGGTATTTAGTATTCTCTATGGCGGTGAAAAGAAGAAGGACGATTTCTCGTCCCCCCCACCAATGTTCATTCACAAAACTCTTTCTTCAATCTCATTACCGTAGATATTCCTACGCCTTCAATCTTGGCAATATTCCTCACCGGGTAGCCTTTCTTCAGTAATTTGATTACTCCTGCATACTGCTCTGCTTTTTCTTCTTTCGATTTGCGATAGCCGGTCTTTCTGCCAAGTTTACCGCCACCTCGTTTATAGGTTTCACAGTGCGTGCTGTGTGCAAGTAACAGAAGTTTCTATTGTAAAAAAACAGACAGAGCGCCAATGTGAAGTGAACCCCAAAGTTTGGACAAAAAACTTTGGGGTTCACTTCAGTTATGACTAACCTTTACAAATTTTACCATCTTCAACAACCACCCTCTCCTCATCGCAAAGATAACGAAGAACAGCCGACATACGGGCGCGAGAGAGAGCAAGAGAATCGAGCTCCGAAAGGTGGTGAAGGTTACCATCGGCAAGCAGGTGCATGACACGTTCAACATCGGCGGAGAGAGAGCTGTCACCACCCTGCTTACGATTTGCGACACAAACATCACACCGCCCGCAGTCGTGGGTTATGTTCTCGCCAAAATAAGATAAAAGCATTCTACTACGGCATTTGTCGTCGCTCACAGCATATTTTATTATGGCGTTCAAGCGGTCGGCAAAGGCGGCTCGACGCTCTTCGTAAACTTCGGGAGCAAAACGCAACTCCTTAGCAAGAACGCGGTGACGGGTAAATGTTACTATGGGGCACTTTTTCGACGGTGCAAATTGTATAAGACGCTTTTGCGAAAGAGATACAAGAATCTCGTACATGCGATGACGCGACAGCTTTGTAACGCGCGAGAGAAAACGCTCGTCGATAAATGCAAAATCGCTGAAAAGCCCGCTGTAATTGCGCAAAATAGTATTTATGAGTAGCTCGTAGTCGGCCGGAAGCCCTTTGAAGCGATAGAGCGAATCCTTATCCACAATGAAACGTACACGCGAAGCATACTCCATCTCCTCGACATACTCGATGTAACCCATGCGCGTGAGAATGCGCAAGGCGCTGTCGGTGGGCAAGGTAGGCAGGTGGTACATCTTGCAAAAGTCATTTAGAGCAAACTCAAATGTGCAGTTAAGCCCGTCGTGCAGAGCCATCTTGTAATAGTAGCAGATGTTGTCGTACACCTCGGCTATAAATTCTTTCGATGGATAATTGTCGGAGAGACGACGTGCAACCACCTGCTTGTCGATGCGACTGAAAAGAGTTACCGCGTAGGCACGGTTACCATCGCGTCCGGCACGCCCCGCCTCTTGAAAATAGGCCTCTATGGAGCCCGGGAGGTCCATGTGCACCACCAAACGCACGTCGGGTTTGTCTATACCCATACCAAAAGCGTTGGTCGATACCATGACACGTGAACGACCGCTCTTCCAAGCCTCCTCTTTTGTATCTTTACTCTCGGCCGAAAGACCTGCATGGTAATACTCGGCTGTAATCCCGTTGGACAGCAACAGCTCGCACACCTCTTTGGTCTTTTTACGATTAAGGGTATATACTATCGCCGAGCCTTTTATGCGCGAAAGTATATGCAGGAGTTCCTGCTGTTTGTTTTCGGTGTTGCGCACCACATACACAAGATTCTCGCGTTCGAAGCTCATGCGGTAGCAATTTTCCTGTGCAAAAGAGAGTTGCTCCTGAATATCCTTCACCACCTCGGGTGTTGCGGTAGCGGTGAGGGCAAGCACAGGCACCGAGGGGAACATTGCCCTGAGTTCCTTTATGCGACGATAGGCCGGACGAAAGTCGTGCCCCCACTGCGATATGCAATGAGCCTCGTCTATGGTTATCAGCCTCACCGGCACCTTGCGTATCTTGGTGAGAAAAAGCTCAGAGGAGATGCGCTCGGGCGATATATAAAGAAACTTGTAGTCGCCGAAGATACAATTTTCGAGAGCGATGATTATCTCGCTGTTCTTCATGCCCGAATATATTGCGGTGGCCTTTATGCCACGACTGCGCAGGTTGGCCACCTGGTCCTTCATGAGAGCTATCAGAGGGGTTACCACAATACACAACCCGTCGGAGGCAAGTGTTGGCACCTGGAAAGTTATGCTCTTTCCGCCACCTGTAGGCATAAGCCCCAAGGTGTCGCGCCCCTCGCCCACGCTCTCGATAATCTCGCGTTGTATACCGCGAAAATCATCGTAACCCCAATATTTTTTCAGGATTTCCTTGTATGTCATATCCCTCTCAACGGGTAGCCTTGGTGTGAATGCTCTCTATCTGCAGCTGCACCTCGCCATGCTTGTATGTGTTATCCTCCAGGGTGTAACATATGTCGAACGATTGTTTCGACTTTATGTATTTTGCCTGACGGCTCTGACCAAATGCTATACCGTTGAGGATAGTATTCGACTTGTTATCGACAAGCTCCAGCTTTATGTGTTCCTGACGGCGACCCACCACCTTGCTGGTACCATAGTCGCACACGTTACGAGTGCTGAATATCGGCTTGGGGTTTTCGGGACCATGAGGAGCGAACTTTTTAAGATCGGTAAAGAATTTGCGCGTTATTTGGTGAAAGTCGAGCTCTGCATCTATCTCTATTATGGGGTCGGTGTGTTCGGGAAGAATATTATTTGTAACATACTCCTCGAAACGGGTTGCAAAAGCATCGACATTCTCTACTTTAAGCGAAAAACCGGCCGCGTATGTGTGACCGCCGAAGTTTTCCAAGAGGTCGCGACAGTGCTCTATTGCCTTATACACGTCGAAGCCCATGACCGAACGTGCCGAGCCTGTAGCTACATCGCCCGTGCATGTTATTACCGCAGCCGGACGGTGATAAACCTCGGTCAGACGCGACGCGACTATACCTATGACACCACGGTGCCAGTCTTCGTTGAAGATTACTATGGCACGACGCTCATCGAAACTTTCAAGATTCTCTACAATGCCGTTAGCCTCTTCGGTCATGCTTTTATCGAGTTCCTTGCGTGTCTCGTTAAACTCGTTTATCTGCTCACTCATCATGAGAGCCGTAGGCAGGTTATTCTCTATGAGCAGGTCTACCGCCACCTTACCCTGCTGTATGCGCCCCGAAGCGTTAATACGTGGCCCTATCTTGAAGATTATATCGTTTATGCTTATCTCCTTCTCGCGCAAACCACACACCTGAATAATCGCTTTAAGCCCCGTGCTGGGTGCATGGTTTAGCTGTTTGATACCATGATAGGCAAGTATGCGGTTCTCCCCCATTATGGGTACGAGGTCCGAGGCGATGCTCACCGCCACAAGGTCGAGCAGAGAGTATAGTTGTTCGGCCGGTATACCATTATCCATGGCAAACGCCTGCATGAACTTGAAACCAACGCCACAACCCGAAAGGTGCGGATAGGGGTATGTCGAATCGGCACGTTTGGGGTTAAGTATAGCCGTCGCACACGGCAGTTCCTCGTCGGGAACATGGTGGTCGCACACTATAAAGTCGATACCCAACGTCTTTGCATAGGCAATCTCTTCTATCGCCTTTATTCCGCAGTCGAGCACAATCACCAGCTTGACATCGGTAGAAAAGGCATAATCGACACCTCGTTTAGAGATGCCGTAACCGTCCTCTTTGCGGTCGGGAATATAGTAATCTATATTCGAAGAGAACTGCTGTAAGAACTTGTACACCAACGCTACGGCTGTGGTACCGTCTACGTCATAGTCGCCATAGACGAGTATGCGTTCCTTGCGCCCCAACGCCCTGTTAAGACGTTGCACTGCTATATCCATGTCGTTCATGAGGAACGGGTTATGCAGGTTGGCAAGGCGTGGGCGGAAAAAGTTCTTCGCCTCCTGCGCGGTCTTAATACCGCGTTTAATCAAGAGACCGCAAAGAATGGGACTCATATCCAACTCAACCGAGAGTGCTCTTGCAGCAACAATCTCTTCGCTTGTCGGAGACTGATATTTCCATTTTTGGCCCATTATATATTATTTTTTATTTTTCAAAACAGGGAAAGAATTATTTTTTTGCATCCTGCCCGACAATATTCAACACGCAACATTCACACTCTTTCGCTCACACACCGGGCGTGTAATTGCACAAGCATAAATTCAACAGCACGGCAACAACCACACTTACCGCAAATTAATTCTTTCAACTTGTAAAGATAGGGAAAAGCCATATAAAAAAGGCTGTTTTTGCAATTTATTTTGCACAAACAACCTTTTTTTATGTTAAATAAAATATAAGTAACAAACATTAATCACCCGCCGTAGCGGACAACCGCTACCAGTCGCCCTGTTCGAGCTCGAATATTTCGTTTACCGACACACCGAACACATGCGACAGACGCAAGGCAAGCACGGTTGAGGGATTGAACTTCCCCTGCTCTATGGCAACAATAGTCTGCCGGCTGACATTAACCTTTGCAGCAAGCTCCTGCTGGGTAATGCGCAGTTTGGCACGCTCCACACGCAAATTATTCTTCATAACACAAATCCTTATTCTTGAACCAGATGGTTAATTTAAAAATTATCACATAGAGAGGCAAAACCCCTACAATACCTCTCACCGCCCCTATCTTGCCTACCAACATAGGAGAAAAAGAGGAGAAAGAGACGAGCCAAAAATCCATAATCGGATAGGTGATGAGCATCACGGCATACACAACAGCTATCAGCCCTAACGTATTTAAGCGTATGCTATTTATGCGTTCGTCTTCGAACGACTCGCACGAAAAGGCAACCATAAGAAAACCTATTGTCTTTAAAGCACAGCCAAAGGCCCATTGCGTACTTGCAAAGAATACATCACTATCAACCTCCATAAAAAGAGAGTACAACAACAGCGTAACACCACCGCCTACAAAACCCCAACCTACATTCTGACACCAGTGAGGCAATAATTTAAAATTTTTCATAACACCTGTTTTTAATCTGTTTATAAAATAAAATCCCTAGCTACCCCACCGCGTGCACGATACAACGAAGTAGCGTAGCAAATGTAAAGCATTATTTACATTTAAACAAGTATTATATACTTTTTGCATACCATTATTAACAATTATTAACCTCACAAAAAAAAGCGACTCAAAAATTTTTGAGTCGCTTTATCGCTTTATGTGATATCAAGCATGAATATTATTTAATACCCAACTTCTTGCGAATCTCTTTGGGGATAGCGTTCTTATGAACAACAATATTCATAGTCTTGTAACGAGCAAAAGCCTTTGAAGCATACCATATACCTTTGTAGTCACCGGCATCGCCCCATGAGTTCTTAACCATGTAATACTCTACACCATCTTTATCTTTTGCGATACCATATATCTGCATACCATGGTCGTCGGTAGTCTCCCAGTTATCGTATGCCACCTGACGTTCCTCCTGTGTACACCACTTCTCGGTAGAGGGTTTGGGAGTGTTCTTTTTGTCAGCCTCGCTCAACTTCAACCATTTTGCCATGTCGCTACCCTCGAGGCTTGCGCTTTTTGCAGCATCGGGCATTGTAGCTTTACCGTTGCGTGTAAAACCGGCCTCACTTACGTCGCTACCCCATGCGATGGTATAACCCTCCATGATAGCATGGTCGAATACCTGCATAAGCTCGTCGATGGGGAGGTTGTACGACGATGCCCAACGCCAGTTGTCCTGAATCTCCAACACAAAAGGCTCGTAGAAGGGGTGATGTGTGTAAGAGGTCAATGATATGTAGTCGTCAGCATTCAAGCCAAGAGACTCATAGAACGATTTGGGAGTATACTCCTTACCTTTGTATGTAAATTTCTCGGGACGCTCGCCAAGATAGATGTCGTGAATCTTCTCGATACATTTTTTCCAGAGGGGTACATTATCGGCACCAACCTGCAAGTCACGATGTTTACCTTTTGCAATAGCCTCAACAACTGCATCGCTTACAGCCGAAAGCTCATTGTGGTTACTCAATGTCTCGCCATACATTACACCGGGACGCATCTCCTCCTCGGGAACGAGACCAAATGTTTTCATACCATAGATAACATCGTAGAACGAACCGCCCTGAGAGAAAGAGGCATCGCCATGTGTGCGAACAGCTTTATCGGCACGATCAAGGTATGTATTGTGAACGATATACATCTCTGAAAAATCGAACTCACCCTTACCCATGCGAAGAAGCTCCGACTCGATGAATGCCAACGAAGAGTAGCACCAGCATGTACCGGCACGGTTCTGGTTTTTGATACTTGTAATAGGGTTCTCCTTTACAACAGTAAATTCAGGAGCCACGTTCTCCTGCGCAAAAGCGCCCAAGCCCACAAAAGCGAGAGCAAGCGTTAAAATAGTCTTTTTCATTAATTATTATTCTAAATTGTTAGTACTGTCTTTCATAGCTTCGGCTATCTTGTTCTCCAACTCCTCGGCAAGTTCGGGATTGTCGGCAAGCAAAGCCTTTGTACGGTCGCGACCTTGTGCAAGCTTTGTATCGCCGTAGCTGAAGAACGAACCGCTCTTCTTCACCACGCCATACTGCACACCTAAATCGACTATCTCACCTACACGAGAGATACCCTCGCCAAACATTATGTCGAACTCCGCTTTGCGGAAGGGGGGAGCCACCTTGTTCTTAACAACCTTTACACGCACCTGATTACCGATAGCATCTTCGCCATCTTTTATCTGGCTCACGCGACGAATGTCGAGACGTACCGAAGAGTAGAATTTAAGCGCGTTACCACCCGTGGTTGTTTCGGGGTTGCCGAACATTACGCCTATCTTCTCGCGCAACTGGTTGATGAAGATACATGTAGTCTTTGTCTTGCTGATAGCCGATGTGAGTTTACGCAAAGCCTGCGACATGAGGCGTGCCTGCAAGCCCACTTTGTTGTCGCCCATCTCACCCTCTATCTCGGCCTTGGGAGTAAGTGCCGCAACCGAGTCGATAACAATAATATCGATAGCCGACGAACGAATAAGCTGTTCGGCAATCTCCAAGGCCTGCTCGCCACAGTCGGGCTGCGAGATAAGGAGGTTGTCGATATCCACGCCAAGTTGCTGAGCATAGAAACGGTCGAAGGCATGCTCGGCATCGATAATTGCCGCAATACCGCCCATCTTCTGCGCTTCGGCTATGGCATGTATGGCAAGCGTGGTCTTACCCGACGATTCGGGGCCGTAAATCTCTATTATACGACCGCGGGGATAGCCACCCACACCAAGAGCCACGTTCAAGCCCACAGAGCCTGTGGGGATAACCTCAATATCCTCGTAATTATCATCGCCAAGCTTCATTATAGAGCCCTTGCCGAAGTTTTTTTCTATCTTATCCATTGCGGCCTGCAAAGCGCGTAGCTTCTCATTGCCTGCAATGTTATCCAAATCTTCTTTTTTCGCCATTTTAAAAATCTTCGATTATTATACCTCCAAATCCTTATCGAACTCCTCGTGCCAAGGCAAGCCCTGCTTATTCAACTGCTCCATGAAGGGATCGGGGTCGAACTGCTCGACGTTCCACACACCGGGTTTACGCCACAAGCCTTTCATGAACATCATGGCACCTATCATAGCAGGAACACCTGTTGTGTAGCTCACACCCTGCATACCTGTCTCTTTGTAAGCCTCCTGATGGCTACAATTGTTGTATACATAGTATGTGCGCTCTTTACCATCTTTCACACCGCGAATGCGACAACCGATAGATGTCTCACCCTCATAGTTCTCGCCAAGATCCTGCGGGTTGGGCAACACAGCTTTAAGGAACTGCAAAGGAACAATCTTCATACCGTTGTAGTCAATCTCGTCGATACGAGCCATACCAATATTCTGAATTACGCGCAAGTGAGTGAGATACTCCTGACCGAATGTCATCCAGAAACGGGCACGCTTGATGGTGGGGAAATTCTTTGTCAAAGACTCCAACTCCTCGTGGAACAAGAGATAAGACTCACGGGGACCGATGTTGGGATATGTGATGGGCTGGTGTATCTCCAAAGCTCCTGTCTCAACCCACTTACCATCTTGGTAGTAACGTCCCTTTTGAGTAATCTCGCGAATATTAATCTCGGGGTTGAAGTTTGTAGCAAACGCTTTGTGGTGGTCACCGGCATTGCAATCGACGATATCGAGATAGTGAATCTCGTCGAAGTAATGTTTGGCCGCATAGGCTGTATAAACACCACTTACACCCGGGTCGAAACCACAACCGAGGATAGCTGTAAGGCCGGCCTCTTTAAATCGCTCGTGGTATGCCCACTGCCAGCTATACTCAAAATGCGCCTCATCTTTGGGTTCGTAATTCGCTGTATCGAGATAGTTTACTCCACACTGCAAACAAGCCTCCATGATGGTGAGGTCTTGATAAGGAAGAGCCACATTTATCACAATTTCGGGTTTGAAGCTGTTGAACAACTCAACAAGAGCCTCTACGTTATCGGCATCTACTGCCGCAGTCTTGATATTGGGATTACCGATAGCCTTTACTATTGCATCGCACTTTGAACGTGTACGGCTTGCAATCATAATTTCTGTAAAAACATCGCTGTTCTGAGCCACTTTAAAAGCCGCAACAGTACCTACGCCACCGGCGCCGATAATTAAAACTTTTCCCATTTTAATCTATTTTATAAGGTTCGTACTAAAAATCATATTAGAAAGAACGTGCAAGCCCCCGACAGAGAGCACAGCACCAAAAACCGCCTATAAAGGCAATTTCCTTGCAAATATAACACAAACGAGCGTTAATTGCAAATTAAACGCACAAAACAAACAAGCACGCCACCTTTGGGGGCCGATTACACAAAAACACAATATCCGTCACCCCCTCAATAGCGTCATTTATGACACTTTGTCACACTTTTGTCACACTTTTTGCCATATAAGACACTACAAACAGCCCCAAACATATAAAAAGCCGTTTGGCACACACTTTGCACATTAATCGTTGAGCGCGAACAAAAGCGTTAAAAATTAAGTTGAATAATAAATTAAAAAAGAATAAAGAATTATGGGAAAGATTATTGGAATCGACTTAGGTACAACAAACTCATGTGTATCGGTTTTTGAGGGCAACGAGCCCGTAGTTATCACCAACAGCGAGGGTAAGCGCACAACTCCCTCTATCGTTGCATTTGTAGACGGTGGAGAGCGCAAGGTGGGAGACCCTGCAAAGCGTCAGGCTATTACCAACCCCCAACGCACAATTTTCTCTATCAAACGCTTTATGGGAGAAAACTGGCAACAGGTAAGCAAAGAGATCTCACGCGTACCTTATAAAGTTGTAGAGGAGAACAATATGCCCCGCGTGGACATCGACGGCCGTCTATACACACCCCAGGAGATATCGGCAATGATTCTTCAAAAGATGAAAAAGACCGCCGAGGACTATTTAGGTCAGGAGGTTACAGAGGCAGTCATCACAGTACCCGCTTACTTCTCCGACTCACAGCGTCAGGCAACAAAAGAGGCCGGACAGATTGCAGGCTTGGAGGTTAAACGTATTGTAAACGAGCCCACAGCAGCCGCACTTGCCTATGGTATAGACAAGGCAAACAAAGACATGAAGATTGCCGTATTCGACCTCGGTGGCGGTACATTCGATATCTCTATCCTTGAATTTGGTGGCGGTGTATTCGAGGTATTGTCTACAAATGGTGACACACACCTCGGTGGTGACGACTTCGACCAAGTAATCATCGACTGGCTTGCACAAGAGTTCATGAACGACGAAGGTGCCGACCTCAAAGCAGACCCCATGGCATTGCAACGCTTGAAAGAGGCTGCCGAGAAAGCAAAAATCGAGCTCTCATCAACAACCTCAACAGAGATTAACCTCCCCTACATCATGCCCGTAGGCGGTGTACCCAAGCACTTGGTAAAAACACTTACACGCGCCAAGTTCGAGTCACTCGCTCACAACCTCATTCAGGCATGTTTGGAGCCCTGCAAACGCGCAATGAACGATGCAGGCCTCAGCAACTCAGAGATTGACGAGGTTATCCTCGTAGGTGGTTCGACACGTATCCCCGCCGTACAGAAGATTGTAGAAGAGTTCTTTGGCAAAGCACCTTCAAAGGGTGTAAATCCCGACGAGGTTGTAGCAGTTGGTGCAGCTATTCAAGGTGCAATCCTCAACAAAGAGGGCGGTGTAGGCGACATCGTATTGCTCGACGTTACTCCCCTTTCAATGGGTATCGAGACACTTGGCGGTGTTATGACAAAACTTATCGACGCCAACACCACAATACCCTGCAAGAAGAGCGAGACATTCTCTACCGCAGCCGATAACCAGACAGAGGTTACAATTCACGTATTGCAGGGAGAGCGCCCCATGGCAAACCAGAACAAGTCTATCGGACAGTTCAACCTCACAGGCATAGCCCCCGCACGTCGTGGTATCCCCCAGATTGAGGTAACATTCGACATCGACGCAAACGGTATCCTCAAAGTATCGGCCAAAGACAAAGCAACAGGCAAAGAGCAGGCTATCCGCATCGAAGCATCATCGGGCCTCAGCAAAGAGGAGATTGAGCGCATGAAACAGGAGGCCGAGGCAAATGCCGATGCCGACAAGAAAGAGCGCGAGAAGATTGACAAGCTGAACCAAGCCGACTCTATGGTATTCCAAACAAAGAACCAGTTGAGCGAACTTGGCGACAAGATTCCCGCCGACAAGAAAGCCCCCATCGAAGCAGCCGTACAGAAGCTCGAAGAGGCTCACAAAGCACAAGACCTTGCAGCTATCGACGCCGCAACAGCCGAGCTCAACAACGCATGGCAGGCAGCAAGCGCCGAGATGTATGCACAGAGCGGAGCACAAGGCGCTCAGGGTGCACAAGGCGGACAGCAGAGCAACGGACAACAAGGTGGCAACGACGATGTTCAAGACGCTGAATTCGAGGAAGTCAAATGAGGCATGTAAGTAAAGACATACTAAAATACTATAAAATAGCGTGTAGCTCAATAAGTTACACGCTATTTGCTTTTTATAGGCTCATATTTTCTATGTGCTTATTATGCCCTTTTTTACGGCTTTTTTACATGTGCGTAACACGACAAAATCGTCGACCAAGTTCGACAAATCACTACTTATTCATACTTATCCCTACTTAATAGTAGATGAGATACAGGATAGTTCGCTAACCAATTGTAAGTATAGCATTCAAAATTCACAAACCCTTTCATGTAGCACGTCATACGTTCGCAACTTTGCAGTTAGAGCATGGAACCGATATCTATACAGTAAAAGACATGTTAGGCCATACTAATGTTAGAACTACTCAGATTTATAGTCATATTGTAGATCCAAGTAAGCGTAAAGCGGCAGACGCTATCTATATCGATGGATTGAGTAGTCTTAGTATTACGGAAAAACCATAACATAAAAACACTCTTTTCTGTTATCTCTCACCCTCGGAATCACTATAGATTTCGAGGGTGTTTAGTTGTTGTATACATCGAATTATAGTATGTTTATTGCGATTTTATCATACTATTACTTTAAACAATGTTAAATGTTATTTTGTTGAAAATAAGGCATTTCCTGCAAAGTCTGCCACGTCATTGTACAGATGGTAAAAGTAAATTTTGCCACTTCTAACAACAGATTTCTGCCACATTCCTCCCATGTTTGCAACTCACATAGTTTCCACTTATTCTGCCAGATAATTTGCCACTTTCTACCACTCCTAAATTCTTTTGGATGAACTGATTGTTTATAGCCTAAATTTTGAAACCTGCCACATTTTTTGCCACTTTAGGCATCAGGTTTTGTACACCTATATTTTCTTGTATATTGCCACATAAATTCCACTTCTTTTGCCACTTCTCACAGAGAATTTCTGCCATATAAATGCCAAATAAAGCGCTGTTTTACAATATTTTGCGATTTTGAGATCTATAAAACAATGCGCTAACTTTGCATCAGCAATCCGATAATAAATGCGGAATATTCAAACTTAAAACGATATAATAATGACTGATTACAAAGTGAACTCTTTGGAGGAGATGCCCAAGGCTATCTCTTACCTGATTGGCAAAGTTGAGAACTTGCAACAAACGGTAAACATTTTTCGCTCAAAGCAGAAGGATAATGAATCCCCACAATGGATGAATGTAGATGAGTTTTGTGCTTATCACCCCAGTCATCCTAAAAAACAAACTGTGTATGAATGGGTATCAAAGAAGACTATTCCATTTCATAAGATGACCAAGGGACTGCCATTGAGAAAATTGAGGTGCAATTGACTGCTATTAATGACCATATCCAAAACAGCCTACAGCATCCCTATGAATTTCCTGTGATGCCTCATACTCCCAAAGGCTTGATCTCATATATTCTGGTTGATATACCCTGCTATTGTGTCAAACGAATTTGGCATAGTAAGCATATCAGAAATCTGCTACTCATTATCCTAATATGTCTATGGACAATTTTCATGGGGTTAACTGGATTTATTATTCGGGACAATGTTGCACTTCATGAACAGATGCAGCTGATAGAATTGCAATGGAGGAAATAAATGTGGTTTGTCAACAAGACACATCCACTTTGTTAGACCATTTGTCCGAAGGTTACTAAATTTATTGGATAGTATCGGACAAATGGTCATGTGTTTTATTCTTTAGGATTTTCTTCAAAAGGAAGAGCATCCATAAACCTATCGAAGTCACTTTGGAATAGGCGGTCTTGTATGATACGATACTTTTCAAACTCCGTTTCTGCATGTTCTTTTGCTTGTTCAACAGTAACTTGTCCTGCCGTTTGTAGAACTTCGTTGCCACCAGCTGCCAAAATGGTGTCTATCTGTTTTGCCCAATCCTCCATTGTCATTGGAATATGACGTTTGGCCATTCTTTCAGCTAATTCAAGCACACCATTCACCAACTGTCCCATATCTGCCAGTTCAGCCTCTTTAAGATAGTTTTTGGCAACCACCACGTCTGTCTTTACGATTTTACCATCGGGCGCATTCTCCCACGAAGTCAACCCCAAGTGTTCCTGCTCTGCATCAGCTCGTTCTACAATCAGTTCTGCGGCTGTTCGTCCGTGAACAGCATAATGCATCTTGTTTTGCATCATCTTGAAGAATAATCGTGTGGTCGGTGCATCCCGATTGTAGTCTATAGCAGTAGCATAGATATCTGTCAGTTTTTGGTAGAATCTACGTTCAGATAGTCTAATCTCCCGTATCTCAGCTAACAGATGCTCAAAATAATCTTCGCCAAGGAACGAACCGTTCTCCATTCTCTTCTTATCCAAAACATATCCACGTATAGCAAACTCTCGCAATACGCTTGTTGCCCATTGACGAAACTGAGTTGCACGAATGCTATTCACACGATAACCAACGCTAATAACAGCATCGAGATTGTAGAACTGCGTCATATATTTCTTGCCATCAGAAGCAGTTGCCGAGATTTTCTCGGTAACTGCTTCCTTCTCAAGTTCCCCAGAAGCAAAGATATTCTTTAGATGAAGTCCGATGTTATCTGTAGAGCAATCAAACAGCATACCCATAGCTTTTTGGGTACACCAAACTGTCTTATCCTTATAATAGACCTCAACACCTTGTTCCTTCCCTTCAATTTGAAAGATTAGGAACTCTGCCGTGCTATTTCTTATTTCTTTTCGATTTGCCATAATAATTGTCTTGTACTATTTCTTTTCAAAAACGCCCAACCAATACTCTGCGAGCATTATTGCGGAATTAGCGACTAATAGGGCTTCACGTTCGCTAATTGAAATTCTACTGGCCCCAACTCCATGAGCATCACTATTTATATTTCTCATACTAGAGATCGAATTTACAATTTTATGTAATCCTCCTAATAATTCATTTACACGCTTATCCCATTCTTTCTTCTGACGCATATTCAATAGATCTGTTGCCTCTTGATATATTTTAATCAAATCGCCATTGCTTTTATATCTTTCTTTTGTTAATTGTTCGATTATATAAATCAAAACTTCTTCTAACAAAGTCCTGGATTTTGTGATAACACTATCATAGTCTTTATTACTCAAGTCTTCTTTTATCCTTTCTGGAAGCTCTCGTATATATTGATACGTCACTATTCTAACCTTTGGAGTTTCTATTACACTTTTTTCTCCAATGTCAGAAAGTACAAATGAATTATTTTTAATACGTAATTCTTTCTTTGCTATTAAAAGATGAGAATTAATTTGCTTTAGAGCAATAGATATTATACTTTTATGAATATGCTTAATTTTATCTACATTGCCAAGGCTATTTAATTCTTCAAATCCTGACATATTAAACAAATAAGATAAAAGTTCTGGTACTCGTCCTTGTTTGTTTAAAAAATCTAACAATGATTGCATATAAGTCCATCTACTTCCGTTTACTCCACCCCATGAATATGTATGAGGGAATCCAAAAGAAGTACAAAGTTGACATAAATTTGGTCCAGACATATATGGTAAACCATATTGCTCAAAGAGTTTTATATCTCCAATAAGGATATCAATTATTTTTCTATTATTAAGTAATGAAAAATCGTTCATATCATGTTATTATAGAAAATTAAGAAATTTACTCACGCTTTATTAGAATAAAGTACATATCTGCAACAGTTCTTATTGTCACTAATAAAACATTGAACAATAATACAATATACATAGTATTCAAGACAATTGCGATACTTCTAATATATATAAAATCGAATAACTGGGCTATAAAGAAACTCACACAAAGAATTCCCTCAACAATAATCAGATAAGTATAGGATACTACGACTAGCTCATATAAAGTTGCCCTACGATTATGTAGGACAGTTTCTAACTGATATTCACGAGTTTCCTTCATCTTTTCACTAGAAAGCAAAAGGGTGAGAGCAGCTAAAGTGAATCCAAGTAATGTACCTACATATCCAAAAGATTTTTCTATAATTCCATATTGACTATCAATGTCAAATCCAAAGGACAGAATTAGGCAAACAACACCAGTAATAGAAGGAATTCCCCACTCAAACAAAAGAATTCTTTTCTTTAGAATGGCAAAATAGTCATAAATTACAAATAGGAACTCCATATGTATAATCAAAAATCATTTGCCAATAATTTTAATTGAGCGAACATGCTTGGCGTGTCAAATTCACCAGTATCCGCATTCTGCTCTACTTCAATGTATTCCTTCTTTATGATGAAAGATGTATCAATAATACCTTCATTGTTATTTGGCATCTTTCCTTTAACTCGAATCCTATTAATTTTAGAATTCGAACCACTAAAATGAGAAATAACTTGATAAAGACTATTTTTTATAGATTTCTTTTTCTCTGATTTCAAAGATAGTACCATATTCTCTTGGATATCTTCTGTTATTTCGCAAAAATTCAGTGCATCAGAACCCAATAAAGACTTATTAATGAACAATTCTGCACACACAACACGACTCATACTATCAAGAACTTCGCGGAAATCATCTCTTGGAACCATGGAAAAAGTAAACTTACCAATAATCCTCTCTTCAGTAGAATTGTTATATAGAACAATAAAACTATTCAAATATTCGACAATATTAGACATTGTCATCAGATTGAGACCAGTTTCAAGAAAGACAATAGCATCATTATCTTTGAATTTTAGTAAAACATGTGTTTTTATTTGTTCGCCTTCCTCTATCCTTTTAGGATTCTCTCTTGCTTCAACAGTGTTTTTATCAAGCAAAGGTGCTCGATAACTATGTTTTGCACTTTTAAAAAGTAATTCCACGCAATGGGTTCTTTCGTCAAAACGATAATTTTCAACGAAACAAAACTTATCTTTAGTTATGTTATATTTTCGTTGGACTTTTGGTAATGCACCAATGTTACTTAACAAAACAAGTAAATTGCTTTCAACATTAGCAAACACTTCTTCATTTTCAACCATTGATGAGAGGTGTAGCCAATTAAAACTTATTTTTCTTTTTTGCATAAAATCATTACATTAATTCATAATCAATCAACAAGATTCAACAAACTATTCAGCTAGAGCATCAGGAACCATTCGTTAGTTTTCCTTATGCTTGTTGAGTTATTTTTTATTAACATAGAAGTTTGTCAAGTACCGTATCTGTAAACGTTCTCCAAATCTCAAGTTTAACTTTCTTGTAGTCTTCGAATAACTGACCGACATACTCAATCTCAAACACGAGTCGAAAATCATTCTTATCTTCTTCTAGTTGTCCCTCCTTGCGAGTTCCTACCCTTGCTATCTTGATAAAATACAAATCACGTATTCCCTTATTTTTCATATAAGGCATGAAATAATACAATTTATTTAAGGCTACTGTTGAAGGGAACTTCTTACCTGTGTAATATACTTTAGCAGATCTGTCAAGATATTGGTCAATATTATCAGCCTTTACCAAACTGACAAGTACGTTCTTTGATTTATCTATATCCAAATGAATATTGATATCTTGTTCATTCTCGACAATACATGTTGGATATTGTTCCTTTATTTCAGCAAAATTCACTAGAGGTACTTCCAAAGTTTTTTGCAATGAACGTGTAACATGCCACATTAATATTGGAGGTACAGCATTACCTATTGCTTTATATTGACGTATTTGCGATACTGAATCAAAGCAAAAAGAATCCGGGAAAGATTGAATACGAGCAACCTCTCTAGTTGAAAAACGTCTGTATTTCCCTCCTACCATATAAACTGGATCTGTGCTATTAAGACTAACCTTTGCTAAATGCGCACTTATGGTATTGCATGGTTCAGTCAAAGACATAACACGTCCTTTGTTCATTTTTTCACGAACAGCCATCATCCCTGCTACTGCTTTTTCACTGAAAAATAATGTTTGATTATGGTTTGATTCTTCCATAATTACATCTCCAAGTACTTTACGCTCGGAACTTTTTACTTTCATTGGATAATGAAATTTTTGAAAATCCTCAAAGTTACGAAAGCCAACAATAATAACTCGCTCTCTTTTTTGAGGAACACCATATTCTGAAGCATTTAGCAATTTGTGAACAACAGTATAACCAGCATCACAAAACTCTTTCATTATCATCGGAAATGCCTTACCTTTATTTGCCGATAATATACCTTTTACATTTTCTGCAATAAAGAATCTAGGTTGTCGTTCTTTAAGAATTTTTACCATCTCAAAGAAAAGCATCCCCCTTTCATCCTTATACCCCAGTCTTGGGGGATTTTGTGCAGAGATAGAGAATGACTGACAAGGAAAACCACCGATAAGCATATCAAATTGAGGCATCTCCTCAATCTTTATATTACGTACATCATTTACTACACACTTGTGGGTAAAATTATCGTTGTATATTTTTGTACAATATTCATCATTATCAACAGCATAGACTATTTCAAATGGATTCTTTTTATACTCCTTACCTAAATAAGAAAATCCTCCAATGATACCTAAATCCATACCTCCACATCCGCAGAATAGTGAAGCGACTTTTATCTTTTCCATGATAACAATTCTGTTGGTTCAAAGTGTTCTGTAGAGAAAGTTATTTCCATACCATCACGCGGCTCAGCTTCAATTTTGTCGCTTTTGTATAATGCAACAGGATTACGAAGGATGAATAATATTTTCTCCTTCTCGCTCAACATAAGACGGTATACGCAATAGTGTTCTTTGATTGTAGAAGCAACTCTCCATTCATTTGGTGACATATGGAATCCATACATCTGTATTCGTTGTTTACTAATTGTTGTCTTAACTTCTATATATCTATGGTCTTCTGTTCCATCTGCCTCAAAACTATCAATATCAAATCCAGGATGATATGTTGGACTATCTACTATTTGAACCAATTTTACAAATTCATCATATCCATTGATTTTTAGACGCATCTTTTCATGGCCGCATACAATTGCTTCACCAAGATTTCCTATATCTTTGGTTGTTCTATCATCAGATGATACAATATCCTTTATTCTGTCATCAAACACGACATCAATTACTTCACTCTGAGCAATGATAGAACGAATGTCAGTCTTGAACAAATTAGGTTTCATAGAGTTGTTGACATATTCAAACCATAATGGTTCTATTTTGGACAACTCCCTCGTTTCTATTCTATTCTTTTTATAGAATAATTCGTAACCACTAAACCATGTTACATCATTGGCAAATATATTAAGAGAAACTTGTTCATTACCTTTCATAAAATAATAGCCGTTATGTTTCTCTAACAAATTTGCAATCTCCATGTAATCAAGAATATCACCTGCATATCGAGTCATATCCCCCTTTGAGCGTGCCGTACCCGTCAGTGATAAAGTTTTCGGGTCACTGGGATTGTAATATTTTATTTTGTTTTTTCTATTATCTATAATATTTTTGGCTATTTGCTCAGGTGTAATTTTGCCACTTGTGACTCGTATGTCATTAAAGATACAGTAAGTAGCCTCCTCTGCAGACAACGACATTTCTTTTGTACTGCCTGTTTCTCCTAACAATTTATTACCAGACATAAGTACCTGAATGATAGTACGAGCAGGTTTAAATCTTATTTCATGATAAATAATATCTTTCAAATCCTGAGGTTTCATATGTCCTCCGGGAAATTGGAAAGAAAAAAGGAATAACCTAAGAAATTGAGTTAAGTCTTGGTTCTCATGGAGGAAGACTGCCATTTTAGAAGTTTCCGTTATGTTTGCTTCTTTGTCCTCTTTATAAAAACCGAATAACGCAGGTATTTCCGTACGCCAATTATGTAAAGTTTTTTCTGCCATGTCAATATTTCCAGGAAACATTTTAATGGCATTTAAATATCTACTACTATATTCTTCACATGAACATCTTGGAATTCTACAACACTCATTAGCCATATAAAGCAATACATTCTCTATATTACTTTTAAAACGTGGTCTCACAAAATGTATTCTATGCCAATATTTATCAGGTACTTGATAATATGTTACTTCTCTTCTTGCCATAACATGTTTGATAATTGTTGGGCAATCGCTTTAGCCATAAGAGGTGGTACCGCATTACCCACTTGTTTATATTGACTTGTTTTACTGCATTGGAAAATAAAATCATCAGGGAATGATTGTAATCTTGCGCTTTCTCTCACTGTTGGTATTCTATTCCATTTATAGTGAAAGTGATGACGATGTCCTGTATCTATTGTTATACTAGGTTTTGTACTACATAAGCGCGTCCAAGCAATGTGTACTTTTCTTGTCTGTTGTAAATCGTTCGGAAGATCTTTGTAATTTCCACCATCTGGTACCATTGCAATGATTTCTTTTGTTTTTTCATTGTGCATAGTGGTTTCATGGTTGTAAACTCCCAAACTACACTTGCGAGCATAAAGTTGAAAATCACTTTTAGCTTCAGTTGGATATGGTGAACCATTAGGAATAGACTCTTCCGTCAAATCGCTTAAAGCTTCAAATGAGGTTATCTTATCTTGCATATATGGTGCAGGAAACACAAAGTCTCTTCCGTCTGCCAGACCCACAAAAACTGCCCTTCGTCTATTTTGTGGAACACCATAATCCGAGGCTGTGATAACTTGAACACTAACTTTATACCCTAATTGTTCAAAATCCTTAATGATGGAATCTTTCACTATACCACCACCTATACTTAGTATGTTCGGCACATTTTCCATCACAAAGGCATGAGGATGGAAGCAGTCAACAAAATTGACAAAAGCCTTATAAAGTTTATTTCGTTCGTCTTCTATAATTCTTTTCCCTGCAACGGAAAACCCTTGACAAGGTGGACCTCCAATAATTACATCAATATCTGAAATTCCATATTCTTCCTTTACTTTATATGGATCTATAGTTGCCAAATCTCCACACAAAGTCTTTGCATCAGTTCTATTATAAGCATATGTATTTAAAGCATCCTTCCAATTGTCAATTGCAAGAATACCTGTAAAACCAGACATTTCAAAGCCCAATGACAAACCTCCACAACCAGAAAACAAGTCAATAAAAGTATACTTATTTTTTTTCATGATTCATTTAATTAAACTTATTTCATTCTTTTATCGACCATAACAGGTCTTTGACATCAACATCAAGAGCTTTCGCGATGGCTACCAAAGTTTCTAAATTGGGTTGCATAGTGTTAGTACACCATTTTGAAACAGTAGCAGGATCTTTTCCTACTTGTTCTGACAACCATTTATTAGTGCGTTTCTTTTCTGCAAGCACCACTTTAAGACGATTTATATCCTGTGCCATATCTATATTAATCTTTATCAGTTAATTCCGTAAAATCTTTAACGCTCAGCTAAATTTTATTCTTCAAGTATATCTTCGAGACATATATCACAAAGAACCCCTTTCTCTTTCATGTATCCAGTCAAATCCAACATTAAGTAGCGTTCACTGAATGTATGCAAAACATCGTATGAGGGTATAATATAGTCATATAAAATGCCTGACTTCTCCAAGCGACTATAAATCTCTTCCTGGGGCAGCTTCAATAATATGGAAAGTCTGCTTATGCAAAACGTCACAAATTCAAGTGTCTTTTTATCCATAATATCTTACCTATTATAATATTATACTAATATTTGTCCTACTTTTATAGCATAACTATAAGCAAAAGTAATAAGAATATATGAGAATAAAGACTTTTTTGTTGATTTACTTCGACTTTTCTTAAAAATATCATCAAAAGATTGAATTATGATGCATTTACTTGAAAGATTTTAAGCATATCATCATTTTCTTGGTACTTGCTGTGGTTTCTTGGGTACTAGATTCATTTTCTTGGGTACTTTATTGTGGATTACGATTATCAACCTGGCCTTTCTACGTAATAAGTAAAAAAACAATCTTCGCATGAACTTTACAGAAATTAGTAAAACGCCTCATATACAAAAGTATGGACTTTAAGATGATTTATATTTTTGAGCTATAACTCGATTTTTTTTAGACTTATAGCTCAGTGCGTACGGAAAATATTGTATTTTACAAAGCCTAAAAAATCAATAAAATGTAGCAGAATTGTGTATTTTATGTGTTTTCTTTTGGTTGTTAGGGTAGAATATCATACCTTTGCATTGGTTTTGTAACATGTTGATTATCAATGCTTATTTTGATTCTTGCAACATGGACGCAACATCCGGTGCTAACGCATTGATAGTGAATAACAGTTGATTTCGAGGAAGACAAGTAAAATAAATACAACAATTAATCCCCCCGGTAGCGCTACCGGGGGGATTGTTATAATATCACACTATTGCATACAGCAAATCATTTAACACCCCCCACTTTCTCACACCCTTTACAAGCGATATAACCAACGACGTTCCTCCCCAAAGCAGAAAGAGTACAACATCGCCTATTTTAAAAGTATCGCTTGCAACCACACGACCTCCCGATAAATTCAAGACAAGCAACATTTACGCTCCACACTATAAAACAATAACAGGACAACAATATAAAACAGAACAGGGAACCCTTTTTTACCTATACCTTATAACATCTAATACAACAAAATGCGGTAGATAACACCTATCTACCGCAATATAATACCAATAAAAAGAGTAGCGTTTCTATCCTCTTTTTCTTGAAAAACAAGCCACGACAAACCTGAACAAATCGGGGAGAATGAGTACCGGAGATGTAACAAGCACAATACACAACCAATCTTCGAAACTCAAAGGTTCAACCCCAAAGAGCCCTCCTGCATAATTCACAATGAGCACTTGCCCTAAAAGAATAACAACAAATATCAACATAAAACTTGCGCCGTACAACTGCCCCCAACGCTTTTTAGCTGTAACAAGATGGGCTATATCCTGAATAAGGCTTCTTTTGGTTCTAAAATATCGTGCATTAAACAAATTCCAAAGTTGCAACATCACAAAAACCGAGAAGAATATTGCATGCTCATATGGGGTAAGGCCTACGCCTCCTGCCGAAGCGTCGGACAGACCGGCAAACAACCGCTTAATATTTTCCCAAGACAGCACCTCGGACAACGAGGCTACATCATTATGGGACAAGAATATCCACAACAAAGCCAGAGAGACAAAGAAGAAGCCACCAACCAACAATATGCGCACAAACATAGAACGGTTTATTATATGCTCGTTGGTGCTGCGAGGCTTATCGTCGAGCACAGCCTCTTCGGCAGGCAAAGAAGAGAGAGCCATCGCCGCAAAGGTATCCATAATGAGGTTTACCCACAACATCTGTGTCACGGTTAATGGCGAGTCGAGCCCGAGAAGAGCACCCAACAACACTATCAAGCAAGCACAAACATTTATTGTCATTTGGAATATTATGAAACGCCTGATATTGCGATAGAGCGAACGCCCCCACATTATAGCCTTGTTTATGCTCGAAAAAGAGTTATCAATAATGGTTATGTCGCTTGCCTCCTTTGCACGCGATGTACCATCGCCCATAGAAAGGCCCACCTGAGCTTTGCTCAACGCAGGAGCATCGTTGGTGCCATCGCCTGTCACCGCCACGACCTCTCCACTCTGCTGTAACAAAGTTACCAAGCGAGCTTTATCGTTGGGGCGGGCACGTGATATAATCTTAAATTCGGGATTTCTCACCAACTCATAGGCCTCCTTGTCGGACATAGCATTAAAATCGGGGCCGGTAACAAGCTGTGGAGGCTCATCTTCACCCAACAACCCTATTTGACGACCTATCTCGTTGGCTGTTCCCGGAGTATCACCTGTTACTATTATAACACGTACACCTGCACGGTTTCGACAAGTATCAATAGCCTCTTTAACATCGTCTCTTACAGGGTCGGCTATTGCCACAACACCGGTAAAAAAGAGAGGCTCGGGAACACCCCTAACTATTCGCTGGCAAGCAAAAGCCAGAGTACGCATTGCTTTTGCCTGATAAACTTTCAGCGTCTCATCAATTTCGTTCCTCGACACCTTACCGGCAATAGCATCGCACATCTCCATCACAATCTCCGGAGCACCTTTTATAAGCCTCATCGACACACCATCTTCCAACTGTATGGTAGTAGACATATATTTTGTCTCGGTGGAGAAAGGTATACACTCCAAGACTGTGACTTCGGCCCTCATAGCCCCATAATCACCACCCTGTTCGTGCAACCATTTAAGCAATGCCCCTTCTGTGGGGTTGCCTATTACACGCAAAGAGCCTGAATCTTCAAAAAAAAGTTCGGCAGTTGAGTTTACTGCTATATTAAGACGGATAGTCTCTTCTGTTTCATCTCCATAGAAAGCATGCTCGACTACTGTCATTTGATTTTTGGTGAGCGTACCTGTTTTGTCGGTGCAAATTACCGTTGTTGCACCCATCGTTTCACACGCATGCAGTTTCCTCACAAGATTCTTCTCCTTCAACATCTTTCGCATGCTCAATGCCAGGCTAACTGTGACACTCATAGGAAGCCCTTCGGGCACTGCCACAACGATAAGCGTCACGGCTATCATAACCGATGCCAACACAAACTCCAAGGTTTCTATTAGTTCCCTATCGGCGACAGCAACATCGCTAAAAAAGAAATATAGCGTAAGACGGCTCACCACGATAGCTCCCGCTATAACAAAACTTATTATGGAGATTATTTTGCTAAGTTGATTTAATTGTTTGTTCAAAGGTGTCTCCACATCGCTACCTTCGCGAGTGTGAGCCACACCTTTACCCTCTTCGGTTTCCATACCTACCGCCTCGACACGATAGACAGCATTGCCTTCAATAACTATCGAGCCACGTAATAGAAAATCACAAGGATAGGTAGCCTCCCTTTCACTATGCGCCTTGTCCAAGGACTTGTTCGAATAGAGCTCGCCTGTAAAGTTCGATTCATCGACGCGCAGTTGAGTCGATTCTATAAGATAGCCGTCGGCCGGTATCTCGTCGCCACTTTCGAGCCTTACAATATCGCCAACCACCACATCACACTTTTCAACCTCCATAAAGTGTGGTTGTTCACCGTTTTTTCTACGCCTTAAAACCTTTACGGGACGCGCATCTTTCACTTTGTTAAGTATCTCGAACTCACGACCAGCTTTTAACTCAAAAATAAAAGCGACTCCTGTTGCGAGCAACAAAGCTACGAGCACCCCCAACGGTTCCAAGAACAACTCGGCACCCTTATCGAGAGAAAAGAACTCATAAAAGGCAACAACACAAGAAAGCAGAAAAACCACAAGCAGAACCACAATTATAGGGTCCTTGAATTTCTCTAAATATTGTTTCCAAAGAGACTCTTTTTCTGGTGGAGGAATAATATTTTTCCCGGCACCGTTTTTCACGGCAACCGAATCATTGCTTAAACAAGAGGATATATAAGATTTTGTTTTGCTCATTATTCGTTCGATTTTATGCAAAAATATCCTTTTACACCATATGCAGATATAAAAAACCAAACGATTGGATTTTGTTTATTCAAATTTTCATCAAACATACAGTATATATCAAAGAATCATCTTTCTCCACAAATCGCTTTTAGCAAACGAGACAAAATTTCCTGAGTTCTGCTCGACAAAGAACATTGAATGACCTATGGGAACACGATAGCACTTCGATATCAGGTCGAAACAGATACAATATTTTTCTTTGCCGGCCAGGTGAGGAACCGCCAAAAAACCTTTGTTGATATAATTTTTCAAACTACTCCTGTAATGTATTATCTTGTATAAATACCCTATGAATTTTGCTTTGGAAACATCTTTTGTAGAGATTGTATCGTACACCACAAGAAGATTGTATATGAGTTTAGCATGCTCACTGCCATCGTCGAGCAACATTTTTTTAAAATCAATAATATTGTAAGAGGTTGTAGCAATATCGCAGTTCTCCAAAAAATCCAGAGCCTTGGTAAAACACTCTTGCGAAACACCTGTAACACCGTAACGCATGAGCAACAAATACAAAGCCTTTGCTTGTGGAGCCGATTCAAATTCCAATTTTTCGTCGCCCAAATCTTTTAAATAAAACTCAAACTCCGAGTCCACATGTATAGAGCTCATGATAGAAGATTCAGAGCTCAAATAGTCGTACAAAACCTTATAATAACCATCATAAGAGAGAGCATTCACCGGTTTCTCTATAATATTAACCAAGTGAAGCAGACGTTTTTTAAGGTCGCAGGAGACATCGATACACAAAAAGTCGACCGTTTTTGTTATTCTGTCATCATCGTCGAGCACGTCACTCTCTTGAACCTTTAACAAAAAGAACGATGAGTAGGGTATTTCACTCGGGAGTATACCATATGACGAAAGCACTACCTTGTAAAAGATTGCTGTGTCCAGCGAACCCAGTATCGTTCCAAGATTCAACAGTTTCGATTTATCACCCGTAGGAACCAAAAACTCCATGGAACGCTGCAAAAGGCTCAATTTCGATGCTGTTGTCACCCCGCCTTCGTTTTGAGGGTTAAGTTCGCTTATCACGCTTGGCAAATAGAAGAGAGTGAGACCTGCATCTTTCAACGCCTTGGTCAATAACAACCTGTCATGATCATCGTCAAGAATATCGTGTGTAGCCTCGCACCACTCACGTTCGAGATACACTATTTGCTCGTTTGAATAAGTGGCGTCGGTGGCTGTTGTGGATATAATATGGCTCCAGCCATCACTCTCGGAGCTCAAAGCCATAGTAATTGCAGTAAGCAACATATTCTCGCGCTTGTCAATATCATTATCAACCCCGACAACCGACTCCAACACCTCTAACAGACGTTTTCTCGTAGCAAGTGGCAACAAGCGTAAAGCACTCGTTGCTTTTTGCAGGGAGATGTAATGAATGAGGTCGAGGTCGACCGATGTTATTTCGCACAGCGTTTGCAGTTCGTTGAGCAACGCCACCTCTTTACAGTGAATAAGCCCATCGACCTTTACAATATCTACAACAAGTTTAAAGAAAGCCCGTTTCTGCACTGCTGTCAATTCCGAAAAAAAGTCACCTACCTTCATATTAAACATCGGCCAAACATCAACTTTTTAGTAAAACTCACCTATTTAATATTCTCCTTGCGAAAATGCTTAACGTGCCTATATGCCGATACAACAATTAGAATATATATTAATAAAAACAGGAGCGACAATACTGCCACATAAAACCATGACACACCGTTACTTGCACAAAGTGTAACAATAGACGCAAGGAAGAAAAACCAAAGTAGGACAATTAATACAAAATCGAACCATGTTGGCCTTTTCAACCATTTGTAAACAAGCAAACCCATATATTATACATTTTTTCTTATTAATATCATCTTTTTGAATACTCTTCAACGACCTCTTTTTCTTCGTTGTTCCATTTATCTAATTTATTCAGCACCTCGTTCATGTATTCTTTATCTTCGGATTCGTGAACATATTGCATATCCATAAATTTACCCATAAAGAAACAGATGCAGCCCAGGAACAAAGCAGAGAAAATTTTATCCATAACATTACTGAGCGTGTATATTTGTTGAAGTTCAACCATACCAAACGATATGTCGGCCATTATCGCCATTACAACCAAAACAACCAACAACGATGAGTGTGACTTTGGTGCGGGAGGAGCATTAGTTACAGATTCGCACTTACTATGTTGTTTTTCACTTTTACTATATTCCTTTTCGCGCATCAATATGAGCCACTCTATCGAAAGCATTGCAGCCAACAATAAAACAAAGGTAAAAAGTTCGTTTGACAGAACCAACATTATAATAAGAAACCAAAACAGCAAATACATTTTGTTATGGCTATAAAAACGTGATATTTTTCGGCGAATAGGCCTTATAATCCAACATATATACGAAATTATTACAATAATCTCTATAAGAGGGCTGGGAATATTGTCACGAATTTTATTTCTTATCTCCTTCACTATATCGAAAAAGCCACAAATATTACCATGAGTTTTATTTATAAAATTACGTACATTATCATAATAGTGATTTATGGTATCGCAGGTGGCATTCTCCGTCTTTTGTTCAATTACAGGCTTATATTCCTCTTCATGAGTCCTCGTTCCTATTGAGTCATAAACAGCCAATGAGCTTCTGCATAAAACAGCCAATAAGCCCTCGCCTATTGTATCGCCTAATAAAACATTAGCCTTTTGCACATCGTCAATTGCCCAGACATGCTCTTTTAAAGCCATAAACTTAGTCTGTTTTATGCTGTTTTTAAAAGAATCGTGAGCAATAGTATTAATCTTAAACAGCAAGAAGAATGCCGATATAACAAATACTATAAACGCAAACTTTGTTGCGTTTCTATCTCTCCTTATCGAATTACGAAGAATCTCATTATACCTCTTGTTCAAGGCATATTTTACACTGTCGAAGAAAGGACCATGTATCAATTTTGCTTCGAATACCGTTTCAATCTTGTTATATCCTTCTCTTTTCAGCCTTATCTTACCATAATCGTCAATTTCGGTCAAATACTTTTTCTCTATACCTTTACCGTTACTAACAGATGTATTATAGGCACTCGAAAAAAAGAAGTCCTTGTTCACGCCATAGAACAAACAAACAATCTCAAATGCACTTCTCTCGGCATCGGTTATATTATCGTCGGAATATATGATTGTCAAGCAGTTGGATAGGTCCTTTAACCTCTCTTTCTTACAATCGGGAATATTTACCAAAAAATCTTTTACAAACTGCTTCCAACTGCCTGATAAGTTTTGCCTACCGTTTTTCTTTAAAACTTCTATTATTTCACTTATTTGCTCTCTCTTTAATGAATAGTCGCGCATACCTATGTGATATAGCTCGACCTCCTCTTTTCCGCCAAGGTCACCATCGACAAAAGCCATCGAACAAACAAGACCAAAACGTGCTTTTTTATCAACGAGAAACGACTCGTTCCTAGATAGAATACGCTTTATTCTACCAACAGTACGATACCTGTTCTTTATTCTATCTATGATATCCCAATCGTCGTGCTCCACATAAAAGGCTTGCAACTCGGAAAGGAGAGAATGATAGTCGTCTCTTTTAACATTATATATAACCGAGCATATCTTAAACAACAGCTCTTCGTTGATGTTCACTTTTTCATCGGCCCATATAATATTGAATAGGTCAAATATCAGGTTGGCCTTAAAGGAATACGAAGTTACATTGTAGCGAAATACCATATTCCAATAATTCTCGAACTCCATGTCGCGCATGAGGCCGGTTTGTTGCACTTTGTAGAGTTCTTTATCATCGTTATTTCGCTCCTCTATCCTTATTACAGCTTTCAAATAGTTGCTTCTGTTGCCCAACATTTTAAGATCGACATATTCCACATCGAAACATTCGAGTATGTGATTATTGCTCATTATAAAATCGACCAAAACATCACATTGCTTTCTCAACAAACCCAGCCCGTCGCCCAAATCGCCTTTCAAAGAATTAACAATCCTACTTATGTACCCGAACATTATTGTTTTCAACCACCTGCGACCGTTTATATCCAAGATACCCATTTTAATACACACAAAATCGAAGAATAAATTCTCCTCTTCCGAGACTTTTCCATCGGCGTGTATAATGTAGGCGATGTCATATAGCATTCTCACTATACGCTCTATCTTTTTTCTATTGGTTTTGCTAATACACTTACTTTCGCCCTTCTTGCTTTCGCCCATATCAGCAATACCGTCAATAGATTTGGAAATTTTCGCTAAAAGACGGACAACCATCTCTTTCTCAGCCTCACTCAACCCTTTTAGAACATCTGTTTTATAAGATTCAAAAGCCAATCGGCTTTCTTGCTTGTAAGAACAATCATGTTTCTTTTCCAATTTAGCTATTATATCGGCAATGTGTTTGCTGTTTACCCCTCTGCCTTTACCAATTGACCAAAGGATTGCTTTTTCATTGTCTCCCATTTTATTGTTGTTACCCTTTAAAACCAAGGCACAGCAACAACGAAAAGCGTCCAACTGTTTCTCTTTCTCGGCTGATGAGAAAAAAACACAAAGTTTGTTAATTAATTCAACAAACCAAAAACAGCATTTTAAAGTGAAAGACTTTAACTTATAAAGTGTTTTCTTAATATTCATAAAGCAACAGGTAATATAAAATTAATACATATATTATTTTTGCAAATTCTCGATTACGCCCTCTATTATGCCACCCGCTTTCTCTACCACATCTTCTAAATCGCCTTGTAAATCGTACTCCAAATAGTTGCCAACAAATTGGGTAGCATCTTCTACGTCCTCACTCAAATCGTTCTCAACAAACTCCTTTATTTCTTTTATTATTGATTTGCAATCGACACCTTTCACTGCACCTACAGAACGATAATAACCATACTTTGCCAATAATTTCCCTATCTTCAATTTCTCGGAAAGGGTAAACTCCGATTCAAATTTTTCGTAATACTCACCCGTATATTTGTCTATTATCTCATCACGCTGGGCCCAATCTTTCTCGACAAAACCATCACGAGCCTTACTGACATCTACAATCAAATTATCCAACTTTTCCAGATACGCCTCTTTTGAACGAGGAGTAGAGCAGGAGAACAGGAACAAAGGGGTAACTAAGAGGAATAACTTGAATAATATCCTTCTGACCGATAACATATTTATATATTTACGAAACAACATTATTACTTAACCATTCAACAGCGGGCACACAGACTCGCGACAGTCGCAAATATAGCGACAAACGAGCGAGAAACATGAAGTTTACTTTAATGTTTTTCACAGCGAGTGCAGTATATATTCGATTTTTTTATCAAATATATTAATAAATATTAAATCGGGACAAAAAAAAGGAGAGAAACTTTGTTTCTCTCCTAAATTAGTAGCGGGGGAAGGGATCGAACCTCCGGCCTTTGGGTTATGAGCCCAACGAGCTACCACTGCTCCACCCCGCGATGCGGTTTTTAAAACTGATGCAAAGGTATAGCTTTTATTTCGAACTACCAAATATTTTCGCCACTTTTTCTCCACAAACAACATTTTTACCCAATTTTAAGACTTTTTTCATTGCACAAATGTGCACAAATGTGTAATTTTGCAAAAAATATAACCCTATGCCACAACTCGATACAAGAGACCAAATTATAAAAGTCGCTCGTAAACTCTTTGCAAAGCAAGGTATAGACAATGTAACGATGAGCGATGTTGCAACTGCCGCCAAGCGTAGCCGTCGCACTGTTTACACATATTTCCAAAGCAAAGAAGAGCTTTTGGAGGCATCTATCGAGATGGAGGTAAAAAAGGTTTCGGCGGCAATTACCAAGGTTGCACAGTCGGCCTTATCACCCGACAAAAAAATCATCAAACTGATATTTGTACGTCTGCACTCGACGCGCAGTATTGTAAAGCGAAATTGTGGTCTGCAATCGGAATATTTTAACAATTTATGGATTGTAGAGCATATAAGACGCACATTCGACGCACGAGAAATTGCCCTCTTCCGCACCATCATTGCCGAAGGCAAACAACAAGGATTGTTCGCTGTTGAGAGCCCCGACCTTGCTGCGCGTTTTCTGCACTTTTGTCTTAAAGGTATTGAGGTACCCTACATAAACGGCATAGTGAGCAAGAACAACGACGACAAATTTGTGCAACATTTTACCGAAAAGATTGTACTTAACGCATTAGGGTACACCTTCACAACAACAAAATAAAATGAACGTACTACACGAAGACAACCACATAATAATAATAAACAAAGCTGCCGGAGAAATTGTACAGGGCGACAAGACAGGCGACGCTTCGCTTTGCGACAAGATGAAGACCTTCTTGAAAGAGAAATATGCAAAGCCCGGCAATGTCTTTGTGGGCCTGCCCCACCGTCTCGACCGCCCCGTAAGCGGAGTTGTGGTTTTTGCAAAGACAAGCAAGGCTCTTGAACGACTCAACGAGATGTTCCGCAACGGGAGCGTTAAAAAGATATATTGGGCAATAACCAAAAACGCCCCCATGCAACCCGAGGCCGATATTGAAAGCTGGATTTACCGCAACGAGAAGATGAACAAAAGCTTTTCGTACCCCAAAGAGGTTAAAGGCTCGAAAAAAGCATTGCTACACTACAAACATATAGCTTCGTCGGATAACTACAACCTCATAGAGGTAGAGCTGAAAACAGGCCGACACCACCAGATACGTTGCCAACTATCATCGATAGGTTGCCCCATAAAAGGCGACTTAAAGTATGGTGCAAAACGCTCGAACCCCGATGGCAGTATATCGCTACATGCCCGATACATCGAATTTATTCACCCCGTATCGAAAGAACTTATACAAGTAACAGCCCCTCTGCCGGCCGACAAGTTATGGCAAAGCTTCGGTAAACGAGATTGAGCGCAAGCCCTCAATCTTTCATCTTCTTATAGTACAACACCGAGCTGTTTCCGCGTCTGAAAAGTTCCCTTGCCATACGTTTCACTTGCACCGCAGTTACCGAGCGATAACGTGCCACCTCTCCGTTATGCAGGTTAGCATCTCCACGCAACTCGGCTATGGCAAGGTTACCGGCAAGGTTCTCGCCTCCCATGTTTTTAAAATAAAAATCAGACTCAAAGCGGTTTTTAACCTTTTCGAGTTCTTCGGCCGGGACCTCATGCTCTTTAAGTTCATCGAGTTCCTCCCACAAAGCCTTCTCGGCAGCCTCCATGGAGACACCTGTTGCCACACGCGAATATATCCAGAAGAGGCCGGGGTGCTCACTGCCCGATATAAAAGCATCAATCTTTGAAAAGAGTTTTTTCTCCTTTACAAGACGTGTTAGCAAGCGCCCCGAATAACCGTTTGAAAGAATATCCGATATCACATCACAGGTATAATACCCATCGTCGGCACGGCCACCCATGTGAAACGCCATGTAGAGAGCATTTTCGGGCACCATGCGATAAACGGTCTTGCGACGCATGCGCTCCTGACGAGGCTCGACAGGCAAGCAAGGAGCATCATACCCCTGTGCCGGTATTTGCCCGAACCACTTTTCGCTCCACTCCATCACCTGCTCAAAAGGAACATCGCCCACAACAACAAGAACAGCATTATCGGGGGCATAAAAACGCTTATAAAAAGAGCGCAACACCTTTAAGGGGACATTTGCAATATGCTCCACCTTGCGACCTATGGTAGACCAGCGATAAGGGTGTTTTTTATAGGCCATCTCGCGCAAAATCATACTCACATCGCCGTATGGCCTGTTCAAATTGCCCTGTTTAAACTCCTCGATAACCACGTTGCGTTGCACATCGACCTTTGTGGCACATAGCGACATATTCTGCATGCGGTCGCTCTCCAACCAAAAAGCAAGCTCGGCATTCTGTTTGGGAAGAGCTATGTAGTAATTGGTAATATCGTTATTTGTATAAGCATTATTTTCGCCGCCGGCACGCTCTATGGGCTCATCAAAATCGGGCACATTTTTTGTACCCTCAAACATAAGATGCTCGAAGAGGTGGGCTATACCCGTATATTCATACTCCTCGTTTTTTGAACCTACCGCATAAAGCACATTCACATACACCACCTGAGAGTTCTCTTTACAGCAGTGCACAACACGCAACCCGTTGGCAAGAACGGCTCTATTTATTTTCATCTTCGAGAAGGGTAACTTTCTTTATAACAACATCTTTAAGCGGACGCTCGTGAACATCAAAATCGACAGCCGATATAGCCTCAACAACCTCGATACCTTCGACAACCTCGCCGAACACAGTGTAGTAGCCATCGAGATGGAAGGCTCCACCCACCTCTTTGTACCCGCGACGTTGCTCCTCGGTGTATGCAAAACTTTTGCCTGCCATAGCCGAGTCGGTCTTTTCGCTGAACATGTGAATCATCTCGTTAAGTTCACGTTTTTTGCTTGCGTTCTTCTTGCTCTCGGCATACAGCTTGTTTATCTTCTCGGAGTAGGGTTTTTGCAGGCTCTCATACATGAGACGGCGCAAGGTTTTGTTATACTTTGCCTCTTGTGCGTTAAGGTTTTTATCGAACACCTTTTTACCTGTAATGATATAAAACTGACAGCCCGAGGAGGATATACCGGGTTTAAGGCTCGCAGCCGACAAAGCTCCACGTTTGTGCCAATGTTTTGTTATATCGACCTCCATGGGAACGCCATAACTTACCTCGGTGGTACCCAACTTGGTACCCTTCTTTGCACCCTTGCTCTTGGGGTCGCCGGCCTGAATCATAAAATCCTGCGACACGCGGAAGAATAGTTGCCCGTCGTAGAAGCCGTTTTTCACAAGATTTACAAAATTCTTGCGATGGAGAGGCGTATCCTTGTAAAGCAACAATTTGATATTACCCATAGAGGTCTCCATGAGCACATATTGGTCGCAGTCGGGGCTATCTTCGTTCAACTGTTTTATACCAAACTCTGATTTTGCGCTATCGCCCTGTGTGCCCGAGCAGGCTGTAAACAGAGCAAACGCAACTAAAAAAACAGATAATTTCAAAACCTTCTTCATATTTATCTTATTAGTCAGCAAACAATGCAAAGATAGAATTTATTTGGATAATAGGAAGTAATAAAAGGGAAAAGATAACAAAAGAAGTAGCTGCGCAAAAGCAACAGGCTATTTAAGAAAAGTTATACATAAAAAACAACGGCGTTGATATTTTTTTTATTACTTTGCAAGATTATGAAGAGCAAGAAGGTAACAAAAACGGTTCTGCGTGTGCTACTCGCAGTTATACTCGCCCCGATAATACTATTGTGGGTGGTTGTCGGCTTGCTATATATTCCACAAATACAGCAACTTGCAAAGGAGAGAGTTATAACCCACCTGTCCCAACACAGCGACTTCGACCTATCGGTTGGCAACATAAATATCACTTTCCCTTTAAATATTAAAATAGAAGATTTCGCACTATCCAAAGAGAGCACGCTCGTAACAAGAGGCGAGAGGCTCTCCATAAGCCTGCAACCACTGTCGATACTCAAAGGAGAGATTGAGGCCAACTACATTCTGCTCGAGAACACGACCTTCGACACGGGAACATTAATAGAGGGAACAAACATCGCCGGAGAGATAGGTGTTTTAAGGACTGTGGCAAGAGGAGCAGACCTTATAAACCACACCGTGGATATAAGACAAATTCACCTGTACAACGGCAACATAGCCATAAGTTCAAGAGAGGCCGAGGAGGAGAAAGAGAGCGTGTCGGCACCCTTCGACTGGACATTTGCTCTGCATAAAGGAAATTTCGAAAATTTCGCAATATCCTTTTGCATGCCCAAGGATACGATGCACATTACAGCCACAGCCGGGCAACTCACGCTCAACGGAGCAACGGCCGATGTTGCAAACAATAGTTACAGCCTTAAAAACATTACCCTTACGAAGGGAGAAGCCACATACCGGCACGGAACACTCACAAGAGAAGAGGCTCCGTTGCAAAACATTGTTATAAAAGAGATTAACATCACAGGCAACAATATACTCTACTCCACCCGCTCGACACAAGCCGACATAAGCAAATTTATGTTTGAACAAGAGGGGGGTATAATACTAACCGAGGGAACATGCAGTATATGCTCGGATAGCACACACATAAACATAAAGCAGGTAAATTTACAAAGCTCAAACGGCTCGTTCATAGAGGGAAGCGCAAAACTGCCCCTCTCCCTGCTACACAACAGCCCCGACACCGGCATCACCACCTCCTTAAAAAGCTTTATAGACAAGCGCGATGCAACAGCGTTCATCTCTCGTGAACAGCAACGCACACTGCGCACCCTCCCCGACTCCCTGCTGAAAACAAAAATACAGCTACACGGTACCACAAACCATTTAGTGCTCGACACAGCCTACATCTCCATACCCACAATAACAGAGATAACAGCAAGGGGTAGCTCAACAAACATCGACAACCCCAAAAAAAGGAAAGCCCAAATAGAGATAAACGGCTACATAAGCAACAAATTGATATCGCCAAGCGACACCGCCCTACAAAAAATAGAAATTAACGGTAACGGCAACATAAAAGAGAGCCTATGCTTTGCCGACATTAAAATAAAAAGCGACGGACAAATATCGTTGCTCGGGACCTATGAATCGGAGAAGAAAATATACGACATATTATTAAAGAGCGACAAATTTAACCTTGCCCACACGCTCCCCGAAGTACCGCTGAACAACATCAGCATGAACATGACACTTTCGGGCATGGGCACCGACATATTCGACAAAAACACATACTACCAATTAACAGCAAAGATTGACACACTTGTATATAACAACGGAGCAACGGGCAACATACACTTAAACGCCTGTCAGATAGATTCAAAGGCAAACATAATACTGCATAGCAACAACGAGAAGAGCCTCCTGTCGCTCATCGCAAACTACGATATCGATGATACACACATTGCGGGTAACGCACTCATAGACGTTGATAAACTGCAACTCGACAGCTTGGGAGCAAGCGAGCAACCGGCAAGTTGCGGTATGAAGATAAAGATAGAGGGGTACACCGACCTGCAAGAGACACACCGCCTCGCACTCAACGCCGACGATATATTTATCAACACACAAGAAAGAGACTACAAACCGGCCCCTCTCTCGGTAGAGCTTGCCACCGCACCCACCGCATCACATGCAAGGGCAAACAATGGCGACTTTAAATTTTCGGGCACCACCGACTGCGGTTACAAGCACCTGACATCACAAATAGAGAAGATAGCAGAGATGCTCAACAAAGCACGCACCTCGGAAAAATTAATCTATTACGCAACAGATTTTGAGCAACAGCTACCCGAATTTGAGCTTACGTTAGAGTGTGGAAGAGATAATATGCTCCACAACTTCGCAAGCATGAATGGTTTTGAATTTACATCTCTCGACCTGCGTTGCCAAACAGACACCGCAAAAAGAGTGCAAAGCCGGGGAGCGATATATAACCTGAGAACAGCCGATGTCAAGCTCGACACCATACGCTTATTCACAAAACAGGAGGGTGAAAACATTAAATATTTTGCAGGCGTACGTAGCAGTGCCACCACCGCCGAGAATAAAAAACAAAATTTCAACGCAACGCTGTACGGCAACCTCAACAGAGACACACTCGACACAAATATAACCCTCACAGGTAACGATAAGGAGAACCGTTCGTACATAGGCTTCAACACCCTGCTGTGCCCCGAGGGGCTCGACATAAGCATCAAGCCCCAAGCAAAAGTATTCGGCAACGAAATAACCATAAACAGCGACAACTACATAAAGATAGGCAAAAACGAAAAGATTGAGGCAGGAGTGAAAGCCACCGACAACAATAATGCCGGCCTGCACTTTTACACCACCGACGACAGCCTGGCAACACAAGATATAAGCCTCGAAATTTTCAACATCGACCTTAAAACTTTGACCGAGAAGATGCCCTTTGCGCCCAACCTTGCAGGAACACTATACAGCGACATACACTACCGCAAAGAGGCGACCGACATGATGTTCAGCGGAGATATCCGATGCGACAGCCTTTCGTACGAAGGAAGCTATCTGGGTAACGAATATCTGGAAACCACATACCTGCCAAGAAAGAATATGAGCCACTACCTCTCACTCATGCTACACCACAACGACGAAGAGGTTATAAACATAAGTGGCGACTATTACAACGACAACAATATCAAAAGCGAAGCAACCATCAACCGCCTGCCGTTAAAGCTGGCAAATGCGTTCATGCAGGGTAGCAACATGAATGTAGACGGGTACATCGATGGAGAGCTCTCGCTGGTCGGTCAGCTCACCACCCCTACATCAAACGGATACATAATATTCGATTCTGTAAGCATAGATGCTCCGTTGCTCGGTAGCAGGCTCCAACTGCACAAAGAGCGCGTGAACATCGAAGATAGCAAACTACTCTTCGACAAACTCAAAATTTATGCAAAAGGCAACACCCCGTTCCTTGTAAACGGCAATATAGATATAGCAAATATCGCAAACCCCGTGTTTAACCTAAGAATGCAGGCCAAAGATTACGAGCTAATAAATGCACCACGTCAAAAAAACTCCATAATATACGGAAACCTCACGCTCGACATAAACTCGCTAATATCGGGGCCCCTGCAATCGCTCAGAATGTATGGAGCAGCCACAGTACTCGGCAAGAGCAATATAACTTATGTGATGCACGACAACGGCATCGCAACGAACAACGAACTCGACGGGCTTGTGGAGTTTGTAAATTTCAAAGATACCACCACTGTTGCTACCACCGAGGAGACACTCGATTTAGGCAATATAACCATGGCCATGACACTTAACATAGAGGAAGGTGCATGGATAAACGCCGACCTCGATGCAAACAGAAACAGCTACATAAACCTGCAAGGTGGCGGGCAGTTGAACCTGGGATACACCAACACAAACGGGCTCAGCCTGACAGGACGATATACCCTTAACAACGGCGAGATGAAGTACAGCCTGCCTATAATACCACTTAAAACATTTAGTATTATACCCGGCAGTTATGTAAACTGGACAGGCGACATAATGAACCCCACACTCAACATAACCGCACTCGAAAGGGTTGTAGCCGCCGTATCCTTAGACGAGGGCAAGAGCCAACCGGTAGCATTTGATGTGGGGTTGGTACTTAGCAACACGCTCGACAACATGGAGCTCGGCTTCACCCTCCGTGCACCCGAAAACGCCAACGTACAAGACGAGCTCGACAGGCTCGATGCCGAGACACTCAACAAATATGCAGTAACCATGCTCATAACAGGTGCATACGTGGGAAGCAGCGGAGGATTAACCGTCTCCAACGCTCTTACATCGTTCCTCGACGCAAAGATAAACGACCTTGCAGGAGATGCCATGAAAGATGTGAGCATAAACGTGGGAATAACCGATGTTGAAAACAAAGATACAGGCGGTTCGTACATGAATTATAGTTTCAGCTTTGCAAAACGGTTCTGGAACGACAGGCTCACCATAGTTATAGGAGGCGAGGTTAATAGCGGAGCACACCCCGAGGGTGAGCAAAGTTTCATAAACAACGTCTCGTTAGAGTGGCGCATAACACCCGAAGGCAACCGCTACCTGCGCCTCTTCTATGACAAAAATTACGAATCGATACTCGAAGGCGAAATAACAGAAACAGGCATAGGATATGTATACAAGCGCAAGTTCAACAACCTTGGCGAGTTGCTATACATAAGACGAAAAGAGTAAAGATAACCTGCACACAAAAAGATTAACAGAATGAAGAAAAGCATCATATATCTCATAATTGCAGTCGTGTCTGCCTCATGCTCCACCACACGATACATCGAAGATGGCGAACAGCTCTACACCGGAATAAAAAAGATAGAGATAACAGGCGAGAAGGAGTTTGCATCGTCGCCCACCGGACAGCAAGCGATAGAGGAGATAATATCGGCACTCGACTGCCCGCCAAACGGCTCGATAGCCGGCAGTTCAACACACAAGTGGTTCCCGTTCGGGCTGTGGTGGTACAATGCCATGTACAACAAAAAAAGCAAAGCAGGACGCTGGCTGTTCGACACCTTCGGGCGAGCCCCGGTGCTCATCTCGACAGTAAACCCGCGTCTGCGCACACAGGTAGCCGACAACATACTCGACTACTATGGCTATTTTAACGGAAAGGTGACAGAAGAGACTGTTACCGACAAGAGAAACCCCAAAAAAGCAAAAATAATATACCGCATAACACTGCACGAGCCCTACCGATACGACAGCATAGAATATCGCGGGTTCAAAGGCGGTGCCGACAGCCTTATACACGCAACGAAGAACCAATCTTTCGTGAAAAAGGGCGAACAATTCAGTGCCGACAACCTCGAGAAAGAGAGGGAGAGAATAAACAAACTGTTCAGGAACAACGGTTATTACTATTATCAACCCTCGTTCACCAAAATATTTGCCGACACAATAAACAACCCCGGGCATGTATCGTTGCGCATAGAACCCAGCAAAGGCCTGCCAGCCGAGGTTGAACAGCCATACAAGATAGGCAAACTGAATATTCAGGTCTCGAAAAACAGCACCACAGCAAAGGGAGAGGGATACGACACGCTCAAATGGCGAGATATTACCTACATATATAAAGGAAAAAAACAACCCGTACGTGCAGGAACCATGGTGCGCAATATATTTTTGCGCCCGGGCGACACCTTTTCACAGGAGCTACAACAGAGGTCGTTGCAACAACTGAACATGATGAATATCTTTGGAAGCACAAACTTCAACTACACTCGACGTGGCGAGAGCGACACACTCGACCTCAATGTAACAGCACAGCTCGACAAGCCATACGATCTCACCTTTGAACTTAACGTCACATCGAAAAGCAACAGCCAGATAGGCCCCGGTAGCAAAATAAGCCTCTCGAGAAAAAACCTCTTTCGAGGAGGTGAGACACTTACTTTGAGCCTGAAAGGCTCGTATGAATGGCAAACAGACGACAACACCATAAACGACAAAGACCTTATAAACTCGTGGGAGATGGGAGCCGACCTCTCGCTCACCTGGCCACGCCTTTTCTTCCCCCTTGTACAGCGTCGATACCTGCGAGTACCCTCATCGACATCTTTAAGGATATATGCCGACAGGTTAAACCGTTCGGGCCTCTTCCGCATGGTGCATGTGGGAGGAGAAGCCACATACAAAATATTTACAAAAAGCACCACAACACACACGATAACCCCCTTGCGCCTCACATTCGACATGTTGCGCAACACATCGGCAACATTCGATGCCATAGTAGCCGAGAACCGCGCCTTACAGCACAGCTTCCGCGACCAATTTATACCAGCCGTGCAATACACCTTTACATACGATAACACAAACACAAGGCACCGCAACAAGAGTTATTTCGAAGGGTCGGTCACCACGGCAGGCAACATCACCTCGCTCGCTTTGTGTGCAACGGGTAAAAAATGGAGCGAGAAAAACAAAGAGCTCTTCGACAACCCCTACGCGCAATTTGTGAAAGCAACAGCCGAGCTAAGGCAATTATACAGAATAAGTTCAAACAAATATATTGCCACACGCATAATGCTTGGCATTATCCACAGCTACGGCAACGCCGAGTATGCACCATACAGCGAGCAATTTTACATAGGTGGCGCAAACAGCCTGCGTGCATTCACGGTGCGCACCGTGGGGCCCGGCAGTTACCACCCCTCGAAGGAGACACGCTACTCCTACCTCGACGAGACAGGAACACTCAAATTCGAGATGAACATAGAGTACCGTTTCAGGCTCTTTGCCGAGTTACATGGTGCCCTTTTTGCAGATGCCGGTAACATCTGGCTCATGAAGAAAGACGAGAGCAGGCCGGGTGGAGAATTTAGAACAAGCAACTTCGCAAGAGATATTGCGCTGAACACAGGCTTCGGCGTGCGATACGACCTTGAATTTCTTGTGCTCCGCCTCGACTTTGGCCTTGGCCTGCACGCCCCCTACAAGACCAACAAAAAGGGTTATTTCAACCTCAACCCCTTTGGGAACGGTTTTGCATGGCATTTTGCGATAGGTTATCCGTTTTAGTCTTTATCTCCTCGGCCTCTTTATCTTATTTTTACATAATTACATCTAAACAACGAAAAAGGCCCTTGCTAACAAGGGCCTTTTTCGTTGTTGGGCTACCCGGACTCGAACCAGGAAAGGCAGGACCAGAATCTGCAGTGTTACCATTACACCATAGCCCAATTCTCAAATGCGATGCAAAGATACAAAAAATATCTTTAAAAAAAACATTTTCCTCTTTTTTTTGCACAAAAACTACATTTTTTTAGAGCTCTTGCTATGTTTTAGGGTAAAAAGAGCCTATCTTTGTGCTTAAAGATAAAAATATAGTACGAATTTTAATGCGAAAGGTTAAGTAACAGGTGTAGCATGTATATTAACAAAAAGTGTGACATTTTGGCATACAAAACAAAAACCACACGCTTGGCACGCTGTTTGTACCTTATATTATAAAAAAACGAACCATGCAGAACAATACAGAAGACAAAAAACTGATAGACCAGATAGTAGAGGCTATACAAGAGAAAAAAGGAAAAGGAGTAACCATAGTAGACATGCTCAATTTAGGAAACAGCATTTGCGACTATTTTGTTATATGCCAAGGAAACTCCCCCAACCAGGTTGCCGCCATCACCGACTCGGTTGAGGACATGGTGAGAACAGGTTGCAAGCGTAAACCTTATGCAATAGACGGCCTGCGCAATGCACAATGGGTTGCCATGGACTACGGCAATGTACTTGTACATGTGTTTCTCCCCGATGTACGTGCCTTTTACGACATCGAGCACCTATGGGCCGATGCCAAAATTACAAATATACCAGACCTTGATTAAATATGGCAGATAATAATAAAAAACCACAATTTAACTTTACATGGTTCTACATAATAGCCGTAGCCGTGTTGATATTCCTCTATGTGTTTGGAGGCGGAGGCTCCTCTCTTTCGAAAGAGGTTACAATGTCGGAGTTCACCGAATATATAGAAAAAGGTTATGTATCGAGCATCACAGTGTACGACACCGACGATGTAGAGGCTATGATTATCCCCGACTCGGCCAAAAACATCTTCAAAGGCAAAGTAGACAAGATTGGCAAAGAGCCCATGGTTCTTTCACGAATAGGCTCAAAAGAGAACTTCGAGAATTTCATTAAAGAACAAAAAGCCGAGGGACACTTTACCGGCACCCTGCAATATGACAAAAAGCCCGACTACTGGGGAGGGCTTTTGTGGAACGTGTTTCCTATAATTTTATTCATAGGTATATGGATGTTCATCATGCGTCGCATGAGCGGTGGCGGTGGCGGGCAAGGAGGCGTGTTCAACGTCGGCAAGTCGCAAGCCAAGCTATTTGAAAAGGGCAAAGGCGACCGTATAACATTCAAAGATGTTGCCGGGCAAGAGGGTGCCAAACAAGAGGTTCAAGAGATTGTAGACTTCTTGAAAAACCCCGGCAAGTACACCGAGCTTGGTGGCAAGATACCCAAAGGAGCACTGCTGGTAGGCCCTCCGGGAACAGGTAAGACACTGCTCGCAAAGGCCGTTGCAGGCGAGGCCGAGGTGCCCTTCTTCTCGCTTTCGGGCTCCGACTTTGTTGAGATGTTCGTGGGCGTGGGCGCATCACGCGTACGCGACCTCTTCCGCCAAGCCAAGGAAAAAGCACCATGCATTGTTTTCATCGACGAGATAGATGCAGTGGGACGCGCACGAGGCAAGAGCCCTTCGATGAGCGGTAACGACGAGCGCGAAAGCACTCTCAACCAACTGCTTACAGAGATGGACGGTTTCGGCACCAATAGCGGAATAATAATTATGGCGGCAACAAACCGTGCCGACATTCTCGACAAAGCCCTGTTGCGAGCCGGACGTTTCGACCGACAGATACATGTAGACCTGCCCGACCTCAACGAGCGTAAAGCAATCTTTGGCGTGCATCTGCGCCCGTTGAAGCTGGACCCCTCGGTAGATGTTGATATTCTTGCTCGCCAGACACCCGGTTTCTCGGGTGCCGACATTGCCAACGTGTGCAACGAAGCGGCACTTATAGCAGCCCGCAACAGCAAGCGCGCCGTGGACAAGCAAGATTTCCTCGATGCGGTAGACCGCATAATAGGCGGTTTGGAGAAAAAGACCAAAGTGATGACCGACAAGGAAAAAGAGACGATAGCCATACACGAAGCCGGCCACGCAACCTTGTCGTGGTTCCTCGAGCATGCCAACCCCTTGATAAAAGTAACCATAGTTCCCCGCGGACGCGCCTTGGGTGCGGCATGGTACATGCCCGAGGAGCGACAGATAACCACAAAGGAGCAGATGCTCGACGAGATGTGCGCAATACTCGGCGGACGAGCCGCCGAAGAGTTGTTCACCGGCCACATATCCACCGGTGCCATGAACGACCTTGAACGTGTCACCAAACAGGCTTATGGCATGATAGCATATGCAGGCATGAGCGACAGACTATCGAACCTCTGTTACTACAACAACAGCGAGTACTCCTTCAACCGCCCATATAGCGAAAAAACAGCCGAGCTTATAGACAGCGAGGTGCACAAAATGATAAAAGAGCAATATGAGCGTGCAAAAGAGATACTCACCGAGCACAAAGAGGGGCATGCACAACTTGCCAAGCTATTAAAGGAAAAAGAGGTTATCTTTGCCGAAGATGTAGAAAACATATTCGGTAAAAGACCTTGGGCCTCTCGTAGCGAAGAGATTATAGGCCAAGAGAGCACCCAAGAGAGCATACCCGAGGAGACAGACAACACAGAACAAACCACAAATACCAATAACAATGAATAAACTACTTGTACGAGTTATCACCGGAGCACTTTTCGGAATAATTCTTTTGAGCGCCATACTTTACGGGCACACCTCATTCGGAGCATTGTTTACAATAGTTACAATGTTGTCTGTCAATGAATTTTGCAACCTTATACACGAATACAAGAAGACCACATTCAGCACCATCATCGCTGTGCTGGGCGGTGGCTACCTCTTCTTCGCGCTATACGGCAAAACCCACTTGGGAATAACAAACACCACATTGCTGTTTGCCCCCTATGCCTTCTTGCTCGCCTACACATTTATTCGCGAGCTATACAGCAAAGAGAACAACTCGCTCGACAACTTTGCCTATTTTGCCCTCTCTCAAATATATGCGGCGCTCCCCTTTGCGCTCTTGAACATACTATCGACCGTGGGCGCAACAGGCAGTACATATAATTATGCTCTCCCCTTGTCGATATTCATATTTATATGGTGCAACGACACAGGAGCCTTCTTTGCAGGTAGCACCATGGGCCGACACAAAATGTGGGAGCGCATATCGCCCAAAAAAACATGGGAAGGCTTTGCCGGCGGAACCATCGCGGCACTCATCGCCGCCTACGTGCTGTCGCTTTTCTTCACACAACTTGCGTTGTGGCAATGGCTTGGCATGGCAATAGTTGTGGTTGCAGGTAGCACATACGGCGACCTCATCGAGTCGCGCATGAAACGCGAGATGAACATAAAAGACTCGGGTAACATTCTCCCCGGTCATGGAGGCATTCTCGACCGCTTCGATAGCACTATTCTTGCTACACCGCTTGCCATGGTGTACCTTGCGCTTATCGGCATATTATAAAAAAGAGAGATACACTATATAAAAAATATGGCGACTAATCAGTCGCCATATTTTTTATACCCCGCAAGCTGTTACCTGTTGTCGCCCACGAAGTTAATCTACTTTTATTTTTTAGCGGAAAGGAGAGCCACAATCTTCTCGGCCGCATGATGCGAAGCACCCGGCTCGCCAAGAATATCTATCATGCAGTCGTAACCGGCAAGCATGGCATCACGCCCCTGCGATGCAGACGGGAGAATCTTTTCGAGCTCTGCCACAATATTGCTCACATTCATGTCGGCCGCAACAAGCTCGCGCACCACCTCGGCATCGGCAATGAGATTGACCAACGATATATATTTTACCTTTAAAAAGAGATGTTTGAGCTTTGAGACAAGCCATGGTAACAGCGTATTATAACACACCACTTGCGGAACACGAAACAGCGCCGTTTCGAGTGTTGCCGTACCCGATGTTACTATCGCCGCATGAGCATGGTTGAGCAGGCCGTACGTGTCGCCAAACACTATTTTTGCCCCTTGCTCCCAAAAAGGAGCATAAAGCTCTTTATCGATACCCGGTGCACCGGCTATCACAGGCTGATATTCTGGGAACGACTGCATAGCCTCCAACATCTGAGGCAGGTTGTCTTTTATCTCGTGCTTGCGACTGCCAGCAAGCAGAGCCACTATGGGCTTTTCGTTCAAAGCATAGCGAGCCCTAAACGCACCCTGAGACGGTTTGTTGCTCTTTTTGTACGCATCGACCGCATCGACACACGGGTTGCCGATGTAATTTATATCGTAATTATGCTTTTTAAAATACTCCACCTCAAAGGGCAGTATAGAAAAAAGCTCATCAACATCGCGCTTTATGTTTTTTATTCTACCCTCGCGCGATGCCCATATTTTGGGGGCTATATAATAATAGACAGGGATATTTGTTGTTGCATGAATATCACGTGCGATGGAAAGGTTGAAACCGGGATAATCGACAAGAATAAGCGCGTCGGGCCCCCACTCCTTTATATCCTTTTTACACATTGCCATATTGGCAAAAATTGTGCGAAGATTCATAAGTACCGGAATAAAACCCATGAAAGCACAATCGCGATAATGCTTTACGCAAGTACCGCCCACTTGCGACATGAGGTCGCCACCAAAGAAACGAAACTCGGCACCGCCGTCGCGCTCCTTAATTGCTTTCATCAGGTTCGACGCATGCAGGTCGCCAGATGCCTCTCCAACAATGATATAATACTTCATTATTCTCTATTTTAAGTTATTACAACAAATTACACATCGAGGTTCCACCCCTGCATATCATCGAGAAGAGCATAGTCGGTGAAATCTATCTTGGTGGGGGTTATAACCACAAAATTTTTATTAAGCGCAACCCTGTCGGCACACTCACAAGTGTCGCTCACCACAAAGTCGCCCGTAAGCCACCACCACTTGCCACCTCGCGGGTGCTCGTGAGCCTCCCACTCGTTTACCCAACTACCCGATGCCTGACGACACACTTTTACACCTGCATAAGAGGGCGTGTCGGGAAAATTAACATTCAGGCAACTACCTGTGGGCAGACCGCGTTGCAACACCTCACTCACAATGCGACGTATATAAGGGAAGGTTGCCGAAAAGTCGGCATCTTCGTCGTGAGAGCAGTGCGAAAAAGCAATAGAGGGTATGTTCTTCATGCAACCCTCCAACACAACACCCATGGTGCCCGAATAGTGTGCATTAACAGCCGAATTATCGCCGTGGTTTATTCCTCCCACCACAAGAGAGGGAACGCGCGGAGTTATCGCATGGCACGCAATCTTCACACAGTCGCAAGGAGTTCCTGTGCAGGCATACACCTGAACACCCTCCTCCTCGCGCACCTTCCACACCTTTATGGGGGTTTCGCTGGTTATCGCACAACCTTTGCCCGAACGCCCAGTGTGAGGAGCAACCACAACAACATCGCCAAACTCTTTTAAAACATCGACAAGGCAATTTATACCTTTGGCTTTGTAACCATCGTCGTTAGATACAAGTATAAGTGGTTTTTCTTTCATATCAATTTCTTAAATTACAAGCGCGAAGATAATAAAATTAAGGCAAAGGGCAATAAGAGAGAGCAGGAAAGAGTTTTTCAGGTAAGAGCAACACAACAGCAAAGTACTTTTTATAAGCTGTTTAAAATCACATCGCCAAAATTTTTATGTAGCAGAAAATAAGATGTTTATCTGTTTATCAAAAGCGCATGGCGGGCTATGTAACCGCAAAAAGGGAAAAACAAACCTTCTTGAAGATAAAAAACGGCAAAACCACCGGCTCCTACAAGAAAATATTTTTTTATAAATTCAGACAGCATATAACATTTTTTTACAAAAAATCTCCCGACCTGTTCATAACTAAAAAGCAAATAATAAAATACAAACTTTTTTTTTCGTATCTTCGCAAAATAATTAGAGGGGCAACCCTTAATGCAACAATAAAAAAATCAACAAGAAAACTATCAAAAAAAGATATATGGGAAAGATTATTGCACTTGCCAACCAAAAAGGCGGTGTGGGAAAAACCACAACAGCCATAAACCTGGCCGCCTCGCTGGCAACATTTGAAAAAAAGGTGCTTGTGATAGATGCCGACCCACAGGCCAACGCCTCGTCGGGTTTGGGAATAGACATACGAGAAATTGAATACTCTATATACGAATGCCTTATAAACAAGGCTGATATTGAACGTGGTATACACAAAACATGTGTAGAAGGCTTGGAAATTATACCTTCGCACATTGACCTCGTGGGTGCAGAGATTGAGATGCTCGACCTCCCCAACCGCGAAAAGATAATGCGCGAGGTACTTGCACCAATAAAAGATAAATACGACTACATACTCATCGACTGCTCACCATCGTTAGGGTTGATAACCGTAAACTCACTCACCGCCGCCGACGCTGTGATAATACCCGTGCAATGCGAGTATTTTGCGCTCGAAGGTATCGGTAAATTATTGAACACCATAAAGATAATAAAGTCAAACCTAAACCCCTCGCTCGACATCGAAGGCTTCCTGCTCACCATGTACAACTCGCGTCTGCGCCTTAGCAACCAGATATACAACGAGGTAAAAAAACATTTCCGCGAGCTTGTTTTTGAGACAGTTATCCAGCGCAACATACGTTTGGGCGAGGCTCCAAGCATGGGAATACCCGTGATTGTTTATGACGCCGACTCGACAGGCGCAAAAAATTACCTTTCACTTGCCGAAGAAATAATTAACAGAAACAACGAATAATGGCACCAAACAAGAAATTCACACTCGGCCGAGGACTCGACGCACTCATATCAACCGAGGCTGTGCAGACAAAAGGCTCACAGTCTATTGGTGAGATTGACATAAACCTCATTGAGGCCAACCCCAACCAGCCCCGACGCGAGTTCAGCGAGGAGTCTTTGCAGGAGCTTGCCGACTCTATCAACGAGCTTGGAATAATTCAGCCTATCACCCTGCGCAAGATAGCAGAAGACCGCTACCAGATTATTGCAGGTGAACGCCGTTTCCGCGCTTCACAACTTGCAGGAAAAACAACAATACCTGCATATATACTGAATGCCGACGAAGAGGAGACCATGGAGATGGCCCTCATAGAGAACATACAACGCGAGGACCTCAACGCACTTGAAATAGCACTCGCCTACCAACAGCTCATAGAACAACACAACCTCTCGCAAGAGCAACTGAGCAAGCGCGTGGGCAAAGGAAGAGCCACCATAGCCAACTTTCTGCGTCTTTTGAGGTTGCCTGCCACCATACAGGTTGCACTAAAAGAGAAGAAGATTGACATGGGACATGCCCGTGCGCTCCTCTCGCTCGAAAGCCCCGCCACACAAATAAGCCTTTTCCACGAGATAGAAGAGAAAGGCTACTCGGTGCGCGAGGTCGAAAACATTGTAAGGAACATGAAAGAGAATGGTGAAAAACCGGCAAAGGAGCAAAAGACACAGCCCAAACAGCAGAGCCCCGAGTTTCACCAACTGAAAAAACAACTCACACACTTCTTCCAAACCCCCGTACAGCTCACCTGTTCGGCAAAAGGAAGCGGGAAAATAAGTATAAAGTTCAAGAACGAGCAAGAGCTTGAACGTATTATCACAATATTCGACAAATTAAACAACTGAAACCATTACCAAGATGCGTCTCATACATAACATCGCAACCATGTTATTTGTGTTGTTTCTTGCAACCCCACTGCACAAAACATTTGCACAGAGCGATAGAAACATCACATCAAGCGACTCTCTTATAGAGAATGCGCTAAAAGCCGACTCTGTGGCAATAGATAGTATTTGGAACAACTCAGAACTTTTGCCCGACAACAGCCGTGTGGCACAAAAAAGACAAAAGTTCGACGATGAGGCTCAGGTTATCAAACCATTCAGGCCCGACCCGACAAAAGCCACATGGCTTGCAATAGCAATACCCGGCGGCGGACAGATATATAACCGAAAATATTGGAAGTTACCCATTGTGTACGGCGGTTTTGTTGGTTGCATATACGCCTACAACTGGAACAACCAAATGTACAGCGACTACCGACAAGCCTACCTCGATATAATGGACAGCGACCCCAACAGCGACTCCTACAAAGACTTCTTCCGCCCGGGGTACGACTTTGAGGGAAACAAAGAGTACCTCACAGAGGTGTTCAAAAAGAGAAAAGACCGCTACCGTCGCTGGCGCGACCTCAGCGTCTTTGCATTTGTCGGGGTGTACGTGCTTTCTGTTATAGACGCATACGTCGACGCACAATTATCGAGCTTCGACATAAGCGACAACCTAAACATAACCGTTGAGCCCGAATTTAACAACAACAATTTAGGCAACATAAACAAAGGCTACTATGGAGTAAACTGCCATATTAATTTTTAACTATGCAAATGCGACTATACACAACCATCATAACACTTACTCTGCTTGTAACAAATATACAGGCACAAAACAACTATACAACAGAAAACGACAGCACCGAAAACTACTCACTCTTCGACAACAGCCCTATATCGGACAACGATATAGCCCACCCCGACACACTGCTTTTTGTCGATAACACAATCGTTGCCGAAGGCGACAGCCTCATCTTCGACATACCCGAAAGCCTCACAACCAACATGGACAGCCTGCTTAGCGGGTGGCAGGCACGCAACCTGCTAAAATCGTTCGACTGCGAAACCGAGGGGTGGGAAAATATCAAAGTGAGCGACACCCTCTATGCAACCCGTCTATGCAACATTCCCAGCATCATAGAGATGCCATACAACAGCATGGTGCGCGAGTGCATCGACCGCTACGCAAAACGAAACCGCACACTCGTATCATACCTGCTTGGAATATCGGAGTTCTACATGCCCATGATTGAAGCCGAGATAGACAAGCACGGCATGCCCCACGAGCTCAAATACCTACCCGTGATAGAGTCGGCCCTTAACCCCAAGGCCGTTTCTCGTGCCGGAGCAAAAGGATTATGGCAATTTATGTTTGCCACAGGTAAATTATATGGCTTAAAATCGAACAACTACATAGACGACCGTTTCGACCCCCTTAAAGCCACACATGCCGGTCTCAACTACCTTCGCGATTTGTATAAATTCTTTAATCGCTGGGACCTTGCAATAGCCGCATACAACTGCGGGCCCGGCAATGTGAAAAAAGCCATATTACGTTCGGGCGGAAAGACCGATTTTTGGGAAATTTACCGTTACCTCCCACGTGAGACACGCGGTTACCTCCCGGCTCTCATTGCGGCAAACTACATAATGACATACCACGAAGAGCACGGAATATGCCCCATGGAGCCCAACCTACCCATAGGAACCGACACCCTGCACATCACCAAAAACCTGCATTTTAAGCAGATAGAGAATTTTTGCGATGTATCGATAGAGGATATACGCGCCATAAACCCACAATATATAAAAGATATAATACCCGGAGAGGCCGAGCCCTATATTCTACGTCTGCCCAACGATGCAATAACAAAATTCATCACACACGAAAAAGAGATATACGAATATAACAAAGAGGAGTTCTTCCCACAAAAAGACATCGCCAAGATGCTGAAAGATGCCAAAAGAAACGACGACGGGCGAGGAACACTCAAATATCACAAAATACGCAACGGAGAGACACTCGGAAGCATTGCACGCAAATATCGTGTCAGCGTAAAACAAATTATGAAGTGGAACAACCTGCGTAACACAAATATCAGAGCAGGACGCCGACTTAAAATCTATTAATATCAACTATTATGGATAACGAGGAGATAAAAACAATAGATGAAGAAGCAGCCATAAACAGAGCCTTCAAGGAGCTGTTGGATATATATTTGGCCTCGCAACACCGCAAAAAGGTAGAGCTCATAACCAAAGCCTTCAATTTTGCACGTCAGGCACACAAAGGAGTTCGCCGCCACAGCGGAGAGCCCTACATAATGCACCCGTTAGAGGTTGCCACCATAGTGTGCAAAGAGATCGGCCTCGGCTCTACATCGATATGTGCGGCACTGCTACACGATGTTGTCGAAGATACCGACTACACCGTAGAGGATATAAAAAACCTCTTCGGCGAAAAGATTGCGGGGATAGTCGACGGGCTCACCAAAATATCGGGAGGCGTATTCGGAGCACACGCATCGGAACAGGCCGAAAACTTCAAAAAGCTGTTGCTCACAATGAGCGAAGATATAAGGGTTATACTCATAAAAATAGCCGACCGCCTGCACAACATGCGCACCTTGGAGTTTATGCCTGTAAACAAACAATACAAGATAGCAGGAGAGACACTATACATTTATGCACCCATCGCCTACCGCCTGGGGCTCAGCAAGATAAAGACAGAGCTCGAAAACCTCAGCTTCCGTTACGAGCACCCCGAAGAGTATGCCAAGATAGAAAAAAAGATAGAAAAGACGCAACGCGACCGCGACATACTGTACCGCGAGTTTACATCGCCCATTTGCAGTGAGCTCGACAACATGGGATTTAAATACCGCATTATAGGCCGTGTAAAGTCGCCCTACTCTATCTGGAACAAAATGCAGAAGAAGCATGTGGCCTTCGAGGATATATATGACATTTTGGCAGTGCGCATAATATTTACGCCACGAGAGGGCAAAGACGAGAACAACGAATGTTTCAACATATACATAGCTCTCACCAAGATATATAATGCTCACCCCGACCGTCTGCGCGACTGGGTGAACAAGCCACGCACAAATGGCTACAAGGCACTGCACGCCACCTTCATGAGCAAACGCGGAGAATGGATAGAGGTGCAAATACGTAGTGAGAAGATGAACGAGGTTGCCGAGAAAGGTATCGCCGCACACTGGAAATACAAAAACCAGGGCGAGGATAGCGGTGACGACCAACTCGAAAACTGGTTGCACACCATAAAAGAGATACTCGACGACCCACAGCCCAATGCACTCGACTTCCTCGACACCATTAAACTAAACCTGTATGCCACGGAGATATTTGTATTCACCCCGAAGGGAGATATAAAAACCATGCCACAAAACTGCACGGCACTCGACCTTGCATACAGCATACACACCTTCTTGGGCAACCACTGCATCGGAGCAAAGGTAAACCACAAACTCGTGCCCCTGAACCACCAACTGCAAAGTGGCGACCAGGTGGAAATTATAACCTCAAACGCACCACGCGTCGAGGAGAGCTGGCTCTCTTTTGTAACCACAGCAAAGGCACGCGCAAAGATACTTGCGGCTCTGAGACGCAAACAACGCCTGCTCATGCGTGACGGCGAGGAGATACTAAACACCTTCCTCGAAAACGAGGGATTGAGTAATTACAGCAACAACATAGAAAAAATATGGAAGTTGCACAACCTTAAAGACAAAGAGGCCCTCCTTGTTGCAATAGGTGAGAAAAGCATAACTCTTGGCTCCGACGACAAAGATGCACTACTTGGCAACAAGAGATTCAGCTTTCAATCGCTCTTCTCATTTGGCAAAGATAAGAAGAAAGACGAGGAGAACACAACAGAAACATTTGATAAGGTAGACCGCAAAAAAACAATCAGCCTCACCGACGAAAATATAAAAAGCAGTTACATAATAGCCGACTGTTGTCACCCCATACCCGGCGACGATGTTCTTGGTTATTACGACGACGACAAGCACATAACCATACACAAGCGCAACTGCCCCGTGGCAAACACGCTGAAAAGCAGTCATGGCGACAGAATACTCGTTGCCAAATGGGACACACATAAGAAGCTGAACTTCATTGTACCTATTCAAATTATTGGTATAGACGGGCTTGGGGTATTAAGTGAGATAAGCACAATTATTGCGCAACAGATGAACACAAGCATTCAGAAGATTAATTTGGAGTGCCACGACGGTATCTTCGAGAGCACCTTCTGGATAAACGTGCACGATGTAGACGATGTAAACGAGTTGTGCAAAAACCTCAAAAAGATACAAAGCATAAAAACTGTTGCACGCATAGGATAAAGAGCCTTGCATGGCAGTTTTTGTCATGGGACAAAGAAAGCCTTATAGAGAAGACAACAGGCCGAAGGTACTGTGAGTATAAATAAAAAGAACAAATCACCTCGGCAAGCCTTCGGCAACAACAAAAGAGGATTTTAGGTGATACTATAAAAGGCAGGTTCGAACCTGCCTTTTTTTTGTAAAAGATATGTGTAATAGTAGAAAGCCTGCATGGTCGCAAGCCTGACACTTACAGAAAATCGAGTTGAGCCTTTATTGCAAGCAGTTCCTCACGCACAGCCTTCAAACGGTCGATGACACCAACCGACACATCGGCCTGCTCCTTGTTACCGCCCCCTTTGAGATATTGTTTTGCTCCGGCAAGAGTGAGACCGCGCTCCTTTACAAGATGATAGATGAGACGCGCTGTTTTTAAATCCTCCTTTGTGTAACGACGCACACCGTTTGCACCTTTGTAGGGCGACAACTGATGAAACACGGTTTCCCAATAACGCAAAGTCGTTTCCGAGACTTGCAGGTCGGCCGCCACCTCCTTTATGGAGTAATACATTTTAAGGTCCTTATCCTTTGTGAAAGCCATAATTAATCGTAAACTTTACCATGGTTCTCGGCCATTTGAAGCATCTGGTCGTAACCTTCGGCATCGAGGTCCATGAAATAATAGTTAATAGGGTTTACATGTTGCCCCTTTACAATAACCTCGTAGTGAAGGTGGGGGCCCGTACTCTTGCCCGAGTTACCGCTGAGAGCAATCTGTTCTCCCCTGACAACCTTCTGACCGGGCTTCACCATGAATTTATTGTTATATAGGTGGGCATATAGCGTTTCTATGCCATACCCGTGGTCTATCTTTACGGTATAGCCGTATCCCGACTGCCACTTTGCCACAACAACTGTACCGTCGGCGGTAGCATACACCGGGGTGCGGTTATCACACGAAAAGTCCATACCCGTGTGCCTTTTTCGCACTTTATATACAGGGTCGATACGCCACCCGTATCCCGATGCAGTGCGTTTAAGATCGCGGTTCGCAATAGGCTGTATAGCAGGCAGATGACGCAAATAATCCTCCTTTGCCGAGTCGAGTGCCACGAGTTCGGAGAACGATTTTATCTGCAAATAGAGTTGCTTGTCGAGCATGTCGAGCTTTTGCGCCGTTTCAACCACCAACTCCGAATTTGTCATCTCCATAAGTTCGTCGTAACGCGATGTTCCGCCGTAACCCGAATTACGTGCACTTTCAGGCAGGGGCTCGGTGTTCAAGAGCACGCGGTAAAGGTTATCGTCGCGCTGTTGAATATCGTGCATAACCTCCATCGCGTTGTCGAGCCTCTGAGACATAATGCGATACTGAGCCAACAGATTTGAATTTTCCTGCTGGAGCTGAGTCATGGAGGGTGTCTCGATTAGCAGATAAAACACAAGGAACGACAAACCGCCGAATATTACAAACAACAACACACGACGCAATATTGTGAGAAAGCGTTGTGCCAAATTGGGGTAGACACGATTGTATGTACGTGTCGACGGGTTGAATATGTAATAAATTTTTCGCATTCTAAAAACAAAAATAATAAAAGCATTTTTTTTGTGCAAGATTTTATAACTTTATTAATAATAGATTAACAGAGTATAACAAAGAGAAAATCTTTTGCACATACGCGCACGATTATTGTGGCAAATATTCGTTTTTTACACACTTTTGTCGTATTTTTGCAAATTGGTGTAGCACACACAAAGCCCACCTGTAAATTAAGAAAAAGAATAAAAAACAAAATAGAATACAATATGCTAACTTCAAAAGAGATTAGAGAATCTTTCAAGCAGTTTTTCAAGGAGAAGGGACACCTCATTGTTCCCTCGGCTCCCATGGTTGTAAAAGACGACCCCACACTCATGTTCACCAACGCAGGTATGAACCAGTTCAAGGATATTATTCTTGGTAACCGCCCCGCAACAAGCAAGCGCGTAGCCGACTCACAAAAGTGCTTGCGCGTAAGCGGTAAGCACAACGACTTGGAGGAGGTGGGACACGACACTTACCACCACACAATGTTCGAGATGCTCGGCAACTGGTCGTTTGGCGACTACTTTAAAGAAGATGCCATCAACTGGGCGTGGGAGTTCCTCACAAAGGTTGCAAAGCTCGACCCCGAGCGCATGTACGCAACAGTTTTCGAAGGCAGTGAAGCCGAGGGGCTGGAGCGCGACAACGAGGCCGCCGAAATTTGGAGCAAGCACCTCCCCGCCGACAGAATAATCAACGGTAACCACCACGACAACTTCTGGGAGATGGGCGACACAGGCCCCTGTGGCCCCTGCTCGGAGATACACATCGACCTCCGCTGCGAAGAGGAGCGCAAAGCTATCCCCGGTCGCGAACTTGTAAACGGCTCACACCCCCAAGTAATTGAGATATGGAACCTCGTATTCATGCAGTTCAACCGCATGGCCGACGGCCATTTGGAGGAGCTACCCGCAAAAGTTATCGACACCGGTATGGGATTCGAGCGTTTGTGCATGGCCCTTCAAGGCAAGCAGTCGAACTACGACACCGACGTATTCCAGCCCATCATAAAAGCTATCGGCGAGATTAGCGGTAAGAGCTATGGCAAAGAGGAGATGACCGATGTTGCCATGCGCGTTATTGCCGACCACATACGCACAATAGCCTTCTCTATTACCGACGGACAGCTCCCCTCAAACGCAAAAGCAGGCTACGTTATACGTCGTATCTTGCGTCGTGCCGTACGCTACGGCTACACATTCTTGGAACAGAAACAGGCATTCATGTTCAAGCTCGTCCCCACCCTCATAGAGAACATGGGCGACGCTTACCCCGAGCTCAAGCAACAGCAGGAGCTGATAACAAAGGTAATAAAAGAGGAGGAGGACTCTTTCCTTCGCACTCTCGACACAGGCATGCACCTTCTCGACAAGGTTATTGCAACCACCAAGGCCGAGGGTAAGAACGAGATAAGCGGCGTTGAGGCATTCACACTATACGACACATTTGGTTTCCCCATCGACCTCACACAACTCATTCTTCGCGAGAACGGTCTCACCGTAAACATGTCACAATTCGACGAAGAGATGCAGAAACAAAAGACACGCGCACGCAACGCAGCCGCTGTCGAGAACGGCGACTGGGTAACAGTGAGCGAGGGCGATTGCGAGTTTGTTGGTTACGACAACACAGAGTACGAAACAACCATCTTGCGTTACCGCCAAACAAAGCAAAAGAACCAGACACTATACCAGATTGTTCTCAAAGAGACACCCTTCTATGCCGAAAGCGGTGGACAGGTAGGCGACACAGGTTACCTTATTTGTGGCGACGAGCGCATCGAGGTTATCGACACCAAAAAAGAAAACAACCTCCCCATACACATAACCAAGCAATTACCCGCCGACGCGTCGGCAACATTCCGCGCCGAGGTAAACCTCAAAAAGCGCAACGCATGTGCAGCCAACCACTCATGTACACACCTGCTCGACCAAGCTCTGCGTCAAGTACTTGGCACACACGTTGAGCAGAAAGGTTCGTTGGTTACACCCGATGCCATACGCTTCGACTTTTCACACTTCCAGAAAGTAACCGACGAAGAGATTGAGCAGGTAGAGCGCATTGTGAATGCACGCATACGCGAGGATATCCCCTTGACCGATCATCGCAACATACCCATCGAGGAGGCCAAACAGCTTGGCGCGATAGCACTCTTTGGAGAGAAATACGGCGACCACGTGCGTGTAGTGCAGTTTGGCAACTCAATAGAGTTCTGCGGAGGAACACACGCATCATCGACAGGCAAAATAGGCATGGTGAAAATCATCGCCGAAAGTTCGGTTGCCGCCGGTGTGCGCCGTATCGAGGCAATCACAGGAGAGGCCTTGGAGAACCACCTCTACAAGTTGCAAACATTAATGAAAGAGATACACGGCCTGTTCAACAACGTACCCAACTTGAAGGCAACCATCGTAAAATCAATCAACGAAAACGCCGAGCTCAAAAAAGAGATTGAGGAGTATGCAAAAGAGAAGGCTCTTGCCATGAAGAACGACCTGTTGAAAGAGATTAAAGAGCGCGGAGGCATGCGATACATCAGCGCAGTGCTACCCGTTGCACCCGCAACAGTAAAGGATATTGTTTTTGCATTGCGTCAAGAGCAAGCCGAAAACCTCCTTATTGTTATAGGTAGCGTATACAACGACAAGCCCCAACTGACAATCTCGGCAAGTGCCGACCTTGTAGAGCGCGGTATAAACGCTGGTAAAATTGTGGGACAAGCCGCAAAAGAGATGCAAGGCGGTGGCGGTGGTCAGGCACACTTTGCACAAGCCGGCGGTAAAAACGCACAAGGCATCAAGGCCGCCATGGACAAGGTATTCGAGATTATTGAAGGATAAGAAGATACCCCATACAAAAAACAGAGACATTTGCCCGCCCGGGCAAATGTCTCTGTTTTTTTGAGCAACAATCAAACCTTTTTCTTTTAAGAATGTTACTTATAACAAATACAAACTTAAAGTAACAATGAAAAGAGAATACAAAAAGCCAAGATGCAAGAGCATCGAATTTGAATGTAATAATTTAATTGCGGTGTCTACCACAAACCAGTCAAAAAGAGAAGTTACAACATCGGGCAACAACCGCGAAAGCACCTGGGACATCGGTTGGGATAACAAAAAGATGTAACCCTCACTCAGCTACCTGTGCATCGCTCCAATTTACGAGATAAAGATTTTCGGTAGCTCGCGTGAAGGCGGTGTACAGCCAACGATAATAATCGGGGCCGGCCATGTCAGGCGTGACAAATCCTTGATCGATAAAGACACGCTTCCACTGACCGCCCTGTGCTTTATGGCATGTTACAGCATAGCCATATTTCACCTGTAAAGCATTATAATAGGGGTTCCGACGCACCTCCTCCATGCGTTTACGCTTCGATTTAATTTCGGGATAGTCCTCCCACACAGCAGAAAAGAGCGCCTCGCTCTCTGTTCGTGTAAGCGATGGCGACTCGCTTGTGAGCGTGCCAAGCATAATCTTCACGTCGAGCTCACAATCCTCATAATCGTTAAACGACAAAGTTACATCGGCAAAACGAAAGCCATACATCTCCTCTTGCGTGCCTGTGTAAACCACCTCGGCCATATCTCCGTTGGCTATAAAATCTATTTTCTCGAGCAACGATTTATCAACCTTGCCAAGCTCTTCGCGCCAATAATAGTTATTTTTAACCACCATGAGCACATCGCCCCTGTTAAGTTCCTCTTCGCGATAAAGAATGCGACGGCGTATACCCTCGTTATATATATTTGCACGCTTGTTTGAACGACACAACACAATAGTCTCTTCGATGCCGACCTCGCTGTAACAACCCTCTATGGCCTCTATTAACTCATCGCCTTGCACACGGCATATATCGGCAAAGCCCGCCAACTTTATACGTGGCAAAACAGCGGTCTCACCCGATGTTATAACCCGGCGCAACATTGTAGCATTCTGCAAAATGCCCGACCCGTCGAGCTGACGCATCACCTGTGTCATCTCCATAGAGGAGACCGACAAGAACATAGAACGCAGGAAAGCCTGCGAGAGAGCAGGAGAGAGTTCCTCGCCCACAGGAGGCAACTGCGCCGTGTCGCCAAGCAACAACAGCGAGCAACCTCGCCCCGAATAGACAAATTCAATGAGATCGCTCAACAACTCCCCCGAGCCAAAATTTGAAACGCCCGCATTAGAAACCATAGAAGCCTCATCGACTATAAAAAGAGTGTTCACCGCCCTATTCTCCATGAGCGAGAACATTGAATCATCGAGCAGGCTTTTCTGCCTGTATATACGCTTGTGTATAGTATGCGCAACCTTTCCCGAGTAGGACGAAAAAACCTTGGCAGCCCTGCCCGTCGGAGCAAGCAAAACAGTATTTCTCCCAAGCTGTTCCATAGTCTTTACCAAAGCCGAGACAAGAGAGGTTTTTCCCGTTCCGGCATAACCGCACAACAAAAAAACCTTCCTATCGTCGCACGACAAGATAAATTGCGATATCATATCGAGCGAAATTTCCTGCTCTTTTGTTGGAACAAAAGGGAAATTTGTTTTAATTTGCGAAATCAAATATTTATTTATCACAATAGAGGTAAAAATATATATTTATAAAAACGTAATTTCGTTTTTTTATTATACTTTTGCATGGTAAACAGCATTTTGGCTGTTTTGCGACACGAAAATACATAAATTAAATATAGAAACAATGAAAAACGTCTTTAATGTTTTATTAGCCATCGCTGCGATTGCTTTATGCTACATCTGTTATCGTAGCATCATGGGTCCCATTGAGTTTGAAACAGAGCGTGATGCACGCGAGAAATTCATCGTAGCCCGTCTTATCGACATTCGTACCGCACAAATCGAGTATCGTAACGCACACGAAGGTGCTTATGCCGACAATTTCGATACACTCGTAAGCTTCTTGAAGAGTGCTAAAATGCCTATCATTCTTAAACAAGGAGAGCTCAACGACGAGCAGTTGGAGCGTGGTCTTACAGAGGACAAAGCTTTGGAAATTATAAAGAAAGCTGAAAAGACAGGCAAATGGGCCGAGGTAGACAAAGAAGGTTTGAGAGGTTTCCGTCGCGACACATCGTGGATTGCGCTCCTCGACACAATCTACCCCAAAGAGTTCGTTGCCGACTCTATCCCCTTTGTACCTTTCGGCAAGGGTGCAAAATTCGAGTTGCTCACAAGTTGCGACACCACAAAATCGGGTAGCGCACAATACTTGTTCGAAGCTCGCACCCCCTATGAGGCCTATTTGAGCGACATCAACGAGCAGGAGCTCGCCAACCTCAAATACCAGACAAAGAAGATGGATCGTTACTGCGGTTTGAAGGTGGGCGATGTTGAGAACCCCAACAACAACGCAGGAAACTGGGAATAATATCTCTTAATGAAAGAGGATATTGTTGTATCACATAAAACATTATCCATTCGTATAAGTACGAATGGATTTTGTTTTTGCATATACGAGCCGACCAACCCCGACTCCGTGCAGTACCACCATCAGAAAGCCGATGGTGGTACGAGCCTATATGCAAACCTGTGCAAAGCGATAGAGGCCTGCCCCATCTCGCTCGAAGGCATTAACAACATAAAAGCAATAGTTGCAACAAACGACTTTACAATAATACCTTCAGAGTTCGACGAGAAACAATACCATAAAATATACTATCGCAAGTGCTTCCCAAAAGCAGACACCAACATAGAAGTTGTAGCCAACAAACTCACAGCGCAAGGAGTAACAATACTTTTCCCCGTCGAGAAGAACATATACAACCGCCTTGCACAATTAGGCAACATAAGTTACTACACCCCGGCAAGCATACTGCTGGGCTACCTTGCACGCAAACCTTTCCCCGAAGATAAGTACCTGCTTGCCTACTACCGTAGCGAAGGCTCCCTGCTCATATCAATGAAAGAAGGCAAGCCCGAGCTCGTGAACGGTTTTGAGACAACCGACAACCACAACCAACTGTTCTACCTGCTATCCATCTGGAAAGCGCAGGAGCTATCGCAAACCGAAGACAAAATATACCTTTGTGGCGACCAACGTGTCGAGAAACTCTCCATGCTCATAGCACAATTTATAAAAAACAGAGAGCGTATAAACCCCACAGCACTATTCACCGCCAACCTGTTGAACAAGATTAAAGAGATACCATTTGACATACAAGCACTACTATTATGCGAATAATCAGCGGAAAATACAAAGGCCGTCACTTTGACATACCAAAAAATTTCAAGGCCCGCCCCACAACCGACTTTGCCAAGGAGAACCTCTTCAACATACTATGCAACATAATAGATTTTGAAGAGTGCACCGCACTCGACCTCTTTTCGGGAACAGGTAGCATAAGCCTCGAATTATTATCACGCGGTTGCCTGTCGGTAACATCGGTCGAGATGGATTCTCTTCACTTTTCGCACCTTCGCAAGAGCGCGACAACACTAAACGACAATAACTGGCGACTTGTGAGAGACGATGTTTTCCGCTACATAAAACGCTGTAACAGTAGTTATGACCTTATTTTTGCCGACCCTCCGTATGCACTAAAAGAGCTCAAAGATATACCCGAGCTTATCCTCAACACAAACATGCTGAAAGAGGGAGGCTTATTGGTCTTTGAGCACGGCAAAGACAATAGTTTCGAAGATAACCCATACTTCTTCCGCCACATAGCATACGGGAGCGTGAATTTCAGTTTTTTCAAGAAAGAGGGAAAAGAGGAGTAACCACCTGCTTACAGAAGAGGCGAGAGCAACCTTGCAGCCGACTCCACACACTTGCGCACAAAAGAGCGAGAGGCATACTCCTGCTTGCTGAGCAGACGGCACTTTTTCATATCCTCCTCGAAAGCCGTTTTCAGTTGAGTGGCAACAGAGGCATCATACACAAAAGCAGTCACCTCGAAATTATAGTAAAAACTGCGAAAATCGAAATTTGCAGAGCCGACAGAGGAGATTATCCCATCGCTCACAACCGTTTTACTATGTATAAAGCCGTCGGCATATAAATAGACCTTAACCCCCGCATCTATAAGGTCGCCAAGATAGGAGTAACCTGCATAATTCGACACCAAATTATCGCCACGCAAAGGTACCATCAAACGCACATCTACCCCCGACAAAGAGGCATTGCGCAGGGCGAGGCTCACAGTGTCGGTGAGCATAATATAAGGTGTTTGAATATAGACATAATCCTTGGCCAACGCCAACATATTTACAAAGGCCGACATTATAACATGGTTATTACCCACAGGGTTCGACTGCGCCACCTGCACAACTGCCGAGCCCTCAACACCAAGTTCGGGAAAGTAGTCGGCACCGCAAACAAGTGTCCCGTTGGCAAAATACCAGTCGATGAGAAAAGACGTTTGAAGACCATGCACCGCACTACCTGTTATTGCCAGCATAGTATCGCGCCAAGGCCCCCACGCCACACCTTTCACATACCTGTCGGCTATATTACAGCCACCTATGAAACCATACTTACCATCGACCACAACCACCTTGCGATGGTTACGATAGTTTACCCTGTTACCTAATATGGGGAAATATACCTTCAAGAACGATTCAACCTCGCCACCTGCCCTCTCTATCTCGTTAAAGAAGCTCGAAGAGACCTTCCAAGAGCCTACGCTGTCGTATATAACACGCACCTCCACACCCTCGGACGCCTTTTTGGCAAGCAGGTCGCGCACTCTGCAACCAAGCTCATCATCTTCGAAGATATAAAACTGAAAATGTATATGCTCCTTGGCACCTTCGATAGAGGCAAGCATCTGCTCCATGAAGCGTGCTGTGTCTGTTATAACCTCGGCACCGCTACCGGGCATGGGATAGGAGGAGGCGGTATTTTCGAGATACGAAGCAAAACCCAAATAGTGAGGTGGAATTTCCACCTTTCTACGGGAGCGATAATAGAGGTGGCTACGTTGCATTATACGCGATAGTGAGCGTTTGCCGATATATCTTATCTTACGAGTGTCGCGCCCAAAAAAGAAATAGAGTACAAGCCCCAAGAATGGTATAAAGAGAAGTACCATTATCCAAGCAAGTGTTCGTATGGGGTTACGGTTGTTAAGGATAATATTCAGCATCACAAACACGGCCAACAAAAAGTTGCCCCAATACATATAGCCCCAAAAGCCCTCTATTTGCGTTATACCAACCATAAAAAAAAGGTTACATGCGAATGTAACCAAAAAACAGCTAAAAAGATATAAAAAACGCTGTTTTTTATATCTTTTTAGCTGTTATGAGGGGTATTTAGAAGCGACCACCGCCAAAACCTCCACCAAAGCCTCCGAAGCCTCCGAAGCCTCCGGGAGGTGGTCCCATGCGATGCTCACCATCGTATCTACCTCGGCGGTCGCCACCATGTGAACCGCCCATCTGGTCGAATTTGTAGACTACATGGAACATGCAATAACTGTAAATTGAGTTGTCCTCGGAGTCGCTACGCGATATTGCCGATATTGAGCGCGAGACATTGCTCTGCTCGTGAAGAATATCGTATATGCGGAACGAACATGTAAGCGCATTCTTTTTCAAGAAGCTCATAGAGACCTGTGCGTTCCACAAAAGCTCGTTTGTGTTAAATTGCGGGTCGCTGTATCCTCGACGACTGCTCACCGAGAAGTTTGTTGAAAATTGCAGGTTTTGCCATGGAACGCGCACCGTGGTGCTGGGGCCATAAGAGAAGTTCCATGTATCCATATTATTTTCGGGACGCATGCTGTATGTACTATGCGAATAGAGCAAACGGCCGTTGAGCGAAAAATCAAAATAGTCGGAACGGTACGATGCACTCAGGTTCTCACCCACATCGGTTGTCTCGGCTGTGTTACGCACACTCCCTTTTACACCGCTTGTGCTTATGTAACCTATATTATGCCTGTAACCCAATGTTGTTGAACTGCTATATGTATATTTTTTGTTCACAGGCAACGCCGAGCTGAAATTAAAACCGCCGTTCACATTCCAGTTACCATTAATATTGTCGGGCTGAGAAGTTGTGGCACCGGTATTCTCGTCGTAAGTAACCTTGCGCTCTATGCTGTTTGTTGTAAGGTTGAAACGCAGGTTAGCACTTATTGTGCGCTGTTTGTCGGGATTATTGGTTGTAAAATCGGCGTTCATGTTGTGCGAGAACGAAGGTTTCAGGCCCGGGTTACCCTTGGTTATGTTCAAGGGGTTAGAGTCGTCGGTTATGTCGAGCAGGTCGGTCATCGATGGTTGCGAACTGCTTCCACGGTATCTCAAATTCAGGTTTGTGGTTTTCGACCAACGATAGCGGAAACGCACGTTTGGCGACACATTATGTACTGTGCGTTTGAGCTTGGTGTCGATCCCTAAATATTTGTAATCCATCTCCGACTGTTGAGGCATCCACGAAACACCGGCACTAAGATTGGCCTTCGAGGTGATGTAGCGCAACATCAACTGCGTCTCGTGACGCATGTTGCGATAGGCCGAATAACGGCTCTGATCTTTGTCGAAATATTGTTCATAATCTTCGGGAAGCAAAGGCTTGCCATAATGACGGCTCAACTCCATCTGGTAGCTGTCGAGCTCATCGAACACATAAGTTGAGCGGTCGCTCTCTTGGTAGCTGTAATTGAAATTATAGTTCAACTGCAAGAAGAGATTCTTCATCAACGGTTCGGTGTAACTACCGCGCAAGGCATAGCTCCAATTTTTGCTTGGTGTTGTTGAGAAGCGTTTTCTGTCATCGTTGCCCTGCCCCGATGTTGAACGATAATATTTTACCTTATTTATAGAATAGTTCTCGCTCTCACTTTTTGAATATGAGGCGTTAGCACGGAACGTTACGTTGCGCCCGGGCTTTTGAAGGCGACGATTAAATTGCAACGACGCATTTGCGCTTTTGCTGTCGCTCAAACCAAGGCTCTCGCTTCGGTTGTTGTTTATGGCTATTGTTTCGAGCTCGGGCAACACCTCGCCAAAGAGGTTTTTAGGGTAAACATCTACGTGGTCGAAGGGGTTCTCGTCGAATGTAGCCGACATACTGCGCGACCAGCTGTCGTTTTTCGAATATGAGACGGCGGGACGGAATATAAGGCTTGTCAAGGTGTCGGGTTTCCACTCTATACGAAAATCGGCATTAACACCCCAACGATGTCTTAAACTTGTGTTGTTGCGGTTGGAATATTGGTTTTTTGCATTGCCCGACATAAACGTCTCGCTCGATGTGTAACTACGCGAGTCGCTGTTGGTGTGGTTGAAACGGACATTACCGCCGGTTTCCCATTTTTCGGTATCGGTTGCAAAGTTGAAACCACCCATCTTGGCATTATTAAGACCACCGCCACGGCCGAAACCACTCATACCGCGGTCGTTTGTGTTGTTGGCCGATAATATAAGGCTGTATCGTTCTGTTTCGGTAAAATAATTGGCCATACCTTTTGCCGAATATCTGTCTTTCGTACCATAGCCCAAATCGACATTAGAGAAAAAGCCCTCTTCGGCACCCTTTTTCATTTGCAGGTCGAGCACGGTCTCCTCTTCGCCATCGTCTATACCGGTAACGCGGGTAAAATCGCTCTGTTTATCGTAGAACTTTACCTTATCGACCACATCGGCCGGAATATTTTTCAGGGCCATATCCTTGTCGGTACCAAAGAAGTCCTTTCCCTTCATAAGTATACGCGAAACGGTTTTTCCATTAACTTTTATGGTACCATCATCGCTTATCTCGACACCGGGATATTTTTTTATAAGTTCCTCGAGCATACTGCCGGCAGGCACACGGAACGCCGCCGTATTGAAGACGGTTGTATCTTCGGACACGGTTATAGGCGGAACCTCGGCTGTTACCACAGCTCCTTTAAGAAGCACCGCGTCGGGTTGCAACTCCACGCGACCGATATTTATATTCTTGCCTTCAACAACCGTAACCTTCTTATCAACAGGGAGATATCCCACATAAGAGACACGCAAAATATAGGTAGAGGCAGGTGCTACAAGAGAGAAAGCACCATGCATATCGCTGGCTGCACCGGTTTTATATATTGTGTCGGGCAGAGCAAGCAGTTGCAACGATGCGGTGAGCAAGGGCTCCCCACTCTCGCTACTGCGCACTTCTCCACTCAGCGTACCTTTTTTCACTTTGTTTTCCTGTGCGCTCACACCCAAAGCGAGCAACAGCAGGAGACACGTATACAATAAGTTCTTCATAATATATTTCGCGTTTTTGATACTTTTATATGACCTTTAAAATTGATATTGGTTTAAAAACATATACAAAAAAAATATATTTTTATAAGAAATTCAAGTTACCACATATTTTTCGATATATCTTTGCCGAAAAAACAGGGCAACAGCTCTTTTCTGAAAGGAAACAACAAGTATTTACAGATGGACACACCCCACCATATTCTGACACTGATAACCGGGCACGACGTTTTGCCGGAATTTGCGAAGCCTCTATCGCAAGCCTTCGAGACCATCTTCGCAGAGAGGGCATCGCAGGAGAGCTACGCCTCGGCCGGCATAACAGGAGTTCTGTTTTTATCGGCTGTTTTAAAGGGGTTCCCTACCGCCAAGTTACACACTTTTGTCAGGAACGTACGCGAAGAGGTGCCCTTTTTCTCTTTCGACTGCAAGAGCTACGACAAGCTTTACTCCATCGTAGGTGAGGGGGAGATGCTGTTACTCGACAGCACGATGAACTACCAAAAAACATTTGTAACCAAGAACGACCTGTTCGAGGCCTTCGATTTTATAACAAACATCTGACAAGCCCCCAAAAACCATCTTTTTGTTATTTTTTGTTATAGCACCAGCCCTGCTGTTGATAATATATGTAATTTTGTTTATGTTTGCACGATACAAATTCAAAAACACTTTATAAAATTAAATATCATGAAAAAAACAATTATCGAAACTTTTGCGTTACTCTCGTTCACACTCATAATGTTTGCATGTAGCGGAGACGACACACCATACAACCCTTATAACCACCAGAGCAAGGAGCCTTTCTACCCATCGGAGATTTTAATTGGGAAAAGTTCTTCAAAGAGAAACATCGAGGAAAAGTGGACCTTCGAATATACAGGCCGTAACAACGACACCATAAGAAGATACACCCACAGCACCGTTACCCGAATAACAAACAACGGGTTTACCGAAACAACGACAGAGCAGGAGGAGGGTACGTTGTCGTACCCTAACAAGTTCCTTGTACAGAACAAAATAAACTACACGAAAAAGGTCGAGGGTTTCGAGAACACGAACGAGGAGAAGCATATTATAATAGAAAGAGCAAAATGCGGTTACGGGAAAATAGAATCTATCGAGAGGGTAATCGATTATATCGACGAGAACGGCGGGGTGATAAAATCGGCAACATCGTCGAGAAGTTTCAGCTACACAGGTGACCACTGCACGGCAAGCACATACACCGACGAGAATGGCAAACAAACCACATATACCTATAACTGGGACAGCAGACACAGGCTCAACAGCGTGGTTGTAGACGACAAGAGCGACAACACAAGGGTGAACCGCACATACAACTACTCTTATGGCCCTGTCGGCAAAAATTATGGTTTCGATATAAATACCTTTATATACGACAATATGCCACATGTGTATTCGGCTATGGGATTCTTTGGAGATGCATCGCCCTATGTTATCGACGAGGAGAGACAGGATTTCAGGATACTCTTTGAGGGCCGTTGGGAGAAAGACAACTCTTCGGACCGCAAGATTTTCACAACTACCGAATATACCAACGAGATAAAGACAGATATAATGTCCGACATATACCGAAACAACTACTATATTAAGTTTGTAAAGTAACCAAAAACCAAAAGAGCTTAACCCCGTGGTTAAGCTCTTTTTTGGTAATATGCGTATCGAAAAAAACAAAGAATATTAATCCTCGATGGCAGGAACAGACATTTTGTAGAAGTTTGTCTCTTTGGGCACAAACCCCACAGAACGATAGAGTGCGTTGGCGGCAACACGTGCAGGACGCGATGTAAGATACAACGTTCCTCCGCCTTTTTCTCCTGCACGGGCTATTGCGTGCTCCACCAGCTTTCGCCCAAAGGAACGTCCACGCATGGAACTATCGACCACTACATCTTCTATCCAAAATTTACGCCCCGTGGGAGCGAGGTAGCTACCCAAGGTAAGCATACCCACCACCTTGCCTTCGCACTGCAAAAGAAAGAGGCTCGACGAGGGATTTTCGACCAGAGCGCGTAGCTCGTCTATTGTAAGGACCAAAGGAGTTGAGGTTAGTTGCGCCAACAATTTATTTATGGGCTCCAAATAGTTCTCCTCGGCAACGGTAAGCTCAAATATTGAATATTGCATAATTCGGCATTTAGAAGCTGTTTAAAACTCTAAAATATTTCCTTATAATTTAACTTTACACTTTACCCCTTTCGACTCGTTCTGCACACGGTCGAGGGCTGTTACCACATAGGTATATTTTCCCTTCTCGCCGGCAGGTATTTTATAATATGTCGATTTTGTAATTGTCACGATGTTGGCCGACGAAGATAAATTAACCTTTTCGCCCTTTGTAAAGCGGTATACCACGTAGGCAACAGAACTATTCATATAGTCGTTGCACTCGGCCGGTATCCACACAAGCACATTTGAACCGTTATCTTCTATAAGTTCCACACCTTTAACCTTTTTAGGTGCCTTATCGTCGATGAAAGGCATGCTTGGCATAAGTGCCGGGTAACGATGGTAGCTCTGTGCAAGAATATCGCGGTAACCACCCACATTATTTGCGGCCGAGGCTGCGTCCCACAGGCATGAGCCCATAACGGTGCGTTGCGCCCTCTGCATATTCATCTTTTGTATCAGCTGGTGGCGTGCAGGGTTCTCGGTATCTTTTGCCTTGACTGTTCTATTCACGTCTTGGCCTATGTAAAGAGGACGCTTTGAAGCATATTTTGCCCACCACTGCACAAGTGTCTCATAATCGGCAGCCTTGTGCCCTATCTCCCAATAAACCTGCGGTATGCAATAATCGACCCACCCCTCTTCTATCCAATAGAGAATATCGGCATTTAGGTCGTCGAAGCTCTGCAAGCCGTTTGTACGGCTACCCCACTCCCAGCTTTTCTCGTTACGATATATACCAAAGGGCGAGACACCGAACTTTGCCCACGGTTTCGTGGCACGCACGGTTTTGAACATCTGCTCTATGAGCAGGTTCACATTCTGCCTGCGCCACAGCGACTTATTCTCGTAACCGCTTGCGCGGAACCACTTATCGTCGTTAAACGCCTTACCGTTCACTGGATAAGGGTAAAAGTAGTCGTCGATGTGAAGACCATCAACGTCGTAACGTGTAAGAATATCGGCAACGATTTTGCATATATGGTCACGGTTCTCCTGCAACGAGGGGTTAAAATACAACTGCCCCTCATACTTTATGAAACGCGCTGGGTTCAGCACGCTCTGGTGGTTCTTTGCCCTCATCGTTGTACCTTTTGTACATGCGCGATAGGGGTTTATCCATGCGTGCAACTCCATGTTACGCTTGTGAGCCTCGGCAACCATAAAGGCAAGAGGGTCCCAACCCGGGTCCTTGCCCTGTGTGCCGGTGAGATAACGGCTCCATGGCTCGTATTGCGACACATACAGAGCATCGCCCTCTACACGCACCTGAAAAATTATTGCGTTTACATTAACTTTCTGCAAATTATCGAGCATCGTTGTGAGATACCCCTTCATCTCCTGCTCCTTCATGCCCATAAACTGCCCGTTTACGGCCTGAATCCAAGCTCCGCGAAACTCACGCTTGGGAGAGGCAGACTCGGCTGTGTTTGTTGAATGCTTGCTTGAAGAACAAGAAAAAAGAAGAACAGATAATAGCAGGGTTACAAAGATTCTCATAATTTGTCGGTTTGTTTTTTGCAAGCGCGAAGATACAATTTTTTTACGGCATTATCCTCTATTGCAAGCATTAATAGAGCCTGCAACATCTATTTTTTGTTAATGGCATACAAGTTGCACATTTTTTATGTATTTTCGCAGTTAATAGTCAAAGGAGCATATTTATGGAGAAGAAAACTATCAGCATACGCGGTGCGCGTGTGAACAACCTGAAAAACATAGATGTTGATATACCGCGCGGGAAATTGGTTGTAATAACAGGGCTTTCGGGTTCGGGAAAATCGTCTCTTGCCTTTGACACCCTTTACGCCGAGGGGCAACGACGCTATGTTGAGTCGTTGAGTTCATACGCCCGTCAGTTTCTCGGGCAGATGAACAAACCCGAATGCGACTTTATAAAAGGCATACCCCCTGCCATCGCCATAGAGCAGAAGGTGAATAACCGCAACCCACGTTCCACAGTGGGCACAAGCACCGAGATTTACGAGTACCTCAAACTACTATATGCACGAATAGGCAAAACCTACTCGCCCATAAGCGGTAAACAGGTAAAAAAAGATAGCCCCGAAGACCTTGTAAAGTGCATGAACAGCCACCCCGAGGGGCAACGATTTCTACTGCTCTCTCCCATACCCAAGCGCAAAGGGCGCGACATGCAGGAACAACTATCCATCTACCTGCAACAAGGCTTCACGAGAATATACCTTAACGGCGAGATTACCCGCATAGAGGATTATACATGGAAAAAGAGCGACAACCCCATGTTGCTCATCGACCGCCTGTCGGTATCACAATCGCAAGAGAGCATAAGTCGCCTGCTCGACTCGGCCGAGACTGCCTTCTACGAGGGAAACGGCACATGTGTCATGCAGTTTTTGGGCGAAGAAGAGCAACACACATTCAGCATACGCTTCGAAGCAGACGGCATAGAATTCGAGGAGCCAAGCGAGCAACTATTCTCGTTCAACTCACCCATAGGAGCCTGCCCCGACTGCGAAGGGTTCGGACGCATCGTGGGTATAGACGAAGACCTTGTTGTGCCCAACAAATCGTTGAGCATATACGACGGTGCCGTCTTTTGCTGGCGTGGCGAGAAGATGGGAGAGTGGAAAAACGAGTTTTGCCGTTATGCACCAAACGACAACTTCCCGATATTCGAGCCATACTACAACCTCACACAAGAACAAAAAGATTACTTGTGGCACAAAGGACCATGGATTGAGGAGTATGGCGAGGGCATATGCATAGACAACTTCTTCAAGATGGTGCAGGCCAACCAATACAAGATACAATACCGCGTAATGCTCGCCCGCTACCGCGGTAAGCCCATCTGCCCAACCTGCCACGGCACACGCCTTAAAAAGGAGGCCACATACGTAAAGGTTGGCGGTGCAAGCATCACCGAGCTCATAGAGATGCCCATAGACAAATTAAAAGTATTCTTCGACAACCTGCAACTCGACGAGCAGGAGAACACCATAGCACAGCGCATACTCACAGAGATAAACAGCCGTATCGACTGCCTCATCGATGTAGGTTTGAGCTACCTCACCCTGAACCGTCTGAGCAACACCCTCTCGGGCGGAGAGAGCCAGCGCATAAACCTTGTAACCTCGCTTGGCAGTGCACTTGTAGGCTCCTTGTACATACTCGACGAGCCAAGCATAGGCCTGCACAGCCGTGACACAGAACGTCTGATAAGCGTGCTCTACCGCCTGCGCGATATTGGTAACACCGTAGTTGTTGTGGAGCACGACGAAGATATTATACGCGCAGCCGATTACATTATAGATGTAGGCCCCAAAGCCGGTTCATATGGCGGTAACATAGTGTACCGTGGCGACATGAACGACCTCGCAACAGGTAGCAACAGCTACACGGTAAAATACCTGCTTGGCGAAGAGACCATACCCACACCCACCCACCGCCGTAGGTGGAACAACAGCATAGTTATAAAAGGAGCAAGAGAGAACAACCTCAAGGGGATAAATGTAGAATTTCCCCTCAACACAATGACCGTGGTAAGCGGAGTAAGCGGTTCGGGCAAATCGACCCTTGTACGCGATATACTTTATCGTTCGCTCAAACGCTACTTTGGCGAGGTGTGCGATGCACCCGGGCAATGCGAGGCTGTTGAAGGCTCACTTAAACAGATAACAGGCGTTGAATTTGTAGACCAGAACCCAATAGGCAAATCATCGCGTTCTAACGCTGTGACCTACCTAAAAGTATACGACGACATAAGACACCTCTTTGCACAACAACCCCTTGCCAAGCAGTTGGGGTTTGGCGCAGGACACTTTTCGTTCAACGCCGACGGCGGGCGATGTGACGAATGCAAAGGAGAGGGAGTTATAACCGTCTCCATGCAGTTTATGGCCGATATTCAGCTTGTGTGCGAGGCATGCCACGGCAAACGATTCAAGAAAGAGGTGCTGGAGGTTAAATTTCACGGCAAAAACATACACGACATATTGGAGATGACCGTGGGCGACGCCATAAACTTCTTTCAAGAGCATGGCGAAAAGCGCATAGCCGAGAACCTGCAACCCCTGCAAGATGTCGGCTTGGCCTACATAAAACTTGGGCAATCATCATCGACCCTTTCGGGTGGCGAGAACCAGCGTGTAAAGCTCGCCTACTACCTCAGCCGACAGACCGACCGCCCCACCCTCTTCATCTTCGACGTGCCGACAACAGGCCTGCACTTTCACGACATAAAAAAATTGCTTCTCTCCTTTGAAAGGCTCATTGCACGCGGTCACTCACTTGTGATTATAGAGCACAACATGGACATAATAAAGTGTGCCGACCACCTTATAGACCTCGGCCCCGAGGGAGGCGAGAAGGGTGGAACGCTCGTTGTTGCCGGCACACCCGAAGAGGTTGCTTCGTGCGAGGCATCGTACACAGGAAAGTTCCTGAAAGAGAAGTTATAGAAACCCCGCGCCGTATATACAAAAAACGAGGAGCGTTCTTTTGATAGAACGCTCCTCGTTAAAAAATATCTGTAGCCCACGACACAGGCCCTCCTCGATGCCTTCCATCAAAACAGAGCATAAAATACTCCACCGAAAGTTCCACATATAATAACTATAAGTATAGGGCTCATCTTAAACCAGCGTGTAGCCACAAAAGCACAAGCAAACAACGCCACGCTGACTATAAATTGCATAGGAGCATCGTTCCACGAACCAAAATTTTCTTTTGTCATGAGCAAGAGAGATGCCGATGCTATCAGGCCCACCACAGCCGGACGCAGAGCCGAAAAAACAGCCTCAACAGCCCTGCTCTTGCTATATTTCATAAAGAAACGGCTTATTGTGAGCATAATAACAAACGAAGGTAACATCACAGCAAAAGAGGCAAGCAGAGAGCCCAAAACAGCCATCTCCACCGAACCCGTATTATTCAGAGTAGCAGTGTAACCCACATAAGTAGCCGAATTTATACCTATGGGACCGGGCGTCATCTGGCTTATAGCCACAATATCGGTAAACTCGGCGGCCGACAGCCATGAGTGGCGAGTAACCACCTCGTTCTGTATAACCGACAACATGCCATAACCGCCACCGAAAGAGAAAAGCCCCACCTTCAAGAAGGTGTAGAAAAGTTGAAGAAGAACAATCATGCTCTGCCTCCTTTCACTCTACCCCACAAGTACCCGCCGACACCTGCAAGAATTATTATACAAACGGGCGACACACCAAAAGCAACTATCAGCAGTGCCGAAAGAACGGGTATCCACACATTTGTCCACCCAACCTTCGCGCTCTTTGCAACAGAGAAGACAGGGGAGGCGATAAGAGCCACCACAGCCGGACGTATACCCATAAAGACATTATTCACCACCTCATACTCACGGAAACGGTTAAAAAAGAGAGCTGTGAGCAAAATTATAACCACAGAGGGCAACACGTTGCCCACAGCCGAAACAACAGCCCCGCGCACACCACGCAACCTGTAACCGATGAATATTGAAAAGTTCACGGCAAGCACACCCGGTGCCGACTGCGCAACAGCCAACAAATCGACAAAGTCGCGCTTGTCTATCCAACGATACCTATCGACCACCTCTCTCTCTATGAGCGGAATCATCACATATCCACCACCTATCGTAAAAAGCCCAAGCTTGAAGAAGGTGGAAAAAAGTTTAAACAACCCTACGTTCATCGCTTAATATATATGCGAGGCTGCAACATGTGTCGCAGCCTCGTCTATCCTAATCTAATACCTTATTATATATTACTTGGTTTTTTCGGCAACCCAATTATAAGCATTGCGGAAAATCTCAATCCAAGGTGTAACATCATCGGCCAAGCGGTCGGCAGGATAAGTTGCACACTGCCAGGGGAAGACTGCGCGCTCGGGGTGAGGCATCATAGCCACGTGACGACCGTCGGCACTTGCAAGAGCGGCCACGTCGTATGCCGAGCCGTTGGGGTTGGCAGGGTAACCGCTGTATGCGTAACGAGCCACGATGTTATACTTCTCCTCGGCGTAAGGGAGGTCGAACTTACCCTCACCGTGAGCAACCCAAACACCCAGACGGCTGTTCGACAACGAACCGAAGAGCACGCTGTTGTTTTCGGGAACGTTCACACCTACGAACGACGACTCGAACTTGTGAGAATTATTGTGACGCATGTAACCGCGTTGTTCATGTTCGGGGTTGATGAGATTGAGTTCCATCATGAGCTGACAACCGTTGCAGATACCAAGCGAGAGGGTATCCTCGCGAGCATAGAAGCGGTCGAGAGCCGATTTTGCCTCGGGGTTATACAAGAAACCACCGGCCCAACCTTTTGCCGAGCCAAGAACGTCGGAGTTAGAGAAGCCACCACAGAATACAATGAAGTTCACCTCGTCGAGAGTCTCACGACCGCTGATAAGGTCGGTCATGGTAACGTCTTTAACATCGAAACCAGCAAGATACATTGCGTAGGCCATCTCACGCTCGCCGTTTGTACCCTTCTCGCGAATGATTGCGGCACGAACACCCGACTTTTCGCGACGGTCGGCCGACATGCCATATGCATCGAGCATACCATTAAACTTAGAGGGCAGACGGTAACGCAAAGGCTGGTTCTTATAGTTTTTCAGACGCTCGTCGGCACAGCCGTTGAAGCTCTGCTTGCGGTCCATGAGGTAAGAGCTGTCGTACCATACATCGCGATAGTGGTCGATGTCGAAGAGGCGTGTACGCTTCTCCTTTGCAACAGCGATGTGACGCTTTGTTGTGGGCACACCTATCTTCACGAAGCAGATACCGGCATCGTCAAGAATACCTTGTACTTTACACTTATCCTTGTCGGCAACCTGAATAACAAGAGCGGGGTTCTCGGCAAATAGCAGTTTCACTATATCCTTCTCGGCAATGTTGTCGAGGTCAATCTCCATACCTCCGACTGTGTTTGCGAAACACATCTCGAGAAGAGTGGTTATGAGACCACCTGCCGAAACGTCGTGACCTGCGAGAATAAGTTTCTCATCAACAAGTTTCTGCACAGCGTTGAATGCCTCGGCAAAATATTCGGGGTTCTGCACTGTGGGAACATCGTCACCCACGCAACCCAGCGACTGTGCAAACGCCGAACCACCAAGACGCAAGTTGTCGAAGCTGAAATCTATGTGATAGAAAGAGCTCTTGGGCTCGTTCACCATAACAGGCGACACCACCTTGCGCACGTCGGATACCTCGCCGCCGGCCGATACAATTACTGTACCCGGGCTGATAACCTTTGTTCCGTCGGGGTACTTCTGTGTCATCGACAAAGAATCCTTTCCTGTGGGCACGTTTATTTTAAGGTCGCAACAGAAGTTCGACAAAGCCTCGACACCACGGTAGAGACGTGCGTCCTCGCCCTCCTGCGAACGACAGGGCCACATCCAGTTGGCACTGAGCGAGATGCTCTTGATGCCGTTTGTAAGGGGTGCAAGAACAATATTTGTGAGGGCCTCGGAAACAGCAAGCACCGAACCCTTTGCGGGCGATGCAAGAGCCGCCTGAGGAGCGTGGCCTATTGAGGTTGCAATACCCTTCTTGCCACGATAGTCGAGAGTAACCACACCGCAGTCGCTCAAGGGGAGCTGAATCTCACCCTGACACTGCTGACGGGCAATCTTACCGGTTACCGAACGGTCCACCTTGTTTGTGAGCCAGTCTTTGCAGGCAACAGCCTCCAAACGGAGCACATCGGTAAGATACTCCTCTATGTTTTCTGCATCATACTCTGCATCTTTATAGTGACGCTCCACGGTTTTGTCCACCATATATGTTTTGGGCGAAGAGCCGAACATCTGGCTCACCGAGAGGTCAAAGGGACGCTTGCCATCAGCTTGTTCGAAGGCAAAACGTGCATCGCCGGTTGTCTCGCCAACCACATACATGGGGGCACGCTCGCGGTCGGCAACACGTTTGACATACTCTATGGCATCTTCTTTAATGAGCAATCCCATGCGCTCCTGCGACTCGTTGGCTATAATCTCTTTTGCTGACAAAGTTTTGTCGCCCACAGGGAGAGCCGACATATCGATTAAACCGCCACACTCCTCTACAAGTTCCGAAAGGCAGTTTACGTGGCCGGCCGAGCCATGGTCGTGAATAGAAACCACGGGGTTGGTGTCGTCCTCGCAAAGAGCGCGAACCACGTTGTAGGCACGTTTCTGCATCTCGGCGTTTGCACGCTGAACGGCATTAAGCTCTATACCCGATGAATAACGGCCTGTATCGACCGAAGATACAGAACCACCGCCAAGACCGATGCGGTAGTTGTCGCCACCCATCACAATAACCTTGTTACCTTTTTCGGGGGCACCTTTGAGGCAGTCGCGACGTGTACCATACCCCACACCTCCGGCAAGCATAATAACCTTGTCGTAACCGTAAACCTCGTTGTTCTCCTTGTGCTCAAATGTAAGCACCGAACCACAGATTAGAGGCTGACCAAACTTGTTACCAAAGTCCGAAGCACCGTTAGATGCTTTGATGAGGATTTGTTCGGGTGTCTGGTAGAGCCACTTGCGCACGGGGAGTATATCCTCCCATTTACGGTCGTCATATGTGCGGGGGTACGATGTCATGTAAACAGCAGTACCGGCTATGGGCCAAGAACCTTTACCACCTCCCATACGGTCGCGAATCTCACCACCTGTACCGGTAGATGCTCCATTAAAAGGCTCCACGGTTGTGGGGAAGTTGTGTGTCTCGGCTTTCAGCGATATAACTGTTTCAATATCTTTAATTACAAAATAGTCGGGTTTAGAGTGGTCGGCCGGAGCAAACTGCTCGACAACGGGACCTGCGGCAAACGCCACATTATCCTTGTAGGCCGATATTATGCTGTTGGGGTTCTCGTTTGTGGTGCGCTTAATCATCGCAAAGAGCGAAGAGGGCATCTCCTCGCCATCAATAATGAATGTACCGCCGAAGATTTTGTGACGGCAGTGCTCCGAGTTAATCTGCGCAAAACCAAACACCTCGCTGTCGGTGAGCTTGCGACCGAGCTCGCCCTCAACACGATGAAGGTAGTCTATCTCCTCTTTCGAGAGAGCAAGTCCCTCCTGCTCGTTGTAGCTGTCGAGATCCTCAATAAATTCAATGGGACGGGGTTCTATATCAACCTTGAAAATTTGCTGGTCGAGCCCTTTGTACATACGTTGCAACATAGGGTCGTAGTCGGCATTCTCGTCCTTCACTGCAAAATACTCCTCTATACGAAGAATGCCACTGAGCCCCATATTCTGAGTAATCTCAACGGCATTTGTACTCCAAGGAGTAATCATTTCACGACGCGGACCTACAAAGTAACCATCGACCTGCTCGCCTTCAATGAGAGTAGCTTCGCCGTATAGCCAACAAAGTTTCTTTATGTCTTGCTCCTGCAAAACATTTCCGGCCTCGGTGGCAACCACTGTATTGCCGGGGGTACTGAAAAAGTAAATCATAAAACGATTATTGTTTCTTGTTAATTATTTCCGTGTATGTGTTCAAAGAGGCTCTGTTTTTTGCATTTATTGCTCAAAAACAACAAAGCGCAATCTTTTTGCAAAGATATTACAAAAAACCGATTTTGGGCAATCTTTCCACACCGTTTTTGAGGCAAAAACAAAGAAAAAGAGCCCGCGTCGCATAAAAAGCATTTATTAAAATAAAAAACAGAGCTAAAAGCCCCGCTGTGATAAAAAAAAAGTAATTTTGCATTGTTTAAAGAGCGTAAGAACTATACTTATTTACCAAAAAAAATAAAACATTTATGGAATTAATAATAGGACTCACCGTACCGCTTTTAGGAACTGTTTTAGGAGCAGGAACAGTTTTTTTGGTACGTAACAAAATCTCGGACCTCGCAAACAAGGCTATGCTCGGTTTTGCGGCAGGTGTTATGGTTGCCGCATGCTTCTGGTCGCTCCTGCAACCGGCACTCGAACAAACAGGCAGTGCCTCGCTCGCCCAATCGTGGCCCGTTATTGCCGGTTTCCTTGCCGGTATAACCTTCCTGCTACTGCTCGACACGTTCATACCCCACCAGCATGTAAACGAGGAGCAAGCCGAAGGACCAAGCTCGGCACTGCCCCGTTCGGCAAAGATGATGCTTGCGGTTGCGTTGCACAACATACCCGAGGGCATGGCCGTGGGTGTTGTTTTTGCAGGTGTGAGCAGCGGGGAGAGCACGCTGACCCTTGCCGGAGCACTCGCTCTCTCCATAGGTATGGCCGTGCAGAATATACCCGAGGGAGCTATAATATCGATGCCTCTGCACAGCGAGGGTAAGAGCCGTTCAGAAGCCTTTCTCAAGGGAGCACTCTCGGGCCTTGTGGAGCCCGTTGCGGCAATATGCACCATACTATTCCTCGAAGGTACAATTTCGGCAATGCCCCCACTGCTCTCTTTCGCCGCCGGTGCCATGTTATACGTTGTGGTAGAAGAACTTGTACCCTCGTCACAAAACGGCAGACACAGCAACATCGGAACCATAGGGTTTGCTTGCGGTTTCGCTCTTATGATGGTGCTCGACTCGGTCATAGGATAATGTAGCAAAATTTATAAATTTTACCTCAAAAAAAGCATTCACCCCGAAGAATATTTTTGTTACATTTGCCCGATTAAACGCACGAAGTTGCGTTGTTTGTAAAACAAAACAAAAAGAACAAAAAGAACAAAAATAAAAAACAATCATAAACAAACAAAAGACAACAAGATATGAATTTTGTTCTGCTTTTCACAATGATTATTACGGCCGTTGCACTTGTGTTTGCAGGCATGCTTGTAGCACGCCTCATATCGCCAAGGAGCTACAACAAGCACAAAAGCGAGGCCTACGAATGTGGTATCCCCACACAGGGAGAGACATGGGTACACTTTAAAGCGGGTTACTACCTTTTTGCCATTCTTTTCCTCATGTTCGACATTGAGACCATATTTCTTTTTCCGTGGGCAACCGTCGTTCAGGAGCTTGGCATAAAAGCCCTTGTGGGAGTACTTTTCTTCATGTTTATATTAATACTCGGCCTTGCATATGCTTGGCGTAAAAAAGCTCTCGAATGGAAATAAAAAAACCTGTAATAGAATCTATTCCTTACGAGGAGTTTAAAGACAACGAAACACTCGAAGAGCTTATTAACGAGCTCAACAAGGAGCGCACCAACGTTGTTGTGGGCAAGCTCGACGAGCTTATAAATTGGGGACGCAGTAACTCTCTATGGTCACTCACGTTTGCCACCAGCTGTTGCGGTATAGAATTTATGTCGGTAGGAGCGGCACGTTACGACTTTGCCCGTTTCGGGTTCGAGGTAACACGCAACTCGCCCCGTCAAGCCGACCTCATCATGGTAGCAGGCACAATAACCCACAAGATGGCCCCTGTGCTGAAACGCCTTTACAACCAAATGGCCGAACCCAAATATGTGGTAGCCGTAGGTGGTTGCGCCATAAGCGGAGGACCGTTTAAAGGGTCCTACCACGTACTAAACGGCGTGGACAAGATTCTACCCGTCGATGTATATATCCCCGGTTGTCCGCCACGCCCCGAAGCCATTTTGTATGGCATGATGCAACTGCAACGCAAGGTCAAGGTGGAAAAATTCTTTGGTGGCAAGAACATACAACAAAACCCGCGAGACGCACGTCGCGACCCTGTATCGGTAACCAACGCGCCCACCGAGTGTTGCGAGAAACAGCAAGATGAATAATAATTTGTTTACCCTATTATAAAAAACAGTTTCATACATGGAACTTATATTCATAGATAAAACAGAGGTACGCGCAACATTAAAACAACACCGCGCAAACGGCATGGACTTTCTGCGCGAGCTCATAGGCATGGACTGGGGCGACGAAGGGTTAGGCGTTATCTACATTTTGGAAAACAGCACAACCCACGAGGTGCTAAACATAGCCTGTCGCACCGCCGACCGCGAAAAGCCCACCCTGCCCACAGTTTGCGACTTTTGGAAAGTTGCCGAACTTTACGAACGCGAGGTGTACGACTTTTTCGGCATACGTTTCACCGGACACCCCGACATGCGCCGTCTCTTCCTGCGCAACGACTGGGTGGGATACCCTTTGCGCAAAGATTACGATGCAAGCGAGGCCATAAACCCCATTCGTCTCACAAGCGAACCCAGCGAAGACCTGCAACGCTCCTACGAGATAGCCGAGGATAAAGAGTTCGAAGCTATCGCCAAACGCGAGAACTTCATGCACGTCGATGAATATGTAATAAACATCGGTCCTCAGCACCCTGCGACACACGGAGTATTGCGTTTCCGCCTTGCACTTGCCGGCGAAGAGATACGCAAAATAGATATTCACTGCGGATACATACACCGTGGCATCGAAAAGCTATGCGAGAGCAAGACCTACCCCCAACTGCTCGCTTTCACCGACAGGCTCGACTACCTCAGTGCACACCAGAACCGTCACGCACTATGCATGTGCATAGAAAAAGCCATGGGGCTGGAACCGGGCGAGCGCGTGCAGTACCTGCGCACCATAATGGACGAGTTGCAACGCATCGACTCGCACCTGCTCATGCTATCGTGCGCCGCCATGGACCTTGGAGCACTCACAGCCTTCATATATGGTTTCCGCGACCGCGAAAAGATACTCGACATATTCGAAGAGGTGACAGGTGGCCGTCTCATTCAAAACTATAATATAATAGGAGGCGTACAGGCCGACATAACACCCGGCTGGGAAGCAAAAGTAAAAGAGTACTGCGCATACCAGCTCGACAAAATAAAAGAGTTCGAAGATTTGTTTGTAAACAGCATCATCACCCGCAACCGCATGCAAGGTGTGGGAACACTCACACGCAAAGAGGCCATCTCCTACGGTGCCACAGGTTGCACAGGCCGTGCCGCCGGCTGGGCATGCGACGTGCGCAAACGACACCCCTATGCACTTTACGACAAGATAGACTTCAAGGAGATACTGCACAGCAACGGCGACAGCTACGACCGCATGCTCATGCGCATCGACGAGATAAAAGAATCTATAAGAATAGTATCAACCCTCATAGAGAACATACCGGCAGGAGACTTCAAGCAAAAGACCAAGCCTATAATAAAACTCCCCGAAGGCAGTTACTCGGCCTCGATCGAGGGCTCACGCGGAGAATTTGGCGTGTTCATAGAGAGCCGTGGCGACAAATTCCCCTACCGAGTGAAATTTCGCCCCATGGGCCTGCCCCTTGTAGCCTGCATGCACAAGATTCTCAAAGGGTGCAAAATAGCCGACCTCATCACCATAGGTGCAACACTCGACTACGTTATACCCGACATTGACCGATAATAAATAAAGATATATGGATTTCAGCATAATAACAACGGCAATAGACAACCTGCTCCACAGCATGCTCCCCGAACAGGGCGTAGTGCTTGTCGAGTGCCTGCTCACAGCCTTGTGCCTCGTTCTTGCATACCTGCTTTTTGCCATAATAATGATTTTCATGGAGCGCAAAGTGTGCGCGGCTTTTCAGTGTCGTCTCGGCCCCATGCGTGTGGGATATTGGGGACTGCTACAAGTATTTGCCGACGTCTTTAAGATGCTCATAAAAGAGATTATAAGCATCAAGCGTTCCGACCATGTGCTATACGCGATAGCACCTTACATAGTGATTATAAGCTCGTTACTCACATTCAGTTGCCTCCCCTTTGCACGAGGGCTCCAAGCACTCGATTTTAACATCGGAGTATTTTTCATCATGGCGGCATCGTCGTTCGGTGTCTTGGGCATCTTGCTTGCAGGCTGGAGCAGTAACAACAAATTCTCCATGATAGGTGCCATGCGCAGTGGCGGACAGATGATAAGCTACGAACTATCGGTGGGCCTCTGCATGCTCACCATGGTGGTACTTAGCGGAACGATGCAGATAAGCGAGATAGTGGAGAGCCAGCTCGACGGGTGGTTCATCTTCAAAGGACACCTGCCCGCCTTTGTAGCCTTCATCATATACCTCATAGCCGGTAACGCCGAGACCAACCGCGCCCCCTTCGACCTCCCCGAGGCCGAGTCGGAGCTGACCGCCGGCTACCACACCGAATATTCGGGTATGCACTTCGGCTTCTTTTACGTAGCCGAGTTTATGAACCTCTTTATTGTCGCAGGCATAGCATCGACACTCTTTTTGGGCGGTTGGGCCCCTCTTCACATAGCCGGGTTCGATGCCTTTAACACCATCATGAACTACATACCCGGCATCGTGTGGATGCTTGGCAAGACATTCTTTGTTATATGGTTGCTCATGTGGATACGCTGGACCTTTCCACGCCTCCGCATCGACCAAGTGCTCGTGCTCGAATGGCGCTACCTTGTACCCATAGGGCTTGTGAACCTGCTCATCATGACAATCTGCGTTGTTATGGGGTGGACATTTTAAAAACGGCTAACAAGAAAACATATGAGATTTAAAGATACATACATAGGAACATTACTGGGCGCGACAAACTCGTTGCTCACCGGCATGCGCGTTACCATGCGCGAATTTTTCGCGCCCAAGGTAACCGAGCAGTACCCCGAGAACCGTGCAACACTACACATATCGGAACGTCACCGTGCCCGCCTCACCATGCCCCACGACAGCGAGGGCAAGAACCGTTGCATCGCCTGCGGACTATGCCAGAACGCCTGCCCCAACGGCACCATAAGCATAACCACAGCCACCATCACCGACGAGACAACAGGCAAGCCCCGCAAAGTACTCGCCGAGTACAACTACGATTTAGGCAGTTGCACCTTTTGCCAGCTATGTGTGAACGCCTGCCCCAAAGAGGCGATAGAGTTCAGCAACGAGTTCGAAAACGCCGTGTTCGACCGCAGTAAATTAGTTCTTAAACTAAACAAATAACCACATGGAACTACATACCAACCTACTAATATTCTCGGCTCTTGCCATCTTTATGATTGTAGCGGCACTGTTTGCCGTAACATCGAGCCGAATAATGCGTGCGGCAACCCTGCTACTCTTTGTCCTGTTCGGCACGGCAGGCCTCTACTTTATGTTACACTACACATTCCTCGGTGCCGTGCAAATAACGGTGTATGCAGGAGGTATCGTGGTGCTTTTCATCTTTGCCATTTTGCTCATAGGGCGAGGAAGCATAGACATAACACACACCTCTAAACTGCGCTACCTAGCATCGCTCATAGTTACAATAACAGGCATGGGCCTCACAATATACCTTATAAACAGTACCCCCTTCGAGGCCAACCATTTTATGGCGGTAGATGTACCCGTCAAGAGGCTTGGAATTTCTCTCATGGGTACCGACCGTAACAATTACGTACTCCCCTTTGAGGTTATGAGCATTCTGTTGCTTGCCTGCACAGTGGGAGCAATACTCATCGCACGAAAAAAATAGACAACCATGATAGTACCGGCACAATATTACCTCATTCTCTCCACCGTACTGTTCTTCATCGGAGTATTCGGCTTCTTCACACGCCGTAACCTTGTATCGTTGCTCATAAGCACCGAGCTCATGCTCAATGCGGTGGATATAAATTTTGCAGTGTTCAACGCCTACTGCCACCCCATGTTGCTCGAGGGCTACATCTTTTCAATCTTCGGCATCGGTATAGCCGCAGCCGAAACAGCGGTGGCAATAGCCATAATAATAAACGTGTATCGTAACATTCACTCTATACACATCAAGAGACTGAGAGAACTTAAACATTGATATAATATGGACTTCACAATACTCATATTAGCACTCCCGCTTGCAGGGTTCCTGTTGCTTGCACTTGCAGGGAAGAAGATGCCACACAAGGTGGCAGGAGCCGTGGGAACAACACTGCTTGCCACAACCACCCTGCTCGCCTACACCACCGCTGTGATCTATTTTGGAGCAGGACGTAATGCCGAAGGCCTCTTCGAAACAATTACCCCCTTCAACATCACGTGGTTACCTTTTTACGACAACCTTGCAATAGAGATGGGTATCGCACTCTGCCCCATCTCTGTGATGATGCTCATAGTTATCACCACCGTGAGCCTCATGGTGCACATATACTCGTTGGGATACATGAAGGGAGAGAAAGGGTTTCAACGATATTATGCCTTCCTATCGCTCTTCACCTTCTCTATGCTCGGTCTTGTGGTGGCAACAAACATATTCCAGATGTATATCTTTTGGGAGCTTGTGGGCGTGTCGTCGTACCTGCTCATAGGTTTCTACTACACCAAGCCCTCGGCTATTTCGGCTTCCAAGAAGGCCTTTATAGTTACCCGCTTTGCCGACCTGTTCTTCCTCATAGGTATACTCATATATGGTTACTACACAGGAACCTTCGGTTTCTCGCCTGCCGAGACAGCTCTTGCAGGTGCCACAGCTTTTCTGCCCCTTGCGCTGGGGCTCATGTTTGTGGGTGGTGCAGGAAAGAGCGCGATGTTCCCGTTACACATCTGGTTGCCCGATGCCATGGAAGGCCCCACCCCCGTGTCGGCACTCATACACGCGGCCACCATGGTTGTTGCAGGTGTCTACCTTGTAGCCCGCATGTTCCCCCTGTTCATCGCATACGCCCCCGACGTTCTTCACATAATAGCCTACGTAGGTGCCTTCACAGCCCTTTACGCGGCCGTGGTCGCATGTGTGCAGACCGATATCAAACGTGTGCTCGCCTTCTCCACCATATCGCAAATTGCATTCATGATGGTGTCGTTGGGAGTGTGCACCTCACTAGACCCGCACGAGGGCGGGCTCGGATACATGGCCTCCATGTTCCACCTCTTTACACACGCCATGTTCAAAGGGTTACTCTTCCTTGGTGCAGGCGCAATAATACATGCCGTACACAGCAACGAGAAGATATACATGGGTGGCCTGCGCAAATATATGCCCGTGACACACATCGCCTTCCTTGTGGCTTGCCTTGCCATAGCCGGGATACCACCTTTTTCGGGCTTTTTCAGCAAAGATGAGATAATTACCGCATGCTACAACTTTTCGGGAGTGATGGGTGTGTTCATGAGCGTTATTGCCACACTCACCGCCTTCTACATGTTCCGTCTATACTACCTCATATTCTGGGGTAAGAGCTACTACGAGACACAAAAAGCACTCTTCGAGGCCGGCAAAACAGACAAAAAACCACACAAGCCCCACGAAGCACCTCTCACCATGACCGCCCCTCTCGTTATTCTCGCCATCGTAAGCACCTTTGCCGGTCTTATACCCTTTGGCGAGTATATAAGCAGTAACGGCGAGGCCTACACCATTCACATAAACAAAAGCGTTGCCACGACAAGCATAATTTTGGCGGCGATGGCAATACTCCTTGCCACCATAATGTACAAAGGAGGCAACAGCCGTCTCACACGAGGCATAAACAAAGTGTTGAGAGACCCCATCATTGCAGCCTACAACCGTTTCTACATCGACGAGGTGTGGCTCTTTGTAACCAAGAATATAATTTTCAACTGCGTCAGCCGTCCCATAGCATGGATAGACCGCAACATAATAGATGCCTCGCTCGACAAGCTGGCAAAAGCCACACAAAAGCTATCGAGCCACATACGCCCCATGCAGAGCGGTAACATACAGTCGTACAACGTAATGTTCCTTGGAGGAGCACTCGCTATAATACTTATACTCATATTTTTAGCATAAACAAACACCATGAACATACTCAACCTTTTTGTAATAATACCCGTTGTAATGCTCCTTGCATTATGGGTGGCACGAAGCATAGGGCAGATACGTGCCGTGATGGTTGCAGGCTCGTCGCTGTTGCTTGCTCTGTCGGTATATCTTACAATTAATTTTATAGCGTTACGCAACGGAGGCGACACAGCCCCCATGCTCTACTGCGACACCTGGAGCTGGTATGCACCGCTCAACATAAGTTACTCCATAGGTGTCGATGGCATATCGGTGGCCATGCTGTTACTATCCTCCATAATAGTGTTCACAGGAACCTTTGCATCGTGGCGTCTGCGCCCTCTCACAAAAGAGTTCTTCCTGTGGTACACACTCTTGTCGGCCGGAGTATACGGGTTCTTCATCTCCACCGACCTCTTTACCATGTTCATGTTCTACGAAACAGCACTCATACCCATGTATCTGCTCATAGGTGTGTGGGGAAGCGGACGCAAAGAGTATTCGGCCATGAAACTCACCCTCATGCTCATGGGAGGCTCGGCATTTATTCTCATGGGAATATTGGGAATATACTTCGGCAGCGGTGCCACCACCATGAATATCAACGAGATAGCAACCATGGGGAATATCCCTGTGCACACACAATACATCTTCTTCCCGCTCACCTTCATAGGTTTCGGCGTGCTGGGCGCACTATTCCCCTTCCACACATGGAGCCCCGATGGCCACGCATGTGCCCCCACAGCCGTGTCGATGCTACACGCCGGTGTACTGATGAAACTTGGAGGGTACGGCTGTTTCCGCATAGCGATGTACCTGTTGCCACAAGCCGCCCACGACCTTGCATGGATATTCATCATACTCACCACCATAAGCGTTGTCTATGGTGCCATGAGTGCCATAAGCCAGACAGACCTTAAATATATAAATGCCTACTCCTCGGTATCGCACTGCGGTCTTGTACTCTTTGCCCTGCTCATGACCACAAGCACAGCCTGCACGGGAGCCATCTTGCAGATGCTCTCTCACGGCCTCATGACAGCCCTCTTTTTTGCTGTGATAGGTATGATATACGGGCGCACCCACACGCGCGACGTGCGCCAGATGCGCGGTCTTATGAAAATTATGCCCTTCCTTGCCGTAGCCTACATAATTGCCGGCCTTGCCAACCTGGGCCTGCCCGGTTTCAGTGGTTTTGTTGCCGAGATGACCATCTTTGTCGGCTCCTTCCAAGCCGACGACCTCTTCCACCGCACCGTCACCATTATAGCATGCACAAGCATCGTGATAACAGCCGTGTACATACTGCGCGTTGTGGGACGCATACTCTATGGCACCCCCACAAACAAAGAACACATGGCACTGAGCGATGCCACTTGGGACGAGCGTTTCACCATCATATGCCTTGTGGCATGTGTGGCGGCACTCGGTATTGCCCCCATGTGGGTGAGCGAGCTCATCGAGAGCGGTGTAAGCAACATAATATCGAACATACAACCATAAAAAGCAACCGTAATATATGAATTACATACAATTCTTCCTTATGCGCCCCGAGGCGAGTTTGCTTGCCTTCTTCCTTGTCATATTCCTTTACGACCTTGCCTCGACAGGCCGTTCGCGCCGATATTTTCACCCCTTTGTCTGCCTTGCGATGTTCATGCACACAATCATCTGCTTTGCCGATACAAGAGAGTTCACGCTTTTCGCCGGCATGTACCACAGCAACGCCATGATAGTATTTGTAAAAGCCATGCTTGCTTTTGGCAGCGCACTTGTAATAATGCAAGCCCACAGCTGGTTACGCACCAACACCACATACTACAAACAGGGAGAGTTTTACATATTGCTGTTGAGCACCCTTGTGGGAATGTACTTCATGATAAGCGCACGACACTTCCTCTTGCTTTTTGTAGGCATAGAGCTTGCATCATTACCCATGGCGTGCATGGTGGCATTTGACAAGTACCGCCACCACTCAGCCGAGGCCGGAATAAAATATGTGCTCACATCAATGTTTGCCTCGGCAATAATGCTCTACGGAATATCGTACCTTTACGGTACCACCGGCTCGCTCTACTTCGACGGCATACGCGACGGGCTCACCGGCTCGCCCATGCAGATATATGCCCTTGTATTGTTCTTTGCCGGCATGGGATTCAAAATATCCCTTGTACCCTTCCACATGTGGACCCCCGACAGCTACGAAGGTGCCCCCACCTCGGTCACAGCCTACCTATCGGTAATATCAAAAGGCGCAGCCGTCTTCACCCTTTTCACCGTGCTCATAACTGTGTTTGCCCCCATGGTCAAGCAATGGCAAATGATAATTTATATCACCACGGTGGCAAGCATCACCCTCGCCAACATATTTGCCATAAAACAACGCAACCTAAAACGATTCATGGCGTATAGCAGTATATCGCAAGCGGGTTACATTATGCTTGCAAGCATCGGAGGCACGGCTCAAAGCATGAGCGCCATGGTCTACTATGTTCTTGTGTACATTGTGGCAAACCTCGCCGTGTTTGGTGTCATAGGCATTGTGGAACACCACATAAGGAGCGAGGTACGTCGCGAAACGCTTAACGGTTTTTACACAACCAACCCACGCCTTTCCTTCGTAATGACGCTTGCACTCTTTTCTCTTGCCGGAATACCCCCTTTTGCAGGCTTTTTCAGCAAGTTTTTTGTCTTCACAAGTGCTTTTGGTGCCGGGTTCAAGATTGCCGTTTTCATAGCACTTGTAAACACCGTTATCTCGCTCTACTACTACCTGTTGGTTGTCAAGGCCATGTACATAGAAAAGAACGATAACCCCGTCTCGGCGGTAGACAGCAGTATCATAGCACGTGCCAGCCTTGTTATTTGTGTTATAGGAATTCTTGCTCTTGGTGTTTGCAGTTTTGTTTACAGCGGTATAAGTGCCATAAGTTTCGGCATGTGATTTATTCATGCCCGATGGGGGGCTACGCTCACTTTACCAAGAGGCAAAGAGCAGGATAAGCCTCAAACCACGCAAAAAGCACTCCCGTAACATCAGACAAAAATAAATTATGAGGCCGACGATTAATCGTCGGCCTCATAATTTATCTGTTAATTACTTGTTACCTAAAATTTTCTCGGCAAGCTCAAAATCCTCGGGATAATCAATATCTATACCCTCTACCGGACCCACAACAGCCATATAAGGGTTGTGCCCCACACGTCGATGCTCCTTAACCCAGGTATCTCGTTTAAAGATGTAGAACGCGCTTGTCTCCACAAAGATAGGCTCTATCGTCTGGGTGCGTGGTATGCAGGTGGGAGAGTAATTCAACGGCTTACCCTCGTACCATGTAAAGGTCTGTATCTTTTGTGCCGAAAAGGCCGAATCGTGACGACCCGATGTAACCTCTTCTATCGCATTTTCTATTGTTTCGGCCTTTATGAAAGGCGATGTGGTGTGCGCGAGCATGTAAACATCGGCATCGACATCTTTTACAAAAGCATCGTATATCTGCTCCCCAAGAGCAAGGTCGCTGTCGAGCGCGGTGTCGCGTTTCAGCAGTTTGACACCGGCGGGCAGATAGGGCAACACCTCGTCGCTGCTACAATATACATAAACCTCGTCTATCCCTTTTACGTTAGCAAGCGTTTCGAGCAGATAGCACATCATGGGCTTGCCACCCAAGGGCTTAATATTTTTACCTACAACACGTTTGCTGTTAAGGCGTACAGGTACAAAAGCTACAACTTTCATCTTATGCAGGTTAGATACAACTGAATGTGTCGATTACACCAACAAGAGCACCTTCGGAGTTTGTCACAATCAAAGAGTGTATATTATGCTCACGCAAAAGCTTCTCGGCAGTTGCAAGCTTCGCATTCTCGTGAATAGTCTTGGGGTTGCAACTCATAAGGTCTTTTACCGTAAGCTGGAAGAATATATCCTGGTGAAACTGCATAGCACGACGAATATCACCATCGGTTACAGCACCAAGAATCTTACCCTCCTCAACAACTATGGCAATACCCATCTTTGTACTGCTTATTTTGAGCAGAGCATCGCTTATTTTTGAATCGCGGGTAACGATGGGCAGGTCGTTTGTTATCATGTAATCCTTAACACGCGAGAGCAGACGGCGACCAAGAGAGCCACCGGGGTGAAATTGTGCAAAATCCGATGCTTTGAATTTGCGCACAGTCATCAGAGCACAAGCAATAGCATCGCCCATGGCAAGCGTAGCCGTTGTCGATGATGTGGGAGCAAGGTTCAAGGGGCAAGCCTCCCTTGCAACTGCAATATTCAAATGACAGTCGGAATATGTTGCAAGCAACGATTTTGGATTACCCGACATTGATATGATAGGTATTTTACGTTCGTTAAGTAGCGGGATAAAACGCAAAAGTTCATCGGTCTGTCCCGAGTTCGATATTGCAAGCACCACATCGTCGCCTGTAAACATGCCCAGGTCGCCATGGAAAGCATCGAGAGGGTTTACAAAGAATGCAGGTGTTCCTGTACTTGCCATCGTCGATGCGATTTTAGCACCTATATGTCCCGATTTTCCTACTCCTGTAACTATGAGTTTTCCTTTACTTTCGTATATTAGTTCAATAGCTTTGGAAAAATTCTCGTCAAGATTGGGAATAAGGTTCAATATTGCTTCCGCTTCATCTTGAAGGCACTTTTTTGCTACGTTAATAACGTCTGTCGTCATATCTTGTTTTTGTTTTGCGTTCTTTTTTGCATTATATTCACAAATTACTGCAAAGATATTACAAACGAACGAAAATTCAATAAGCGAGCGGGCAAAAATTCATTATTACACGCAATGAGCGCTTTTTATCCCCTCGGTCTACGGCCACAAGCAAAGGTAATCTCCCCAAAAAACACCGGCACCGTAAAAAGCAGAGCATAGCACTTTTGAGATTTCTCGTCTCTATCGCTCCATCGAAAAGACATGGTTTTAACGTACTTTCTGTGCCTTATGATTACAAAGCAAATTATAAGCAAAGGTAATTTCCAAAAACTACCGGCACCGTAAAAAGCAGAGCGTTTGGTTCTTTGCGCGACAAAGAACATATAAAAATTTGCTTTATAGAGAGAATAACCGGGGAACAACACCGTTTTTTTACGTACTTTCTGTGCCGACAGAAAGTACCAAAGACCTCTGCGCATGGGTCGCTTTCTTAACGAAAAACGTAGCTGATATTTTTGGGGTGTCCGGAACTCGCTTGGCGGCGCAAAATGGCAAGCCATTTTTCTTACCTGACGCTCAAACAGTCCTCCACTTTTCCCAAAAATAC
>JAZQVO010000038.1:0-87931 GCA_045631905.1 Bacteroidaceae bacterium
AAGAGTTCCATACCGAAGGCCATACCGTTGTTCTCGACGAAACGTATCTGAAACCAGTCACCGAAGACCATGATTCCCTCGCCGAGAGACATGCTTGTCTTTACTGCAATCTTTATCACTTGGTCGACAATGATTGCAGCAAGGACCAGCAAGCATACTATAAGACTCTGTTTTCTTTTGTCTATCGCCATTTTCATCTGTTCTTTTTGGCTTCTATGCTGAGTGTGGCATGCGGAACTGCCATAAGGCGCTCCTTTGATATGAGTTTACCTGTCTCGCGGCAAATACCATAAGTCTTGTTCTCAATGCGCACCAATGCAGCCTGAAGGCCTTGGATGAATTTTGCCTGACGGCTTGCAATCTGCATTTGCTCCTCAAGATAAGCAGCGTCGCTGCCGTCCTCGAGCCCCTTATAGGTTGGAGAGGTGTCGGCAACATCATTGCTGTCCTCGTGGCGCAAAGCCCTCATAATCTGATCATAATCCCTCTTGGCAAGTTCGAGTTTCTGAAGAATCACTGCGCGGAACTCCTCAAGTTCCTCATCTGAATAACGAAGTTTCTCAGCCATTTCAAAAATTGTTTATTATGGTTAGTATTCTAATTGTTGCTATTATTTCTTTGCAACGACAACCTTGATTGTCGCGTTTTCAAGTTCAATGTCATCGCCCGAAGATAGCGAAGCGTCAACGACAAGCGTATCGGCAAGTACCTGATTGCAGATATACTCGCGGAACTGTACAACAGCTGCGTCTGCGGCCTCATTGCTTGAAAGTGTAACGGCAATGCGGTCGGTAATTTCAAAACCGCTATCCTTGCGTATTGCCTGAATCTTCTTCACAATCTCGCGTGCAATACCCTCGCGACGCAAGTCATCGGTAACCTCCACGTCAAGCGCTACGGTTAGAGCGCCCTCATTTGCAACAGTCCAGCCCGGAACGTCCTCGCTGAAAATCTCCACGTCGGCAAGTTCTATGAGCGCATCTTGCCCATCGACCTGCAATGTTATAGAACCGTTTTTCTCCAAGAAAGAAATTTGCTCCTGAGACATCTCTGTAACAGCCACGTTCACACTCTTCATGAGCTTACCGAACTTCTTGCCAAGAGTACGGAAATTACATTTAATCTTCTTTACCAAGATACCGTCACCCTCAACAAACTCAAGCTCTTTCACATTCACCTCGCTGAGTATAAGAGCCTTGACAGCCTCAATGCGAGCCTTTGTTGTCTCGTCGATAGCAGGTATGGCAATCTTTTGCAACGGCTGACGCACGATAAGTTGCTCCTTTTTGCGCAATGCAAGCACCATCGAAGATATTTTCTGTGCAAGTTCCATGCGATACTCAAGTTCTGTATCCACCGATGCTTCGCAACACTCGGGGAACTTGGCAAGGTGCACCGACTGAGCATCACCACGACCGGTTACCGAAGTAAGGTCGCGATACAGACGGTCGGCATAGAAAGGAGCTATCGGAGCCATCAAACGAGCAACAGTCTCCAAGCAGGTATAAAGTGTCTGATAAGCCGATAATTTATCAACGCTCATATCTGAGCCCCAGAAACGTTTACGGCTCAGACGAACAAACCAGTTGCTCACATTGTCCACCACAAACTCCTGAATGAGACGGCCTGCCTTAGTGGGCTCATAATCGTCGAGACACGCATTCACATTCTTCACAAGAGTATTAAGAGCCGAAATTATCCAACGGTCGAGTTCGGGACGCTCATTTACAGGCACCTCTTGCTCGACAAAAGTAAAGCCATCGACATTTGCATACATAGTAAAGAAGCTGTAAGTCTGGTACAACTTACCAAAGAACGAACGTGTAACCTCCTTGACACCATCTTCGTTGAAACGAAGGTTGTCCCATGGAGCCGAGTTTGTTATCATGTACCAACGCAAAGCATCACTGCCGTAGTTATCTATGGTATCGAAAGGATCCACCGCGTTTCCAAGACGCTTAGACATCTTGTCGCCATTCTTGTCGAGCACAAGACCGTTTGATATTACGGTTTTGTATGCAACGCTGTCGAACACCATGGTACCTATCGCATGCAAAGTATAGAACCAACCACGTGTTTGGTCCACACCCTCGGCGATAAAGTCGGCAGGATACACAGCACGACTATCGAGAAGCTCTTTATTCTCAAAAGGATAGTGAATCTGCGCATAAGGCATGGCACCCGAGTCGAACCACACATCTATAAGGTCGAGTTCACGAGTCATCACCTTACCACTTTCCGACACAAGTTTTATATCATCGACATAAGGACGATGCAAGTCTATCTTGTCATAATTCTCACGACTATAATCACCGGGAACAAAGCCTTTATCCTTGTAGGGGTTACTTGCCATGATACCGGCCTCAACAGCCTTCTCAATCTCCTCATAAAGCTCAGCTATCGAGCCTATACACTTAGCCTCGCCGTCCTCGCTTGTCCAAATAGGCAAAGGCGTACCCCAATAACGACTGCGACTAAGGTTCCAGTCGTTAAGGTTCTCCAACCATTTACCAAAACGGCCCGTACCTGTCGATTCGGGTTTCCATGTGATAGTTTTATTAAGCTCGCTCATGCGCTCCTTCATCTGCGATGCACGCACAAACCAGCTATCGAGAGGATAGTACAACACAGGTTTGTCGGTGCGCCAGCAATGAGGATAGTTGTGAACATGTTTCTCTATTTTAAACACCTTGTTCTGCTGTTTCATAGCCATACACAAAACAACATCTAGCGTTTCGGCCTTAGCCGCGGCTTTCTCGTCGTAACGGCCATCTATGGTATATTCGGGGTTGTAAGCATTCTTTACATACGCACCGGCATATTTAGAATACTCCTCCACATTCACACAACTCTTCACAAACTCCTCGTCAAGCTCTTCCAAAAGCCAGAATTTACCTGTAAAATCGACCATGGGACGAGTTTCGCCCTTCTTGTTTACCATAAAGAGAGAAGGGATACCGGCAGCCTTCGCAACAAAAGCATCGTCGGCACCAAAAGTAGGAGCAATGTGAACAATACCTGTACCGTCCTCTGTTGTCACATAATCGCCGGGGATAACGCGGAAACCATCTTCCGACACCTTAATGCTATCACCCTCTTTTACAACAGGCTTAACCCAAGGGAACAACTGCTCATAACGCATACCCACAAGGTCGCTACCCTTATACTCGGCAATAACCTTGTAGGGCACAACCTTGTCACCGGGCTTGTAGCTATCCAAAGGCAACTCGGCACCGGCCACATTAAAATGAGCATTCAGCAACGCCTTTGCAAGCACAACAGTAATAGGCTCGCCCGAATAGCTGTTATATGACTGCACAGCAACATAATCGATTTTAGGACCCACGCAAAGAGCGGTGTTCGAAGGTAGAGTCCATGGAGTTGTGGTCCATGCGAGGAAGTATGGAGTACCCCACTCTGTCATCTCGGGCTTGGGCGACAACATGCGGAACTGCGCCACAGCAGTCGTATCCTTTACATCGCGATAGCAACCGGGCTGATTCAGTTCATGCGAGCTCAAGCCTGTACCCGCCGCAGGCGAATAGGGCTGAATAGTATACCCCTTATAGAGCAACCCTTTGTTATAGAGTTGTTTCAACAACCACCAAAGGCTCTCTATGTAGCTATTCTCATATGTGATGTAAGGATTTTCGAGGTCCACCCAATAACCCATCTTACGAGTAAGTTCGGTCCACTCTTTTGTATACTTCATAACCTCCTCACGGCAGTTGCGGTTATAATCATCAACCGAAACCTTTTTACCAATATCCTCCTTGGTGATGTTGAGTTTCTTCTCCACACCAAGCTCCACGGGGAGGCCGTGAGTATCCCAACCAGCCTTACGCTTAACCTGGAAACCTTTCATTGTTTTGAAACGACAGAAAGTATCCTTTATACTGCGCGCCATAACATGGTGAATACCGGGCATACCGTTTGCCGAGGGAGGTCCCTCAAAGAAAACAAACGAAGGAGCACCCTCGCGCTCTGTCATACTCTTTGAAAACAGGTCATTATCGTCCCACTCTTTCAACACCTCTTTGTTTATCTGAGGCAGATTCAACTGGTTATATACAGGAAATTTCTTTTTCATTTTGTCGTAAAAGTATAAAGTTGCGCAAAGTTATCATTTTTTTCCGAAAGGGAAAAGAGAAAACCCCTCTTTTATTATAAATAAAAAGCGACACCGCATCGATGTCGCTTTAAGGATATTACATTATTGCCAGCCGACAAACCCGTAACACACTATTTCACGTTGTAAAAAGCAGTAAACGCCTTAATTGCATACTCGGTATCGACCACAGCCGATGTTTCACGTGCCGAGTGCATACCCCACATGGGATTACCCATATCCACGCCCCTCATAGGGAGTTGAGTTGTCAAAGTATTTCCAAGTGTAGAACCACCTGCAATATCACTGCGATTTACAAAATACTGGAAGGGAACACCCGCCTGTCTGCACACCTCGGCAAACACCGCCGCCGACTCCGCATCGGTTACATACTTCTGGTTCGCATTATATTTAATCACAGGGCCTCCACCCATCACAGGGTGATTTGTCGGGTCGTGTTTCTCCTGATAATTAGGGTGCAGAGCATGCGCCATATCGGCCGAAACCATAAAAGAATTTTCAACAGCGGTATAGAGGTCGCCCGGTTTTCCGCCACATCTTAAAATAATAGAATCCAACAAATTGCGCAACATAGGCGATGCAGAGCCCTGCTTTGTCATATTACCCGTCTCCTCATTATCGAAGAGCGCAAGCACCTGAGTCATCGCCGAAGGCTCACTGCCAGCCAAAGCCTTCAACCCGGCAAACGCCATGAGCAGGTCGTCCTGGCGACCACACGAAACAAATTCGCTGTTCAAGCCACACAAACAGGCAGGGGTAGCCTCGTAAAGCGATAGGTCAAAATCGAGAATTTCACTCGGCTCCACACCAAGCTCCTCGGCCACCACATTTAGTAAAAGATTTTCTTTTTCAAAATGAGCATTTATAAAGCCAAGGACGGGCATCATATCCTTCTGACGATTTATTTTGTTACCCTCGTTCACCTCACGGTTAAAATGTATTGCCAAATGAGGAATAATGAGCAAAGGGCGTTTAATGTGCAACAGACGCATCTCGGGACGCAGAGGCGAGGCACCACGCAAGAAGACACGGCCGGCAAGCGACAAAGGACGGTCGAACCATGTATAAAGGATAGGACCACCATACACCTCGGTATTCAAACGAATCATGCCACCCTCCGAAACCATCTCGGGAGCAGGCTTCACACGGAAGCAAGGCGAGTCGGTATGAGCACAAATCAGCTTAAAGCCATCGGTAACAGCACCCGAGCCCATGCGGAAAGCAAACAGAGCCGAATCGTTTTTTGTAATATAATAACCCTCACCGGCTTTAAGTTCCGGCAAGTTCCCAATCTCCACCTTTTTAAAACCCGCCGAAGAGAGAAAATCCTCGGCATATTTCACCGCCAGAAAATTCACAGGCGACGCATCAAGCATTTCAAGCAACTCTTTCATAACACTTTATTCAAATTATATTTTCAATTATTTTCTTTTGCATCAATAACATACTCACGATTCAACATCTTGTGTGTAACCACCACCTTGACACCAAATTTTTCGGCAACATGATGAGCAATATGCTCGGCGCTGTACACCGAACGATGCTGGCCACCCGTGCAACCACAACACACCTGAATATGAGTAAAACCACGCCTCTTGTAAGTATCCACCATATTATCCACCAGCGCATAAGCATTTTCAAGAAAATCGCCGATATTACTCTCCTTTTCAAGAAAATCAATCACCGGCTTGTCCATACCGCAAAGCTTCTTATAAGGCTCATACCTACCGGGGTTATGAATAGCACGGCAGTCGAAAACAAACCCACCGCCATTACCCGAATAATCATCGGGGATACCACGTTTATACGAGAAGCTAAGCACATCAACCACAAGCTCTTTGCCACACTTTGGTGCAAACATCGGCAGAGCGATAATCTTATCCAGCAACCCCTTCAAATACTCAAACTCACCCTTCAACAAAGATAACTGTTCTTTCAAATGAGCAAGCGCGGCTGGGATAGTCTCGATAAAAGCCTTTTTATGCTCATACAAACCACGGAAACCATAAGTTCCCAAATTCTGTAACAAGCGGAACACCCTGAATATTGTAAGTTCGTGCATAAAAGCCTCCCTATCCACCTCCTTATACTTTTTCAGCGCAACAATATAAGCATCTATCATCTTCTCCACAACCTCCTCGGTGTAGCAAGCCCTCGCCTGCCCCACAAACGATGCAACATCGTAGTATATAGGACCTTTCCGACCACCCTGAAAATCTATAAAATAGGGTTTCTCATTATGTATCATCACGTTTCGCGACTGAAAATCCCTATACATAAACACCTCTTCGGCATCTTTCAGCAAGCGAGTCGCCATGTATTCCATCTCGTTTTCAAGCAAATCCTCATTAAATTCAATATTAACCCCTTTCAAAAAGCAATATTTAAAATAATTAAGGTCCCACATAACAGTACGCCTGTCAAACGCCATCACAGGGTAACAAACCGAAAAATCGAAACCTTCGGCAACCTTATATTGTATATCGGGCAAAAGCGACATAACACGACAAAGCATCTCAGTGTCACGTTGCGAGAACAAACCTCTATCGCGAGAATCCTTCATATACATAAAAAGCGACACATCACCCAAATCCTCTTGCAGATAGCACAACCCATCGTCCGACACCGCAAGAACCCGTGGCGCACATATACCACAAGAACAAAGTTTTTCGCTCATAACAACAAAAGCCCTATTCTCCTCGGCACAAGTACCCACAACGCCAATAAGCGACTCCTCGCCCGAGCTCAACCTGTAATACACCCTGTTAGAGCCGTCACCCGACAACTTCACAACATTCACAGGCAACAAGCCCACAATATCCTTATATAAACTTTTTAATCGACCTACCATTTCAGTAAAACTCAAAATATTCATCAATTGCGAAGATACATTAAGTTCTGCAAAATAAAAACTTATTTACATATTTTAAAAAAGGTAACGCAACACAAGCTCACTCCGACACAAAGACTGACACAATGAAGCCCAAGAATAGCTTTTACATACATTTTTCAAACAAAACCACACATTTATTAAACTTTATACCGCATTAACCTTGCAAAATGAACTTTTTTCTTGTTTTTTCAAAAAAAAGCTTACATTTCTTCATTTTTTCATTTCAATACATTAACTTTGCGCTGACAAAATTCAGAAATGAGTATTTATACACAAATTCCTGCATATTTATTCATTTATACAGGTTTTAAACTATTCATTCCTCATTGTTAAATAATTAAAATTCCAAAATATGAAAGTAGAAACTACACTTGAAAGCTTAAAGAAAAAATTCCCCAACGAGCCCGAATACTTTCAGGCAGTTGAGGAGGTATTGCGTTCAATTGAAGAGGAGTACAACAAACACCCCGAATTTGAAGCAAACAACCTTATCGAGAGATTGTGTATACCCGACAGAGTATTCACATTCCGTGTAACATGGGCCGACGACAACGGCAACATACACACAAACACAGGTTACCGTGTACAGCACAACAACGCTATCGGTCCCTACAAAGGCGGTATCCGTTTCCACCCCTCTGTAAACGTAGGTATCCTCAAATACCTCGCATTTGAGCAGACATTCAAAAACTCACTCACCACACTCCCCATGGGAGGCGCAAAGGGAGGTTCAGACTTCGACCCCAAAGGCAAGAGCGATGCCGAGGTAATGCGATTCTGCCAAGCCTTCATCACAGAGTTGTGGCGTAACATCGGCCCCGACATGGACGTTCCCGCCGGCGACATCGGTGTAGGCGCACGCGAGGTTGGTTACATGTTCGGCTTCTACAAAAAGCTCACACGTCAATTCAACGGAGTATTCACAGGAAAAGGCTTGGAGTTCGGTGGTTCACTCATTCGCCCCGAGGCTACAGGTTATGGTAACATCTACTTCTTGCAAGAGATGTTGAAGACACGCGGTCTCGACATAAAAGACAAAGTATGCCTTGTATCAGGTTCGGGCAACGTAGCACAATACACAGTAGAGAAAGTAATAGAGCTTGGAGGTAAAGTAGTTACCATGAGCGACTCTAACGGCTACATATACGACCCCGATGGAATCACACGCGAGAAACTCGACTTCATCATGGAGCTCAAGAACGTTCGTCGCGGTCGCATCAAAGAATATGCCGACAAATATGGTTGCAAATACGTTGCCGACGCTAAACCCTGGGGCGAAAAAGGCGACATCGCCCTCCCCTCGGCCACACAGAACGAGATTAACGGCGAGCACGCAAAAGCACTCATCGCAAACGGCGTGATAGCAGTATCAGAAGGAGCAAACATGCCCTCAACACCCGCTGCTATTCAAGTATTCCAGAACGCCAAGATACTATACGCACCCGGTAAAGCATCGAACGCAGGTGGTGTATCGGTATCAGGACTTGAGATGAGCCAGAACTCAGGCAAAATCAATTGGAGCAGTGCAAAAGTAGACGAGATGCTCCACGAGATTATGCACAACATTCACGAAGCATGCGTTAAATACGGTACATGCGAGGACGGCTACATCGACTATGTAAAGGGTGCCAACGTTGCCGGCTTCCTCAAAGTAGCCAAAGCCATGATGGCACAAGGTATCGTTTAATACAACACCAAACATTCGCAGTAAACGCGAAAAAACATATAAAGAGAGAGCTTGCCATGGCAAGCTCTCTCTTTATATATAAATACAACTTTGTAACACATAAAAAAATGCTTATCTTCGCAAAAAAAACAGAAGAAACATGCAAAAAAAACAAAGCGGTTGGAGCTGGATACCAACACTATACTTTGCCGAAGGACTACCCTACTTCATAGTAACAGTAATATCAGTAATACTTTACAAGAGAATGGGTGTGAGCAACAGCGACATAGCACTATACACAAGCTGGCTCTACCTCCCATGGGTTATAAAACCCTTTTGGAGCCCGCTGGTAGAGATGCTTGGCACACGTCGCGCATGGATAAACACCATGCAAATTTTCATCGGAGCGTTGCTTGGCGCAACAGCCTTCACAATCCCCATTAACAACTTCTTTCAATGGACACTCGCCATCTTCTGGCTCATGGCGTTCGGTTCGGCAACACACGATATAGCAGCCGACGGTTTCTACATGCTCGGTCTCACAGGCGAAGAACAATCATTCTTTTCGGGCATACGCAGTATCTTCTACCGCATAGCAACCATCTTCGGGCAAGGAGTACTCATAATTATCGCCGGCCGACTCGAAGAAACGACAGGCTCCATAATCACCGCCTGGTGCATCACATTTACAGCCACAGCCATAATAATGTTACTTGTTGGAACATATCACACCAAAGCACTCCCCACACCACAGAGCGACATATCGCGCAACGTAAAGGGAGCAAAAGAGGCACTGCACAATTTCGTTGAAATTCTCATAACATACTTTCAAAAACCAGGCATCGGCACAGCCATACTATTCATGCTCCTCTTTCGCCTGCCCGAAGCACAACTCGTAAAAATGCTCAACCCCTTCCTTCTCGACAGTCGCGAAGCCGGAGGCCTCGCCCTTTCAACCGAGCAGATAGGCATAACATACGGCACCATAGGCGTCATAGGGCTCATAATAGGAGGCATAGCAGGAGGCATAGCAATATCGAAAAAAGGCCTAAAATATTGGCTGTGGCCCATGGTCATGGCAATATCCCTCCCCGACCTCGTATATGTATACCTCAGCATAGCACAACCAACCAACCAACTAATAATCGACGGTTGCATCTTCATAGAGCAAATAGGCTACGGCTTCGGTTTCACCGCCTACATGCTCTACCTGATATACTTTGCACAAGGCAAATACCCCACGGCACACTACGCAATCTCCACCGCCTTTATGGCACTCGGCATGATGTTGCCCGGCATGGTTTCCGGATACATACAAGAACAAATAGGTTACAGCAACTTTTTCATATGGATAATGTTCTGCTGTTTAGCAACATTTGCAGTGTCGGCCATGCTAAAAATAGACCCCGACTTTGGTAAAAAGTAAAATATACCGTATCTTCGCGTAAAATTTGAGAAAAAAACATATATGATACTTATAGCTGATTGTGGCTCAACCAAAACCGACTGGGTACTCTTCGACGGCGATACAATAATATCGCAAGTAAAGACACAAGGATTCAACCCCACCCAGCAGAGTACCGCACAAATCTTAGAGGTTTTAACAGCCGAACTTAAAGAAAAGATAGACACAACAATCCCCGACACCATATACTTCTATGGTGCCGGTTGCGCGTATGAGAGTGCAAACAAAAGAATGCAAAAAGCACTCGAAGAGATATTCACAACACGCGACATACACATAAACAGCGACCTGCTTGCAGCCGCTCGCGCCCTTTGCGGGCACGAAGAAGGCATCGCCTGCATACTTGGCACAGGCTCCAACTCATGCCTGTTCAACGGAGAGAAGATTACCGACAACACCCCGGCCCTCGGCTACATATTAGGCGACGAAGGCAGTGGAGCCCACCTCGGCCGTCAGCTGGTTAGCGACTGCATAAAGAAACAGCTCCCCCCCGCCATCTGCGAGAAGTTTCTCAAGCAATACAAACTATCGGTAGCCGATATACTCGAAAAAGTATACCACGCCCCCCTGCCCAACCGTTTCCTGGCAAGCTTCGCCCCCTTCCTGTACGAAAACCGCACCAACGCCGAGATACACGACCTGCTCATACGTTGCTTCACACAATTCTTCCAGCGTAACACCATGGTCTACCGCCGTTCATGGCTCCCCATACACATAATAGGCAGTATCGGCATAAATTTTGCCCAAGAGATAAAAGAGACAGCCGAGAGCCTCGGCCTCTCCATAGGCAACATAGTAGAAAGCCCCATAGAAGGATTAATAGAATACCATAAAACCAAATAAAAAAATGAAAAAGATTATCAAAACATTCGCCATAGCAATAATGGCTGCGACAACAATCTCATGCGGTGCCAACGAAAAAAGCATCACAAAAATAACAAACGGAGACAAAAACAAGATGGACAGCCTCTCCTACGCATACGGAATAATCATAGGCGAGCAGTATGGCCCAGAAAGCTCAATCGTGAAAGACCTGAACATAGATCTATCGGTCTTTTGGAAAGCATTAAAGACAACAGCCACCGGCAACGAGATGATAGTAGGAAAAGACACTCTTGTCGAGAAAAACATGCAGAAGATATACGGCAAAGCCTTCACACGCGACTTACAAAGCAAAGTAATTGCAGCAAAAAAAGACAGCACAGGCAACACCAAAGTATACAACTCGGAAAAAGAGCGCGAATTAGTATCGGCATTCATAGGTACCGATATTGCACTGAGCATGATACGCATGGATATCCCCATGCAACTCTACTGGGTTGAGAATGCATACAACGAGAAACAGGACGGCAAAGCAACAATGAGCGCACGCGAAGCCACCTCCTACATCAACAACTACATGATGACAGTAATCCCTGCCGAGAACGACAAAGCGTCGAAAGCATGGCTTGCCGAGGTTGAAAAAGAGAAAGGCGTTAAAAAAACATCAACCGGCCTTCTCTATAAGATAGAAAACGAAGGCGACATGAGCGCAAAACCCACATCGCTAAACGACTATGTAACAGTACACTACAAAGGCACAACCCGTAACGGCAACGTATTCGACAGCAGTTACGACCGTGGTCAAACCATAGAGTTCCCCTTGAACGGTGTTATCAAAGGCTGGGGCGAAGGCTTGCAACTAATTGGCAAAGGCGGTAAAATAACATTGTGGATACCCGCAGAGCTTGCATACGGTAGCAGAGGTGCCGGCAACTCAATCGGCCCCAACGAAGCACTACGTTTCGACGTTGAGTTATTCGAAGTAAGACATGCCGAATAAACAGATATTCATAATCATCTAAGGTAATTATACACTCTTCACAACAACAGTCATTACAAAATACATATGACAATTTTTTAATATTGTATACAACACCTTAGTACAAAAAAAGCGACCAATTATAATTGGTCGCTTTTTTTGTATTCGATAAACTCAAAACTAAACAGAAGGCTTCTCCTCGTGATACTCGCTCTCGGTATTAACAGCCCACACCCTCGACTTTTCGCCCATGCCACACAAGCAATCGACAGCCTCAAAAGCAGTGAGCATCGAGTGATCCATATTATTATACCTGTGCTGACCGTTACGCCCTATGCAATAAAGATTCTCTATCCCATCGAGGAAATCGCGCACCACCTGCAACTCATCATAGGTACCAAAGTAAGCAGGATAGGCCTTCTTCATGCGCACGATATGCGACGATTTAACAGCTCGCGCCTCAACAATACCAATCTTCTCAACCTCGGCAACAGCCATAGCAATAAAATCACTGTCGGCCATGCACCACATCTCGTCGCCCTCGTTGCAAAAATATTCAAGCCCTATGAAGAGAGTATTTTCAAAATCGGCAACCATATAAGGCGACCAGTTATTAAACACCTGCAAACGCCCCACCTTCACATCACGCTCCTGAATATAAATCCAAGTATCGGGCACCCTGTCGGCATACGTTTTCAGTTTAGTGCAATTTTTAATAGACATCTTGTCCACCAACAAGCCCACGGTTATAAAATCGCGATAAGGGAGCCCCTCGGCCACTCTCTTCACCTCGGCAGGCACATCAATACCACGCAAAGCACCCACAAGTTCCTTTAAAGGCATCGACGAAAAGAAGCAATCGCAATCGACAGGTTGCAAAGAGCCATCGGGCAAACGACACTCCACACGCACCACCCTGTTGTTCTCCACAACTACACCCTCTACACGATGCTCCATGTACAAAGAGCCTCCACCCTCCTTTACAATATCGGCAACACGCTCCCACAACTGCCCGGGACCAAATTTAGGATAAATAAATTTCTCAATCAAAGAGGTCTCCACCCCCTTCTGCTCGATACCGCCTTTACGAAAAGATTTTGTAAAAGCATTCTTCAACAAAGCAGCCATAGAGAGCCCCTTCACACGTTGGCTACCCCAGTCGGCCCCAAGCTTTGACGGGTGCACGCCCCACACCTTCTCGGTATAATCCTCAAAAAAAAGTTTATACAAAGGCTCGCCGAAACGGTTTATATAGAAATTCTCCAAAGAGTCCTCCTTGCGCTTGTTAAATTTAGCCGCAAGATAGCCGAATGCAGCCTTACAAGTGCGCACAACACCCATATTCGCCAAGGTAGACACATTCAACGAAACGGGGTAAGGGAAAAATTTACGAAGGAAAAATATGCGCGACACACGCCTGCGTTGTAACATCACATTATCACACACCTGAGGGTCGGCATCACCGCCACAACGCTTTGCACCAAGCAAAAGCTCATCGAGAGCAGGTGATGTCTGCTCGGGCAGAATATTGCTCCACCACCGCATTACAGCATCGTTTTTCGAAAAAAAACGATGCCCGCCAATATCCATGCGGTTACCCCCGAAATTAACAGTCTGCGACAAACCACCCACAGCCCTACTCTCTTCGAGAATGAGAGGTACATAATCGCACCTTTTCAACAACTCATAAGCAACTGTAAGACCGGCAGGACCGGCTCCGGCAATCACACATTTTTTCTTTTTATGCTCCATTAATCTATGGGGTATTAATTTATTCTTCAAAAATACGCTTTTTATGGTGCGACACCAAAAATAAATCGCAAAATAATAGAAACGTATTAAAATTATTTACAAAAATTTGGTTACGCCAACGCCAAGTACAAATTCTCATAATAGAGATAAATTTAAACAGAACATAACAAGCAGATACTTTTATACAAAAAGAGTTGGGCGATGTGTCGCCCAACTCTGCTATATGATACAATGTTTAAACTACTTTTACATCATACCGCCCATGCCACCCATGCCGGGAGCGCCCATAGGCATCTCGGGCTTATCCTCTTTCTTTTCAACAATCACGCACTCGGTTGTGAGGAACATACCTGCGATAGAAGCAGCGTTCTCCAAAGCTACACGTGTAACCTTGGCAGGGTCCACAACACCGGCCGCAAAAAGGTTCTCATAAACATCGGCACGAGCATTGTAACCATAGTCGGCACTGCCCTCGCGCACCTTCTGCACAACCACAGCACCCTCTTTACCGGCATTAGCCACAATTTGACGCAAAGGCTCCTCGATGGCACGTTTAATAATTGCAACACCTGTCTTTTCGTCGGCATTCACCACGTCGATATTCTCCAAGCAGTCGATAGAACGGATATAAGCAACACCACCACCGGGAACAATACCCTCTTCGATAGCGGCACGTGTAGCACAAAGAGCATCGTCCACACGGTCCTTTTTCTCCTTCATCTCAACCTCCGAAGCAGCACCCACATAGAGCACGGCAACACCGCCTGCCAATTTGGCAAGACGCTCCTGCAACTTCTCCTTGTCATAATCGCTCTTTGTAACAGATATCTGCTGTTTTATTTGAGCAACACGAGCTGCGATAGCCTCTTTGCTACCGTTACCATCAACAATAGTGGTATTATCCTTGCTGACTGTTATGCGACCACAAGTACCGAGCATCTCCAAAGTAGCCTGCTCCAACTTCACACCCTTCTCTTCGCTTATTACAAAACCACCTGTGAGGGTTGCAATATCCTCGAGAAGATCCTTGCGACGGTCACCAAAACCGGGAGCCTTCACAGCACAAATCTTCAACTGCGAACGCAAGCGGTTCACAACCAAAGTGGTAAGAGCCTCGCTCTCAACGTCCTCGGCAATAATAAGCAAGGGACGACCAGTCTGCACGGCAGCCTCCAAAATAGGAAGCATATCCTTCAAATTGGTAATCTTTTTGTCATATATGAGCACATAAGGGTTCTCCATCTGGCACTCCATCTTCTCGGTATCGGTTATAAAATAAGGAGAAAGGTAACCACGGTCAAACTGCATACCCTCTACCACCTCGATAGTAGTATCGCGACTCTTAGCCTCCTCTATGGTGATAACACCATCTTTTGTAACCTTGCGCATCGCATCGGCAATAAGCTTACCTATCTCACTGTCGTTGTTAGCCGAGATTGTAGCAACCTGCTCAATTTTGTCATAGTTGTCACCCACAGTCTCGCTCTGTGCCTTAATCGACTCAACAACCTTTGTAACAGCCTTGTCGATACCACGTTTCAAGTCCATGGGGTTGGCACCTGCTGTAACATTACGCAAGCCCTCAGTAATGATAGCCTGAGCAAGCAAAGTAGCAGTTGTTGTACCATCACCGGCATCATCGTTAGTCTTCGACGCAACCGACTTAACCAACTGCGCACCTGTGTTCATATAAGCATCGGCAAGCTCCACCTCTTTTGCAACAGACACACCATCTTTTGTGATGTGGGGAGCACCGAACTTTTTCTCGATTATCACGTTGCGACCTTTGGGGCCCAATGTAACCTTCACTGCATTTGCGAGCTCATCGACACCTTTTTTAAGCTGCTCGCGAGCCTCCATATTAAATAGAATTTCTTTTGCCATATCTCTATCTCCTTTTTTTATCCAATAATAGCCAAAACGTCACTCTGACGCATAATCAAATACTTCTCACCTTCAAATTCAAGCTCGGTGCCGGCATATTTACCATAGAGAACCTGGTCGCCAACAGCAATTACCATCTCCTCGTCCTTTGTACCGTTACCAACTGCCAAAACTTTACCCTGCAAAGGTTTCTCCTTTGCTGTATCGGGGATAATTATACCACCGATAGTCTTCTCCTCTGCCGCCATGGGCAAAATAAGCACTCTGTCTGCTAATGGTTTAATGTTCATAGTTGTAATATATTTTTTAAGTTCAATCCAAATATCATGCCCATCACAACATGAGCACATTAATTATATAACGAAAAGCGTGCCAAAAAAGTTTTTTTGCCACAGTGGCGCAAAAATAATATCTATTTTATTATTTACATGGAAAAAATGCGACAAAATGACACACCTATGTGTCAGTTAAAAAAACAGAACGCATTAATATCGCAAAAAAGCACATTTTTACGCAACTTATTTGTATTATTGCAAAACAAGCAAAATTCAACAACACCACATAAAGAACAAAATGATAGTATCGTTAAAAAAGATTGTCGCCAAGATAGTAAATTTGGAAAGCGACAAAGGCATCGACGAAAACCGAAATCTTTGGGCAATCATCAAGCTGATAAGCAGTTTCGGCAAGTTACAACAATCATCGGCTGCCCTCACCTACCACACACTATTTGCCATAGTACCCGTGATGGCACTCATGGTAGCCATAGCCAACATCTTAGGCTACGGCGAAATATTCAAAGAACAAGTAGAGCTCTTCTTTCAAGGGCAAGAGATTATATCGGAAAGCCTTTTGGGCTTTGCCAACAGCTACCTGAACAACACCCAGGTAAGCTTTTGGTTAGGAGCCGGTATCGGACTCATACTGTTGCTATACTCCGTATTTTCAATATTCCAAACCATCGACGCCACCTTTAACGCCCTGTGGAACATGCCCGGGCGCAACTTCACCCAACTGCTCAGCATCTTTGCCATAGTATTGCTGTTGCCATTTGTGGCAATCATACTGCTTGCCATCTGGTGGACCATGTCCTCGTACCTCAAAGGAAGCATAATACACGAACTAAACGTCTTTCTTTTCACCGTTGGTACATACATCGCATGCCTTTTTATAGCCTACAAGCTCATTCCACGCGCCGAGGTTAAAATAAAATACGCAGCGATAGCCGCAGTAGTATGCGGACTCGTCTTTGCCCTCATGCAATATTTCAGCTACACAATAATATCGATGTTCAGCAACTACCGCAACATATACGGCGACCTTGCCAGCCTCATCATATTCATATGGCTCATCTACCTTTCGTGGACAATCTGCATGGCCGGCAGTCGCTGGAACTATTTTCTGCAAAGAGCCGACAAACTTGTGCGCGAAAACAAATTTACAGGCATCAGCGACAACTACCGCAAGTTCCTATGCCTCATGACACTCGACAAAGCCGAGCAACTATGCTCGCTCACCGGTAAAGAATCGTTCGACATAGAATACATATCGGGAGTAATAAACAGCGCCTACGATATACCCCCACACATATCATCGGTATTCATCACCTCCATGATAAATCGCGGAATATTCATCTCGCTCGACAACAAGAACAACTACCAAATATCAGGTCAATATCGTCACCGCACAATATTGGAACTTATAGAGCTCTTCGACAAAGCAGGCATAAACAAAGGAGCCATAGAAGAGGCACAAAACGCACACGAGCACAAGAACGCACAACTTTTGTGGCAATATATCAACGGAGAAAGTTCAATGGATAAAGAGGCGTGGAACATACCGCTCGAAAACTTCTTCAACGCAAAAATAGATACCACCGCACAAGTTGCTAACAAGCCCGAAGAAAAAAAACTCATCGACCGCATATACAACCTATTTAAATAACAACCACAAATATGAAATACTCCAAAATACCACTACTTGTAAAAATTGTAATTGCCATAATAACAGGCATCATAGGCGGATTACTCTTCCCCACATGGCTTGCACGAGTATTTGTAACCATAAACTCAGTGTTCGGCAACTTCCTCACCTTCATAATCCCCCTGCTCATATTAGGCCTCATTGCCCCCGGCATTGCCGAAGTTGGTAAAAGAGCCAAAAACCTGCTCCTGCTCACCGCCCTGATATCCTACCTTTTCACCATCTTTGCAGGCCTCTTCTCATATGGCACATGCACACTTACCTACCCCTATCTCCTTGGTAACACCGACATTACCAACGTAGCAAGCACAAGCACCGCACTCACCCCCTACTTCACAATAGAGATGCCCCCGCTCTTTGGTGTCATGAGCGCACTCATAACAGCCTTCGTGCTGGGCATAGGCATGAGCGCGATAAAGAACGGAGCCCTCTTTTCGGCCATGAACGACCTTAAAGATATAATAACCAAAACAATATCCGGAGCCATAATACCACTTTTACCACTATACATCTTCGGAATATTCATATCAATTACCCAAAGCGGGCAGATAGCCCCCGTGCTTGGAGTATTCATAAAAATAATAGTACTCATATTTGCAATCGCAATAATGGTACTATTAATACAATTTATAATAGCAGGTATAATCAGCCGTAAGAACCCCTTCGCGATGCTGAAAAACATGATACCCGCATATTTCACAGCCCTCGGCACACAATCATCGGCAGCAACAATACCCGTGACACTTGCACAAAGCAAGAAAAACGGTGTCAGAGACGAAATTGCCGACTTCACAATCCCCCTCTGCGCCACCATACACCTATCGGGCAGTACACTCAAAATAGTAGCATGCGCCCTTGCCATCATAGCCATGTCGGGCGGTAGTTGCGACTTTCAAACAATGACAGGCTTCATACTAATGCTCGGAATAACCATGATAGCCGCCCCCGGTGTACCAGGCGGTGCCATAATGGCATCACTCGGCATACTCGAAAGCATGCTCGGTTTCAACCAAGAAGCTCTTGGGCTCATGATAGCCCTCTACATAGCCATGGACAGCTTCGGAACCGCCACAAATGTCACAGGCGACGGAGCCGTATCAGTAATAATCGACACCATAGACAAAAAGAGAAAGCACAAATAAATTACGAAAAAATAAAAAAACAACATTTTATTTTGAAATCTGCCACCGAGGAGCTACCTTTGTGGCAGATTTCATTAACGGGGTGCCTTAATACACGGGCTGAGATCATACCCAAGAACCTGATCCGGGTAATGCCGGCGGAGGGAGATAGTCGAATGGCGTGCACACATTCGGCGACACAGGAAAAATCCCCATTTTCTGTTTAACCACAGAGCTTGGAGGATTCTTTTTTTACCCTCCACGCTCTACAAATTATTGAAAAATACAATGAAAAAAAGAGCATTGTTATGCTACATTCTAAGTGTAGCGATGGTTGCGTATGCACAAGAGGACACAGCCAAGAAAGACAGCTTACAACGAGTAAGCCTGCAAGAAGTTGAAGTACTGTCGGTACGCGCAACCGAGACCACCCCCGTGGCCTACACAAACATCAGTCGCGAAGAGCTAAAAAAACACAACACCGGTGTCGATTTTCCCAACCTCATTAACATGACACCAAGCGCAATAACCACCAGCGACGCAGGAACAGGCATCGGCTACACCTCGCTACGCATACGAGGAACCGACGGCACACGCATAAACGTAACCGCCAACGGAATACCCATAAACGACGCCGAAAGCCATACCGTTTTCTGGGTAAACCTTCCCGACCTTGCCTCCTCGGTAAAAGACGTACAGATACAACGCGGAGCAGGCACATCGACCAACGGAGCAGGAGCCTTCGGCGCAAGCATAAACATGCAACTCAACGAGTTCAACAGCAAGCCCTACGGCGAGATAAGCAGTTCGATAGGCTCGTTCGGCACACACAAAACCACCCTCAACGTAGGCACAGGTATCATGAACGACCATTGGGCACTAGATGCCCGCCTCTCCGACATAGGCAGCGACGGCTACATAAAACGCGCAAAAACCTCCCTACAATCGTACTACCTGCAAGGCAGTTATTACAACGACAACACCGCCATAAAATTCATAACCTTCTCGGGCGAAGAGGAGACCTACCACGCATGGAACTACGCCTCAAAGGAAGAGATGAGGCTCTACGGTCGCCGATACAACAGTTGCGGATACATGTACACCGACGACAACGGCAAAGCCCACTATTACGACGACCAAACCGACAACTACAAACAACAAAACTACCAACTCCTTGCCGACCACATTTTCTCCTCTAAATGGAAAGCAAACATCGGCCTGCACTACACCAAGGGCGACGGCTACTACCAAGAATACAAGACCGGCCGAAAACTCATAGAATACGCCCTTACACCATTTGAGCAGGACGGCAACATAGTAAAAAAGAGCGACCTCGTGCGCAAAAAAGCCATGGACAACCACTTTGGCGGAGCAATATTCTCGGTAAACTACATCGACGACCGCTTGAACGCCACCCTTGGCGGAGCCGTAAACCGTTACATAGGAGATCACTTTGGGCATGTACTCTGGGTAAAAAACTATTCAGGCAACCTCACCCCCAACCACGAATATTACCGTAACCAAGGACAAAAAAACGATGCCAACATCTACCTAAAAGGTGACCTCAAACTAACAAAAAGAGTGAACGCATACGGAGATATACAGTTCCGCCACATCACATACAAAATAGACGGACACAACGACAAGTGGAACGACAACGACGAAGCCCTGCAACAACTCGCCATAGACGAAACCTTCAACTTTGTAAACCCCAAAGCCGGTATCTCATGGCAGATAAACAACAACAGCCGTCTCTTCGGCTCCGTGAGCATGGCACACAAAGAGCCAACACGCAACAACTACACCGACGGCAAGCTCCACGAACGCCCCAAAGCCGAGCAACTACTCGACTACGAGCTGGGCTACACCTATGCAAACAACAAATTCCACATGGGAGCAAACATCTACTACATGAACTACAAAGACCAACTTGTGCTCACCGGCGAGCTCAACGAGATAGGCGAAGCACTAGCCGCCAACGTACCTCACAGCTACCGCGCAGGCATAGAGCTCATGGCAGGCATTAAACTACCCTGTGGCTTTTCATGGGACATAAACGCCACATTCAGCCGTAACCGCATAAAGAACTTCACCGAAACACTCTACGAAGAAGAGTGGGTAGGCGGAAACCGTTGGGTGATAGAGCACGGCGACACCCCCATAGCCTTCTCGCCCGAAGTTGTAGCAAACAACACACTAAGCTACACATTCAAAGGCTTCGAAGCATCGTTGCATACACAATATGTAAGCAAGCAATACATGAGCAACGCCAAACAGAGCGACCAAACCCTCGATGCCTATCTGGTGAGCAACCTACGCATGGCCTACAACTTCGCGTGCCCCCACACCAAAGGCATCACAGTAGGCGTTACCGTGTACAACCTCTTCGACCACGAATACGAGAACAACGGCTACGCAGGAAGCGGTTTCTACATGGACAACGACACCAAAGTACGCTACAACTATGCAGGATATGCGGCACAAGCAGGCATAAACGCACTTGCAAACATAACCATAAGACTATAACACACATGGAAACGGCAATAGAGATAATAGGAACCCTTGTCGGGATAATTTACCTATGGTTAGAATACCGTGCAAGCATATACCTGTGGATAGCAAGCATCATAATGCCGGCAATATACCTATACATATACTACACAGCAGGGCTATACGCCGACTTTGGCATAAACATATACTACCTGCTCATAGCCCTATATGGCTGGTTGGCATGGCGTTACGGCTTCGCACTCTTTGGCCGTGAGAAAAAAGCAGAGATAGAGCTTAAAATAACCCACACCCCCAAAAGGGTGTGGGCCAAGCTCCTTCTCACATACACTATTGCACAAACCACAATAGCCTACATACTGATAAACCACACCGACAGCACCGTACCCTTGTGGGACTCATTCACCACCTCCCTGAGCATAGTCGGAATGTATATGCTCGCACGCAAATACATTGAACAGTGGTGGGTGTGGCTTGTGGTAGACATAACAAGCGCCGGACTATACATACACAAAGAGCTCTATTTTACCGCCATACTTTATGCCGTTTACGCCATAATATCTATCTTTGGCTATCGCGAATGGAAAAAAATAATGCAGAACCATGAAACAGAACTATGATGCAGTTATAATAGCCAACGGAGAATACCCGTTTGCACCCCAAGCCCTCGAAATTATCTCCAACGCACCATACGTAGTATGTTGCGACGGAGGAGCCGACAACTACATCGCCCACGGGCACACCCCCGACATAATCATCGGCGACGGAGACTCACTCAGCCATGCCAACCGCGCCAAATACGCCCACCTCTTCGTTCATGTAACCGAGCAAGAAAACAACGACCAGACAAAAGCAGTAAAACACCTAATGGAAAGAGGCAAAAACCACATAGCCATAGTTGGAGCAACAGGCAAACGCGAAGACCACACCTTGGGCAACATAAGCCTTCTCATGGAGTATGCCCGTGCCGGAGCACAAGTATGTTCATACACCAACTACGGAGTATTTATCCCCTGCAAAGGAAAATTCACATACACAGCCACAAAAGGCCAACAAATATCCATATTCAACTTCGGAGCAAAGAATTTCGCATCGAAAGGGCTCCTGTACCCAATATACGACTTCACAAATTGGTGGCAAGGCACCCTGAACGAGTGTACGCAAGAAGATGTAGAGATAACAGCCGATGGAGAATATATGATATTTATAAACTACCCCAACCCCTAAACACCAAAACAAGCAGGCGAAACAAATTCCACACGACGACCACTCACAGGGTGTTCAAACGCAATGAAACACGCATGTAACATAAGCCTCTGACCGGCCATGCCATACAAAGCATCTCCAACAATAGGCACATCGAGCCCTAAACGATGGGCACAATGCACACGCAACTGATGCGTGCGCCCCGTAACAGGAACAAGAGAAACCAAAGCACACTCCCTGCCATTCCACACAGACTTGCGCAAAACCCTGTACAAAGTAACAGCCTCCTTGCCACACACAAAGTCCACCTTCTGACAAGGCCTATGCTCATAATCGGGCATCAAAGGCAAACAAACCTCCCCTTCACCCTTTACCGGCACACCCTCCAAAAGAGCCACATACTCCTTCTCCACAAGACGCGATGCAAAAAGAGCCTGCATAGCCCTATACACCTCCATGGAACGTGCCACCACAAGAATACCCGACGTTGCCATGTCGAGCCTGTGAGCCACAAACAAATCGTTACTGTTATACTTTGCCCGCAACCAATCCTGCACACTCACACCACCAACAATCCCCGGCACCGACAAAACCCCATGCGGTTTCTCCACCACCACGAGAGCCTCATCTTCAAAAAGAATCTTTATATCGCCCACATCGCCACCACGCTCCACAGCCGACTCCTCCACATTCAGCCCCTGCAACATAAAGGTGAGAATAGGCAAACATTTGCTCTTGCACGAAGGGTAAAAAGCACCATCGCGACGCACCTCACCCACAGGCGAAGCGCCAACCCAAAATTCAGCCATCGCAAGCGGTTGCATACCATTCAAAAAGGCATATTGCAACAACTTGGGAGCAGCACACTCCCCTGCACCGGCAGGTGGCAAGCCACCTGTATATTCCTCAAAAACCGAAAGAAGATTCTTCTCCTCGCCACGCGCATTAAGTATCTTGAAATTTGAGAAAAGCCACTCCTGCAAAGCAGCCGAACGCTCCTTGCGCTCACAGGCAAGGCCGGCAATCTTCTCCTCAAACGGGCGCACAGCGACCTTTGCTTGCTCCACCCGTTCGGCCCAGCACCTCGACACCCTTTTAAGCTCGGCCTTCTCAAACTGGCTACAACGCACCATCGTGGCAAGTTCTTCGGGCGACAAGCCACCCTCGCCACGCTTAACAGCACGAGCCTCCTTGTTCTTCGCGTTTACAGCCCGACGAGCCTCCACAGCCCGACGAGCCTCCTCCTCGACATGTTGCATAGCAGCAACAGCCAAAGAGTACTCTTCGCACTCCTTCAATATTTTAATCTCCCCATTTATAGCACTTATAGAGGCCTCTTCTCGCTTAAAATAACCATCGGGAGCAAGAAAATCGAAAACAGGAGGAACAAACCCCTCAACCCTGTTGCTACCACAAAGCAAACCTGAGAAACCGGCAAGATAACCAACCACACCATCACCATCGCGCACCACCAGCACGCCAAACATTTTACCCGTGGAGGCATCGGCAGCCACAGCACTCTCGGCCAAAAGAGAGGCACGCAACTCCCTCACCGCAACATCACACAACGGGTGAGAGCGGTAGTAAAAAGGGTTATTAAATGAAACAGGCTCTTCAATACCGGATATATCCTCCTTAAACCTATGAAACATACACTATTAACGATAGCGATACATTATATCCTTGGTAGCATCGAACCCTGTCGAAAAATCATTGTTCTCAATAGTTACATTCACCACCCTGTCGAAGAGGAAACGATGCTTGTTCCAGTGAAAAGGCACATAGTCGTTATTCTGTACAATCTTGTTATTGCGGAACACAAAGCCATCGAGCGACTTTGCATAAACGATAGGCACATCGAATGTCTCAAAAACATTATCCTCAATTACCACACCCGTGCCATCGCCACCATGAAAATATTTTGTCTGCGCCTGCAAGTTAGGAATTTCGGGGAATATCGATATAATACCATCGGTAAATTGGAACATATTAGTAAGCGCATTGATAAAACGGTTATTACGAATGAGCACATTACGGCAAGCACCCGTCTCGAACCACCCGTTGCAGTCGCCACACAAAAGAATAGCCGTTCCCGATGTATGGTCGAAGGTGTTATTCTCAACACGCACATTCTTGGGCGTACTGAACAAAGCCCCTCTCGCACGATTATTGGCAATCATATTGTCGCAGAAGACCACCTCTGGAGTCCATACAAGATTTTCAACACCATAATCGCCACAAGCAATATCGGTAGCAACCACATCGCGCAAAGTAATCTTAAACTCCTTTGCCCCATCGACCGAAGGCTTGTCATACGGCTCAATCTTCTCAATCACATTAGGCTCGCACACCTCCATAGTCGAAGAACGCACAAACTGCACTTTGTCGCCCTCGCCTCCCCAATAAAAGCCATACGCCTGCGAGTGCATATAACGCCCCACTATAACATTATCGGCAAGACGCTGTGTCACACGCAAATAAGTCCCATGCACATTTATAGCATCGTCCATCATACCCGTGTAAACACCATTATTCGAACGAATCAACCCCTTGCAACCCGAAAAGTGAGTAGCATCGGCCTGAGTACTGAAATATCGGCCCTCGCTCTTGCGTGGAACAACATTAAAATATTCGAGATCAATATTATCGCTATTCTGCGCCAAAAGACCCATACCCTCGGCATAATAGACGTAAACACGAGAAAGAGTGGTATTCTTGCACTTAGAGACAAAGATACCCGGTGTGGGGCGTGCATACGAACGCATAGCAACCACGGTGCCCGGCAACAGACGAGAATCGCGCCACGGAGCACGGATAAGACCGTGCGCAACCTCCTCGACACCATTCACACCAACCCCAATATCGCTTGTACGATAGACCAAACGACCCGTTTTTCCATCGAAAGCAATTCCGGCCGAAGGAGTCATCTCCCAATTACTGCCAGACACGACCAACCTTCCACCTGCAACCTTGTAATTTACATAAGGAGCAACACGATAGGTAATATAACCACTCTCGGTATCATTCTCAACAACCTCAACCTGAGTAATTTGCGGTACACGCGTATCTATCACTATTGAGCTTAGCTCGCAATTATCGCAGCCAACCATAGCCACAGGCAACATACGCCCATTCATTAAAAATTGTGTAGCACCGACATCATCGCCACCATAATATTCGGCACCTTGAAGAGTAAAATTCCTCAAACCCTCCAACACAACAGCCACACGCTTGGGATTATCCTGGTCGTGGTTCGAAACATAATATTCGCGCACATTTGCGCTATCGGGGTAAAAATCATACTCACCCGCCTCAAAAACCAAACGCGCAGGCCTTCCTTTACGTTCCGCCTTGATCGTTTCAACAGCCGTTGCAAGCTCTTTTGTCATGTCCTTGCCCGTGTTAGGCACAACACCAAAATATTTTGCCTGATAAACCTTTTCGCCGGCACATGCTGTAAATAAAACAGCAGTAAGCACAAATAGAAATATTTTTTTCATAATTAAAAATTAATCATTTTTCGCGAAGATACAAAAAAGGAAAGAGCACACAATAAATTAATAAACAAAAAGTAATCTTCTTTTATAAAAAGACTTTATTATGTCAAAATTTTGAAAAAAAATATTATTATTTTTAATATTGCCGAAACTAAGAAACAAAACCATGGAACTAAGCTATTTTTTACCGAAAAGAGACTCACCTACATAGCAATTATCGTTAGTGTACTATCGCTCCTGCAATACACATGCGATGGGAGCAAAAAAGACAAAACAACCAAAGTAGAAAAGACCCAACTATACAGGAGGCGAAGCGGTAGAAAACTCCTTGACAGCCTTTAACACCTATGGCGAATACAACAGCGTAACATTCAAAGTAGGTTGCCTCCCCTTGGCAAGAGTAAAATCGACAGAGCCCGAACACCTTATGATAGGTGCCGACCACAAAGTCATGGCCAACATCGCGCTGTACGAAGATATGGAACCTACGGAATTTACCGTTCCCATCGATGGTTGCCAGCAACTTATATTCTGGCTGGCAAACAAAGGTGGCAACTCGGCCCAATACGTATTCTACGATATTGTTCTGACAAAAGACAAACTTCCACTCAAAATCCCCGCAAAGTCACAGATGGAGATACCAGCCCCAGCCGAATAGGCGAGAATAAGCTACAACATAAAAGAACCGTGGTCGCAACCACGGTTGAACCAAAATATGATTTGTATTTTGCTGATTATCAGTAATACAATAACGAAAACTCTACGAATTGATACCATAAAGTTCCAGTTGTTTTTTTATACAGAGTTTTAATGTAAAATTACAATCCCCAGTTTTTCAAGTTATATGTGGATTCTATGTCTGCTTCAAGGTCATCATCAAGTTCTGAAAAGAAATCAATCCCTGAAATAATCTCTAGGTCATCTACGCTCATCGCGCACTTCTGCATATTCTCATTGTTATTATGGTTGTACATAACAAATGCTATAGTTTGTCCTCCTGCAAAAATAGCTTTAAAGAATGCGTCTGGTACAACAACTTTATTATTTCCTATAGCCCCATATTCATTATTCCATACAAGAGGACCAGTTACTACAGTAACACAGCCATATCGATTAGCCCACTCTCTAACCTTCTTTTCGAGAGTATTCCATTGACCTGAGTTCAGTGACTGATTCTGAGGACAACAGTTTGTATAGTAGAAAGTCTCAATCATTGCTTGATGACTCCATTTGAAATCAGCTGCGGGAGCCATGTGACCTTTCGACCATCCTGAATTTTTATAATCATAGTCGTCAGCTTGTGGAAGGTTTGCAGATGGATCTTGACAGAAATTAAGACCTTTTCTTTAATATGGCCCGTCTGTTTCGGTGGACATGAGTTCATATTTGACCCATTTGGGAATTTTGTATTTGGGATTATATATAACCTCATATCCAGCATACGAGATTGTAGGATATTCTTTCTCCTTTATTTTTGTTGGAGTATCAATTGACGGTGTCGCATTGTTTTCCTTTGATACGTCCTTCGTCAGCTTTCTATAGTCTGCATATGCAGATATAGATTTCTTCTCTTGATTCTCCTCTATCACTAAGGTGTGAACAGAATCCTTTGTTTCAGTATTCGTATAATTGATACATCCGCATACAAAAGTGAGAGAAAGAATACAAGGGATGAAGTACAATATAGATTTTTTAATCATTCATTTTGATATTACCAATTATAGGAACTATATGTATCAAGAATCGCTGATTGAATTTTTCGTAGTCGCTCTTCTTTATTTCTTGGCCAACGACATATTCAGAACTTTGTTTATAGTCCTCTTCTGTAAATCTAGGCACACCACCTTCTCCACTACCACTGATTACCAATTCACACTTATCCATATTCGAGAAATCTATAGCAGCCTCTTCTTTCCAAAATCTATGTAATGCTAGTGCTCTTTGGTAACTTAGTACATCATTATTGTAATGTTCATTTGTGTAGTATCCATCAGCAGATGCTTGTCCCTCGATTACAACAAGATATTTAATATCCTGTTTGATGGATTTGTTGTTTTGTAACGAGGTTATTGTCTTCTGAATTTCTTTTCCTGCATCAACAATCTGTTTTCTTAGTTCGTTTGCAACTATGATATTGGTTTTGTCTTCCTCTAGTTCATAAAGACTAAACTTGCCTTTTTGATATGTTACCTGTATACGGAAGATGTGCTTAACAAATTGAGGATTGAACTCAAAGTATGTAGGGTCAATATTTTCTACAACTTTGTATATAGATTGAATCTCCTCATACTTTTTTACTATTTTTTTTAGCTCCTCTTCTTTGATTCTAAACCTACTATAAGAAACAGCAAAGAGAACCACCATAATTGCAAATAAAGTGGTCATAATATCCACATATGTGGTCCAAAATGAATCTTTATTTCTTTGCTTCATAATTCTTATTTCTTACTGCGAAATATTGACCAAATGCTCGGTTTTTCTGAAACATCATTTGGTTGTTTAATATTTTCAGAAGACGTAGCGATCTTTTTGTTCATTGAATCTAATGCTTGTTTTACACCGTCAAGCTGTCCCAATACTTTTGAAACTTTTTCAGAAACTTCTGGCTGTGTCTTTACATCAGCTTGTATAGATGAAAGAAGCGCAATTAACTCTGGTATTTTTCCCAAATTAGATAAATACTTATTTTGAGCCTCAAGGTCTATTGATTTACGTATTTCAGCAATATATTCATCACGTTTTGCCTCTACAGCAGACATACATTCCTTTACAATAACTTCGTATGCAGACTTAAAATCATTCATGGCTGATGCAAAGTCATCTCCATGATTATCAATAGCTGTACAATATTTTTCGTTCAACTGTTTGATCGCTTTTGTTTGAGCCTCATATATGACTTTTAACTCATCATCTGCAAGTTCTTGATATGATACAGCAAGATCTGTTTTCTTCTGAATAGCAGTTATCTGTTCTTGAATAAGATTCATTTGGCTATTACCAAGCAATTGAGTCTGAGCGATACTTATTCCAAGCGCATTAAGAGATTCTTCAAATGTAACAATACGATTAAGAATTGTATTAATCTTTTCGAATACTCTTTCAGGAACACTCATCTGTTCAATGAATTTGGATTGTGAATCAATAAGTTTAATAGAAGAATCTGCTATTTGTTCTTTTATGTCAGACAACTTGACAATTGAAGTTGATACTGAGTCGAATTTTTCAGATGCAGTAATGAAACTATCCAAAGTTTTCAACGTTTCTCTCTGCTTCATTGTCTTAAGCAACTGATCTTGCATTCTTACATTTTCATTGATTAGAGACATATTGTCACCCATAGTCTCAACAGCATCGGTTAAAAGTCTTACTTTATCGCCAAAAGAATCTCTTAATGTTTCAGTACATTCATTAAAAGCATCTTTAAAATCTCCAATAACACCCTTGAATGCTGGTTCGAAAGTGTTTATAGTTCTATGCAATTTATTAAGTGCAGAGACCATACTAGTACCTAGCACTGGCATCAACTTGACCTGAATAAAGTCGAAAAATTTATTTTTATCCTCTTCAACTTTTTTAAGTACATTTGCTGCAGTCGCATTTCCCCACATCATAAGGACTAAGCCTATAAGGCTCGTTACCATTGATACGATAATACCACCAATCAATGCAGATACAATTTCATCTGACACACCTGCTTTATCAACGCCAATTTTGAAACTTTGAAGGCCGATCCAAACACCAAAAAATGTACCCATCAAACCCAAATAAGTTGGAAATGATACTTTTGAAGTTGCATCCTCATACAAAGCTTCAAGCCTATTCTGAACTTTATCTTTGATAATTCCAAAATCAGTTGTACCCTCATTCTTTGCCAAGTATTCGTTAATTTCGTTGACTAACTCATTAAGTTTATTAGATGAGTTACCAATCATTATTGAATAACCTGTCTCACCTTTTTCTACCTCCCATTTTTGAGAGTTAGGGAAAAAGTTTTTGAATTTACTAAGCTTTCGCAGTGTTGGGATAAATACCCACAACTGCAAAATTGCAAAGAATATGATAGAAATCAACGGATTACTATCCAAGAAAAGATATATTTGTTCCATCAATGATTAAGCCTTATAATTGGTTAATTGTAACAATGCATCTGTTACAGGGATAAAGAATAATGTATCGTTATATTGTTCTTGTCCAGAATACACATCAATAATTTCTGTCTGTAACTTTGAATCCAGAACATCAGCAATGCCATCATTCACAAGTTCGAGAACTTTATCAGCTACGATTTGTCCGCTCACAGCGCCTTTTCTAATTAATAGACCGAGTACTTCTTTGTAGACATTATTCATAGCCTTAATCTGGCTGATAACATTTGTCTTGATATCAGTTTTGTATTTGCTTACAAGTTCATTCACATCTTCACATTCGTATTCTGAACCATCTCCATAATACACTACAGATATAGGCTGCTGAGCGCCTTCCTTGTGATATAATCCACCATAGCAAGTACTTTCCTTGCGTATTTCAGGAAGTACAAGCTGAATGTCGTTAATCTCTTTTCCAAAGACTCTAGACATTACTAAGTGTGTAATCTCGGTAAGGAGAGTCTCGTTTGAAGTAATATACTGATCTATATAACGGCTACCATTGCCACTGAATGTTATAGTTCTAGGATAGCTTAACTTTTTAGCATTGAGCATAGAAGCCAGATAGTATACTGTTGCTGTAAAATGATACGCGAAAGCAAAAGCAAAGTCATTTCTCAGTTTATCTGCAATCTTTGTTTCAACATTGTTGCTAATCCAAAAGTTGATGATATCCTGAGTTGTACTCTCATTGTTAGAAATCATATGAGAATTTAGACTCTTCAATGAATCAGTATCAAATCCGATTGTATCCTTATATTTATTGTAGATACCATTCTTTTTTGAGTTCTTGAATTTATCGAATGCGTTGCCCCACATAACATCACAACCAAAGTGTACAGAGTTTGCAATTTTAGGCTCTCCTTTCTGGAAATATACGAAATCAGTAGATCCTCCTCCAATATCTACGATTGCAACAGACTCAACGCTCTTGTATTCATCTTTAGCGTTGAAGTAGTAATATGGCGCCTCAGACTCAGTATAGCACTTAATCTGCTCTTTTGTCGATTCAATATTAAGGATATATTTTGCTTCTTCGGTCCAAATCTTTTCAAAGGTAGCTCTCTCGGTTTCTTTGAAGCTGAGTGGTCTAAACCAAATCACTCCTGTCTTAGAAATAATACCATTTTCCTGAAGAATGTCAGCCTTGATAATCAGCAACAACTCACGAATAAATACTCTGAGACATTTTTCATCAGAAGACCATTTGATATTTGTGATAATTCTTTGATTAGCAGCAGGCTTGCTCTTTTCGTAGAAGAAGGCAATATTGCTGTTATCAAAGAGCGAAAGTTTAGAAGCGTCCTCCCCTGTAAAACACAATGCTGTTCTGATAGGGAATCTATACGCTTTACCGTCAATGTATGGTGGCACAAACTCAGTCTTAAATGCAGTCTTAAATACATCAGGAGTATTATTCTCCCAACATAGAACAGGATTCTGCTGAGTGGATCCAGCCTTGTCGTGCAAGTAGCTTACTATTGGCTTATCCATAGTAAGTTGCTGCGGCTCGTTCATTTCGCCTTTCTCCTTACGGGAGATATATGTATTTGATGTACCAAAGTCTATTGCGTATTCAAACACCTTATCAGACTGTACCGCTATATCCCAAATGGGGAATAATGCAAATGTATAGTCTTTGCTGTCAATCGTCACAGTAGCAAGAACTGCATCAAAATTTGTATTGAATACTTCATAAAATTTAGATCCGCAATCTATATTTAATCCCTGCTGTGAGCGGACAAATGCAGGTTTAACACCACTATCAAATGTATTATCGGTTGCTGTTTCTATAATCTGAAATTTACCTTCACAATCTCGATAGAAATCCAAACTGATATTATTCGCTGTAAATGTTCTTCTATCATTACCATCAAAAGCAGAAACAAGCACCTTGAAATAATTATTCTCCTCTTTCTTTGTTGATAAGACATTAGGGAATAGTGCTAAATCAAAGTTAACTTTTGCTGTATCAAGAGATATAATTACACCTTCGCCACTTTTTACAGCAGAGGTCTCAGCGCGATATGTCTTTTTAAATTCTTCACCGTTATGTTTGAATATAACTTCTACTGCCTTGTTCTTCTCTTGACAAACTGCTGTTAAATCTCCTTTTCCGATTACTTCGAATGCCTGTGATGAGAGAGGTATGAGATAATCGTAGTCTCTCTTAGAATTTTCGTTTACAAACTCCATTGTCTGGAACTTGCTAGATGACAATCTATAGGGAACCTTGATAATAGCCTCAGAAAAATAATTCAAAGATTTGAGGTCCTTGCTCGTCATCACATTAACGCCGTTGACCTCAATAGCACTATTGTCGTTACTATAGATCGGACTTAATGAGGTGGCTTCCCAATTAGACTTAATTTCTGGATCCGAGTGGAACGATTGAATATAGTCTCTAAGCTCATTGTATTTTGCATCAAGGGTGTCTCCATTGCCAAACAAGAAATTATACATATAATTTTTGAAGGCAACAGGACGTTTGTCAAAAAGCTGAATATCCTGGAAGTATTTGCCTGAGCTTTCTCTGTAAATTGGCCTGAGCGTATGATAATTCTCACCAACAAAAATCATCTTTCTTGCCGATCCACCTTTCTCGTCATCCTTGACTTCTTTCAAATCCATGTCTGGTGGAGTAATGAAACCTGTAAATGGAGAACTTGTTGCAAGAAGATATTCTTTACCGTCTTGTTCAAGAATAATGAAAAAGAGTTTCTTTTCTCCTAAATCATCATTAAAGTAGCTCTCAATTGCAGTACCGAGAATTGGCACTGCAGTTTTAAGGGTTTTCAAATCATCGTTGTAATTCCACTCTTTAATAACAATCTTAAGACCTGTACCTTGCCATAAATTCTCATGGTAATTTTTGTTATACAGCAGTTCGAATACGTCAAGACAGTTAGAAACAAGACGCTCATATGCACGTCCAGCTTGTTTGGTCGGGTTATTTCTTTCTTCTAAGACTCTTCTAAATGCTTCTTTAAAAATATAGAATCTTGCAAATGGGGTCGGAAGAGCATTCAATGCTCCGCCGTTATCGGTTCTTTGTTCACCGATATTTCCTAAATCTGCAGCCGTTATACGTCCTGGACCAGCAGTCCAATTAAACTCTGATGCCGCCCCCCTTTGAATAATATTTAAATCTACACTACTCATAGCCTTATGTCTTAGATGGTTTTGGTGTATTCAGTTATTCCCTCGTATGCAAAATCAAGCAAATATCTCAATGTATTATCGTGCTCGGTTTTGTCCTTCTTGTTACCAGCTTCAATCATCTTAAGAAGATAGTATGATTCATCCTTCGCTTTCAAGGTAATTCCTTTCACTATATTTGAAAGCTTTTCACCTTTGAGTATTTTATTAAGCGGTGAAAAACCTCTATTGTTTTCAGATAGTTCTACATACCAATTATGGTATTGATTTACAAAAGTTTTAAGTGCCCCAAAAGGTTGGTCTTGGTAGAAATCTTTATTCAAACCTCTCGTTTTCTTCAGTGGAAAACGTCTTTCTGTTGGTAGGATATCCAAAAGCAGATCAAAAATCATCATATTAGCAATATCTTTGACCATAGGTTTATAACCTTCGCCCAAAGAGGACATATCTAGTGCATCAACATTTTCACGTATTGCCCTAGTCATTGCTTGTGGAGTATCTGGAGTCGGTCTGCCTAAGAAATCAAAAAGTGCAGATGCTGCAACTAACTCAACAAGGTGTGCCGTATCTTTCTGTTCTTTTTCATTGTTCTTATAATTTGCTCTTAAGCTTTGTTCGCCCACATAATAAAGGAAGTCAGACTTGACGCTCTTCTCATAATAGCTAAGCGCAGCCTTTGTCTTTGTATAGAAGTTTGATGAATCAATGTCACTTCCTGAGGTCGTTGGGTCATCAAGAGAGTAGTATGGCAACACTGTTACTGCTCCCATAACAGCACTCTGTACCTGAGGATGGGCTTGGTCGTCTCTAATCTTTTTCTCAAGAAGTGGATAACCTGATGCGCCAGTTCCACCAAAAATTGAACTAATAATAAATATCCTGTCACCCTTTTCGCAGTGTCTGCGGAATGCATCGTACCAATCGGCACCGCTTATCATTTCGTTGAGAACTACTGTACCTACATTGGGGTTACCTTTAAAGCCAACCGAAAGACTATTGTTAAGATTCTCTTGTGAATATAATGTCTGAATCAAGAATTTATTCACGTCATTATTCGCCAGTTTGCCAACATTAAGATATTGTCCGAATGTTTTTTTCTCAGCCATGCTAGTACTTACACTATTTTGCTGATTGTCGAGATCTTCCAATCTTATAATCTTAGTATTAAAGAAGCCTGATGGAGCAGATAATTGTTGTGCTCTGTCTGTTGTCGCGTTCTTATACACTTTGATATAGTCTCCAATTGTTGTGGTAAGGATAGCGTTCTCTTCCAAATCAACATGGGGATCTATTATAACAGGAACAATATCATAGCCGCTAGTTCTCATGCCAGCAGCTGCCATCATCACAACAGACTTCATTACGCGAAGCCCTGTGCCACCTATACAAAAAACAAAAACTTTTGCCATAACTATTTGCCTAATTTAAGGAATCTGTACGCATTAGTTGATACAGGTAAATTACAGATAATAAATGATGTTATAAAATAGATAGCAGATGCGTATAACCCATTTATTAATGATATCCTCAATATGAAACCAACTTGCTCTTTGAGAGTTGACGAAACCATCGCATTGCCTAAAATCATTGTTAACCCTATCGTAGCGACAACTGTTATTACTAACCAGATTACCCAATGGCGTATTCTGTATTTTCTTCCTGGAAGTTTGTTGTAGCCATAATAATAATAGCAAACAACTACAACAGCAACAGCAATGGCTGTAGCAAGAAAATACATACTAGCAGAGTCAAGGCTATTCCAAAGAGATCGAGCCATATTGTAAAGAGGCTCATTATCCTTATACCTAACCAGGTGCTCAGCCTGATTTGGCAACCCCCAATCATACAAATTAAGCATTCCCATAATTATTGCTTTATTTTAGATATTAATATTCTATTTGGTGTTTCATCCCAGTGATTCTGAATTGCATTGAATACACCAGATACAAATCTATCAACAGAGAATGACCCTGTGTAATCATTCTCTGCTGTTGCAGACATTATATTAGTGAAGTCAAGCGTAACAGAGTAGTCTGGATGGTTTAATGTCCATTCAATGACATCTGATTCAGTGAACATGTTGTAAATTTTAAGTTCTACTTTCGCGGTTGCTTTTCTCTTCAATTCTTTGTTGAAATGATTGTTTACGTCGATAGAAACCCTTTCTATGCTTACTGATGAGCCGTAACATGATTTTACAGCAAGACTTTCTTTGAAAGCATCTTCGTTAGTAATTAACCAGCGGAAGTTGCTTAAGTCAATATTTAATACCACTTTACAAGTATCAGAATACTGAACATCAAAGTTTGTAAATGTAGGTTGGTCAACAAATTGAAGAGCATTGTCTGGAATACCAAACGAATAAATTGGAGCTTTGTAGTCAAATCCAATTTCAATACAATCACCGTAATCACCATAGTCTTCCAAGAGTGTAGCAATGCTGTTTCTCATGAAAGCAACATTTTTATCCTTTCCAAGAATCAAAAAATAATAAGGGGAATCTTCTGTAAGTGTACTTCCATTAGCGGCTAAAAAATCCGATTTGGCCATGATTAAGCTAACCGCCAATCCAGGATACTTGCCAATTACATTGCGAATGTCTGTTTGATATTGTGTAAGCAAAACCTTGACATCCTTTTGTTTTTCAGGGCTATACTTCATATCTGAAATTAGAACAGCGCATTGTCCCTCATCAAACCTTAGATTCTCTAGAATAGATTTAAGCATAGTAGGAACAAGTGTTTCTTGATTGCTCACAAAAGCACCAGAATTCATTTTTGCCCTAAAATCGTTTACAGAATATGTACCTGCAACAGTACCTGCATTAGAAAGTATGCTAACATCATTGCCTCCAAAATTGGACACTATTGACCATACGTCCTTCTTAAATCGAGTTGCTTTATTGGATCTAAAGAAACCATTCATGCTACCACTAACCTCAACATAAAATCCGAGAGCAGAAGGTTTTTCTACAGAGAAAGACTCTTTAATAGAGTCTAGACAATATCCATCGTCTGTAAAATGTGGATCAGATACTGTGTTAACTGGGTCACAAGAAGAAAGCAGCAAAATCCCAGAGAGCATTATCAAAGCAACAGATAGCTTATTCTTAACCCTGATCAAAATACTGCAGCACATACTTAAATCCATAATATTATTTGTTGTCTTATAAATTTACAAATTATCTATACCATTAGAGGGAATCTCTCATTATGAGAATCCCAAAACTCAACTCATACTATAAGTCAGGTAATTACAAGAATCACATATCTATTTGCTTTGTGCCAATTAAGGAAACCAAACAGAGAATACCTATAGCAAAAGTTCTAAAAATGCAATAAGACAACGATTTATTTGCCAAAAATGAGATAATTTTAAATAAAATCTGTAATTTTGCAATAAATTGGGATTCTCATAATGAGAGAACCCCAATCGTTCAATTCTACTATGGAGTTGGCGTCTTTTGATTAGCTCCAATTCATCATAATATATCATAAAAAAAGAGTTCCACTCCTGCTATGGAATGAAACTCTATCTGTTTGCTTGATTATGAATCCCTAATTCAAAAGGTAATCAAATACATTCATCATTATAATGCCATTGGGCATAGTATGCGTTGGTATGTCATCTGTTGTGATAATAATTTTTGTAAAAGAGTCGTCTGTTAGGGTTAGTGAGCGTTGTTCCTGCTTCTGTTTGTCTTCATCTGGCAAAGAATAAGCAGATTGTATATACACCCTTTCACTACCTCTATTACAAACGAAATCAACCTCAAGTGTGGTTCTGGTAGTCTTACCTTCATCATCTTTTTGATATAAAGTAACGCAGCCTACATCTACCTTATAGCCTTTACCTATCAAATGGTTATATATGATATTCTCCATAATATGAGTAGGTTCAACTTGTCGGAAATTCAAAAGTGCATTACGCAACCCAAGATCAGCAAAATAATATTTGTAAGGAGTATCTATATACTTCTTTCCTTTAATATCATAGCGTACTGCTTTATTGATGAGGAAAGAATCAATAAAATAGTCTATATATGTTTTTATTGTATTGTGGCTTATTTTCACCTTTTTCTCACTAACAAATGTGTTTGCTAGTTTGTTGGGATTAGTCAATGCTCCTATATTAGATGCCAAGAGAGAGAATAATTCTTCTAATTCTGCATCATTTTTCACATTATTGCGGTCGATTATATCGCTTAAATATGTTTCTTTAAGTAACTCATGAAGTATTTCTGCTTTTCGTGCTTTATCCTTCTCAATGACAACCATTGGTAACCCTCCATAATAAATATAATCTCGCCACAATGAAGATGTGTCATCATTTGACTTTTCTTTTATTTCCTTAAACGATAGCGGCTGAAGGTGGATTTGAACTCCTCTTCCTCTGAATTCAGTAACGATATCAGAAGAAAGGAACTTTGCATTACTTCCTGTTACATATACATCAAGGTTATCTATGTGTAGAAAACCATTGAGTACATCTACGAAATCCTCCAGCATCTGAACTTCGTCAATCATCACATAATACATCTGCGAATCTTGCTTTGTCAGATTTTCGATATATTCATATAAAGTTTCTGCCTTGCGATATTTACGATGAACAAATGAGTCAAGTCTTATTTCGATGATATGGCTGGTATCAGCACCATTATCTAAAAGATGTTGTTTATAAAGGTTGAGTAGCAGATAAGATTTGCCAACACGTCGTAACCCAGTAACAATCTTTATCAAATGATTATGCTTGCTACTTATCAACTTTTCAATGTAATGTTTTCTTTCGAATTTCATATAGATACAATTTTTGTGTATTTACACAGTTTTCGTCTGCAAATATAATAGTTTAATCACAAATCAAGCACGAAACCCGAGACATTTTTTGTGTATTTACACACTTTTTGTCTGTAGTGCCATTGATTACCATTCCCCCAATGCAGCCAAAATCTCACTATTGGCATTATCCACTGCTGAAGTATCAAGCGTAGAAAGGTATATAAGTGTAGTCTTTTCGGAGTCATGGCCGAGGGCATCACTGATGACGCTAATCGGAATCTGCTTCTGCTTGGCTATGCTTGCCCAGCTGTGACGAGCCACATACAATGTCAAGGGTATCGACAACTGAGCCATTTCTCCAACCAGCCGTAAATGACGATTGATACGTTTGGATAGTTTCTTGTAAGTTTGCCTGTCATCAGCATCATTCGTGAGTATGGGCAACAAGTATTTGGTATCTTTGGGATATTTGTCGATGATAGTTTGCATCTGCTGTTCCCAACGAATATCCAATCGTCCACCAGTTTTCTTGCGATAATATGTCAAGTGTCCACCTCGAAGATTATCATAAGTCAGGTATGCCATATCAATGAATGACATTCCTCTGAGGCCAAGACTCAACAAAAAAATATCCCTTGCATATGATAGATGCGGATATAGCCTCAAATCCAAATCCTTGATTCTTTTGATGGCATCAATATCAATTGCTCTTTTTACTGTTTGGGCAATACCCGTATATACACTTTGGAATGGAGCTACGGCTTCAACAAGATGCAATTTTACTGCTTTGTTAAGTACGGTTCTCAGCGTCCGCATATAAAAGGAAATGCTGTTCATGGTTAGGTTTCTGTTCTTTAAGTAACGTTCATAATCTTCCATGACTTCTGCTGTAATCTCATAGAGCATAATATCTTCATCGTTATTGAACTTGATGAAACTATGCAAGGCGGATATATATGTCTCACTTGTTCGTGTACGTCCCATATCTGCCAAACGTTCAGCTTGAGATAACAGAAAACCAGAGAAAGACTGCTGGCGATTCAATTCTTCAAATTTAGATATAATGCATCCAAAATCTAAAGGCGTTCCTTTTTTAATATGTCGTTTGGCGATGGCATATATTTGTTGCATCTCCCAATCGGTCCGATTCTTGATTTTGATGAGTGAGCTGCTGTCGGTAAGTAATCGACCGTGTTGTTTATCCCATTCATTGGGGTAAATTCGATAACCAGATGCATAAGTGTGCGTTGTCCGCTTAATGATTATCTGGTAATAAAGCATACCATCATTACCCTTGATGGCTGAAGGACGATAACATAACTTGACTGATACTCCCATAATTATCTCCTCCTTCTTGATGTATTATTATCATTCTTCTTCTCTCCCCAAGGCATATCAGATGATGAGCCACCTCCACCTGTTCCAACATGAGTCTGTGCTGGACCACCTGAAAGCATCTCAAATGTAGCACCAAGCAGTTGGGCCTGAATCTGGCTCACTTGCTCAAACGGCTCAAAGATTTCATTGACCAGTTCATATTCGGTAAGCTCACCATTCAGATACTTTTGTATAACAGGATCGTACCACTCGAAATACTTCGCATCCTCAAATGTCTCATTTTCCACCTTAGTTTGAATGCGAAGGTTTGGTATGTTTGAATGGCGAGGCGACATGCGAATACCTGTGAGTGTTGCACCCGATGACAGGCGATATCGATGCGGATTGGCCTTTCTGTCAAGCGTGTCAATACGTTGCTTCTGCTTTTCTATGGTAGCTTCGTGAGCAATATTCTTTCGCTCGGCAATCTCGGCTCGTTTAATGGCCTTCTCAATTTCCGCCATATAACCATTGCGGTATTTCGCTAATTCTGCCTTATGTTGCTCCTTAAGTTGTAGTTGATCTTGCTCTAATTGAGCAATGCGTTGCTGTAGCTTTTCTATCTGCTTGTCCTTATCCGATAGCTTTTTCTTTGCTTCTGCCAAATCTCCCGTACCGAAGAATGACAATATTTTGGAACGACCTTCACGTGCCTTTTCAACTTCTGCCTGCAATCTCTCTATGTTGTCTTCATATTTCAACATCAGCTCACGATAATATTGGCCATTTGACTTATGACGGGCTGTAGAACCCACTACACCACGTTGCAAACCGAATGGCTTCATAGCAATGGCATAGGTGTTCTGATAGTGGAACAACTTTCCACGAGCCATTACATCATCTGCGGATAATCGTGGTCCACTTTTGGTTGCATATTTCTTGTCACCCTCACGCTCCTTGCGTCTGCGTTCTGTGGTCACGATAGGTGTGACGGTAGCATGAAGGTGAGGAGTCTTTTCATCCATGTGCAGCACACACGATACAAGATTCTCTTCACCGAATGTATCTTTGAGCCATGACAGATTGGCCTTGATCCATTGGTCAAGTTTTCCGTCATGTTGTAGTTTCATCATCTGCTCGTGTGTTCCAGTCAGGATGATGCGAGCCTATATCTCTTATGTCGAAAGCACAATAGCCCTCACAGAATCGAAATTTCTATTAGCAAGGTCCTCGGGAGCAATAAGGAAGTCGAGAACGCCAAAATCCATAAAGTTCAAATTAAAATCCATACCGCTGAAAGAATCTATTTGAAGCAAAATCTGCCACTCCTCAAACGGCGGGTCCCATGTCTCCCACTCCCTATGAGTAGGCTCCGCAAAAAGAGCGTGGTCCTCGTGATAAATATCGGGAGCAGTCCGTTCGAACTTTATTTCAAACTCCGAGGGATTAAGCTCGCACTCATCATCGTCAATAAGAACAGCCTCCTTAAAATCGTCGGTAACCTCCGGAAAATAGAGAACTTTCACATCTTCGGGCTCGCTTATATAACCCGATATACCGACACCATCATCGAAGCGACCAAGATAATGGTCAATCTTTGCAAAAAACGACAACAACCCCTTGTGAGGCAATTTATTCTCCACATCGAGCTCAGCTATATCACTTAGGTTTATTTGGCATATAAACTGATACTCCCACTCCTCGCCATCTTCACCAATATAAGTAGGATAGACAACGGGAGAAGGAAGGTCGGGGTTACCCCAAAAACGGCTACCACCCTTTTTAATCTTCTCAAAAGGCTTGCAAAGTGTAAGTCTTATAGGTTCCATAATCATTAAAATTTAAGCCCAAGGGTCGTTGCGCCCATCATCATCGGGGAAAGTATCACTTGTGAGCAGGTTCCCTGTAAATTCATTTATTGCATCAAACACAGCCTCAGCGTCCTCGAATGTATCGAACGAGTGGGTGTTATACTTCTTATCCTCCAAAGCAACCACCACCGCGCCCCTTATTTCGTAAGCATGACCATAGAGCATTGTGGCAACAGGGTTGTCGGGCAGGTCTTCGAGCATCGCGTTTTTGTTTACATACATCACAACCTTTTTCTTTAACCCACACTCCTCTTTTATTCTGTTCAGCGGATCAGAAAAGTGCACAGCATCGCACCCCTCGGCATCTATGAGCTCAATAAGTTTCATGTACGAGAGGCTACGGGTTTCGGTTTCAATAAAATCGGTGAAACCCGATGGCTGTATAACCATCACCGTGGGGTTTACAGCAACAGTATCATCATCTTCTTCTTCATCTTCCTCCTTTTCGGGGTAGCAATAAAGCTCTCTCCAATAATTCAATTCATCGGCATAACCCATCTTTTTCAGCTCCTTGCTGAATTCAAGTACATGGCTGCTTAATACATTCCAAGCTTCGTAGAAAGGAGCATGGCGCACAGCCCTCAATCGTGTGAGCAACACCTCCTCTTCGGTCATATTCATCTCAGGAGACACGGCATTCCCTTTGCCATGAAAGAAGAATATATCAAGAGCAAAGTCGTAACAAGACGAAAGCCCCATATCCATACCTATGCGTGCATACCTCAACGCCTCGATATTATCCTCTTTAAAGCCCATAATACCCTTGTAGAGGCATCTTGTGAGATAATAGGTACAAATTTTGCTTCCAAGTTCTACACCACGACGCAAATTCACGTCCAGACGTTTGTGAATTTCGTCACGGGTTTTATCATCGTAAGCGTCCCAATCATCTTCACACTCAAACCCAAGAGCAAAGCAGTCAGGAACCTCCTTCTCGATACCCTCCTCCATCAAAGATTCATAATAAGCAATATTACCACGCTGATAATAATTGCAGGCAAGGTCAAAGATAGAATATTTCAACCCCCTATCAACACACTCCTCATATGTGGCAATAGCATCGTTCAATCTCCCTCTATTCTCGTAGAACCAAGCCAACTGCTCCAACCAAAGCACCGAAGCACCCGGTTTTTGGGACATCTCCTTTGTCTGCTTTATGAGGTAGCTGACATCTTTTTTCAAACGCGCTCGGTAATAGAAACGCTCGATTATGCTTTGCATCTTGGCAAGCTCACTACCCAGCAACTTGGCTTTTCTCAAAAGTTTATCGTACAATTTGCGGTCCAACCGCGTTATCCCCTCATCGTCTATGTAATCGCCTAGATAATATAACCTCGACAACATATATAAAGCATCGGCTATGCCGTTTTTCGCAGCAAACTCATAGCAATCACGCACTATGCGTAAATTTTCCTTGTTATGCGCACCTGTCACATACAACCAGCAACCATACAAATACTTGCTGTAAGCATCTTCGCCGGCACGAAGCTTTTCCACTATCTGTGGCGAGAGGAAGAAAAAATCCCTCTTATCGTAAAATTTCTCCAAAATCTCTTTTCCTGGAATTATTTCAAAATCGGCAATCATGGTTTTTATAAATCATCAGGGTTAATACTAATCAAACAACACTCTTGGGTTCATTTGAGCAGGAGATTTCCAATCAACCCCCTCCTCGCGAAGCACCTCGGCAAACGTGTACCAGTACCCGTAGCAGAAGCCCATACCACGCGGAGCATCGCCAAGCCTCTTTTCACACTCCTCTTCCCACCTGCAAATATTCTCCTCCCACATAGGAGTTCGACGAATAGGGTCAAAGTTCAAGCTCTTGTGATACTTGCTCATATACTCCTCATTTGAGACATTTTCATAGTCGATATAATCTTCGAGTTGCCCTATGTGAGCCTTCACATGGCTCAACGACAACTCCTCCGACCTCTCCGAAGATGCCTCGAGCCACCCCAACTGCTTGCAAACCAGTCCAAGAGTATACCTTGGCACATCTTGTTCGGGTAGAAAAGAAAGTATCGTTTCGCACACCAACGCCTTGTCCAACGCCGATACATCTTCGAGGCTTTCCAATATCTCAAAACATTTACGTGAGAGCTCGACATTCTTCCACAGATTCAGGTTTTCACCGTTTGCTCTCATCTCTTCGACCATAGCAATAATTCTCTCAGCCATATCGTTAAACAGTTTTTTTCATGGTAATCTTGCACATCTCATTCTCTTTATCATCTACGGGGAGGTCGTTTTCCCACATACCATCGTAAACCAAATCCCAGAAACGGCAAAAAGGCTCCCACGAGTCGGGTGCATGCTTAGGCCCCACAAGCCTGCCCTTGTTGTCATACTCCCCCATTCTGTACCACGCCGACTCATCTATGGGGTTTTTATGATTATAGTACGGAGCATACCAATAAAACTCGCCTTTGCCATGACGTACGCCATGAATAAACATACCTGTATACTTGTACACAGGACGCTTTTCGCTATAATAAATTTTTGTACCCTCGCCATGTGGCATATTATTCTCGTCGTTGTTCCCGGTAAAAATATAATACCTTGCCTCTTCCGGTTTTTCCATAGCTGTGTTAATTTAGTAAATATTATACGAAATATGCTATCTCGTTGATGCAAAAATAACTAATGAAATTATAAATACAAGGAATCCATGCTTTTTTTTTGAAAACACCAAGTTTCTTGTAAAAATAAGTTCGACACACCATGTAAACAGCCCTCATTAACATATTTTCAACCTTTACCGGCCTGTTATAATCTAAATTATTCGTATTTTTGATGAAAAATCGAATATACCCTGCACTCCCGGTGAAAAACATCGAAGTAAACTTCATGTTTTTCGCTCGTTTGTTTGTATATTTGCCATTTAAAAGGCAAATGCCGTAAAAAACGGTAAAAACAAGCCTCTTTATAGGCATTATAACATTAAAAAAGATAAAAAATAAAAACAAAATATGGGATTTAACGAATTTATCAGTAAACTGTTCGGCAACAAGGCAAGCCGCGACAGAAAAGAAATTGCACCATGGGTAGAAAAAATAAAAGCAGTCTACCCCTCAATCAGCAAACTAAGCAACGATGAACTACGTGCCGCAACAACAGCACTTAAAGAGAAGATACAAGGCTGTGTCACAGCAGAGCGTGCCAAGATAGCAGAGCTCAAAGCAAGTATAGAAAACACAGAGCTCGAAAAACGCGAAAGCGTCTTCAACCAAATAGACAAACTCGAAAAAGAGGTGCTCGAAAAGCTCGACAAAGCACTCGACCAAGCTTTGCCCGAAGCATTCGCCATAGTAAAAGACACCGCACGACGTTTCACCGAGAGCGAAACAATTGTGGTAACAGCAACCGAGCTCGACCGCGAGTTTGCAGTTAAGCACGACTTTGTAACCATAGACGGCGACAAAGCCATCTACCAAAACCACTGGAAAGCAGGAGGTAACGACACCGTGTGGAACATGATTCACTACGATGTACAGCTCTTTGGCGGTGTGGTACTACACAAAGGCCGTATAGCCGAGATGGCAACAGGAGAGGGAAAAACCCTTGTTGCAACCCTCCCCGTGTTCCTCAACGCCCTCACCGGCAACGGAGTACACGTCGTAACCGTGAACGACTACCTCGCCAAGCGCGACTCAGAGTGGATGGGCCCCCTCTACATGTTCCACGGCCTCAGAGTCGATTGTATCGACAAGCACCGCCCCAACTCCGACGAACGCCGTAACGCCTACATGGCCGACATCACCTTCGGAACAAACAACGAGTTTGGCTTCGACTACCTACGCGACAATATGGCAACACAGCCCGAAGACCTCGTGCAACGTGTACACAACTACGCCATAGTCGATGAGGTAGACTCGGTGCTCATCGACGACGCCCGTACACCTCTTATTATATCGGGCCCCGTACCCCGTAGTGCCGACCAGATGTTCGAAGAGTTCCGTCCCCTGGTGGAACGCCTTGTCGATGCACAAAAGAAGCTAGCCACCCAACTGCTTGCCGACGCACGCAAGCTCATCTATTCGAGCAACAAAGACGAAGTAACCGAGGGCTACCTCTCACTCTTCCGTAGCCACAAAGCACTCCCCAAGAACAAGCCCCTCATTAAACTATTGAGCGAGCCCGGAGTAAAAACAGGCCTTATAAAAACCGAAGAATACTACATAGAGCAGAACAACAAACGCATGCCCGAGGCCACAGAGCCCCTCTTCTTTGTCATCGACGAGAAGAACAACAGCGTTGAACTCACCGACAAAGGTATAGAGCTCATAACAGGCGACTCAAAAGACCAAACCCTCTTTGTGCTCCCCGACATAGCCTCAGAGCTCTCACAACTCGAAGAGGACACAACCCTCAGCAACGAAGAAAAGATAGCCAAGAAAGACGAGATGCTCACCAACTACTCAATAAAGTCGGAGCGCATACACACCATAAACCAACTACTCAAGGCCTACACCATGTTCGACCGCGATGTTGAATATGTTGTAACCGAAGACGGACAAGTAAAAATCGTCGACGAGCAGACAGGCCGTATCATGGAAGGTCGCCGTTACTCCGACGGTCTGCACCAAGCCATCGAAGCCAAAGAGCGTGTCAAGGTAGAGGCAGCCTCACAAACCTTCGCCACCATCACATTGCAGAACTACTTCCGCATGTACCACAAGCTTGCAGGTATGACCGGTACAGCCGAAACCGAGGCAGGCGAGTTTTGGGACATCTACAAACTCGACGTTGTGGTAATACCCACCAACCGCCCCATAGCCCGCCACGACATGAACGACCGCGTCTACAAGACCAAGCGCGAAAAGTACAAAGCAGTAATCGACGAGATTGAAAGCCTCGTGGCACAAGGCCGTCCCGTACTCGTAGGTACCACCTCGGTAGAAATCTCCGAGATGCTGAGCCGTATGCTCAAAATGCGTGGAATATCGCACAACGTGCTCAACGCCAAGCTACACCAAAAAGAGGCCGACATAGTAGCAAAAGCCGGTCTTTCGGGCACAGTAACCATAGCCACCAACATGGCCGGTCGTGGTACCGACATCAAACTAAGCAAAGAGGTGCGCGATGCAGGCGGTCTTGCCATCATAGGTACCGAACGCCACGAGTCGCGCCGAGTAGACCGCCAGCTACGCGGACGTGCAGGTCGCCAGGGCGACCCCGGTTCATCGGTATTCTTCGTATCACTCGAAGACAACCTCATGCGCCTCTTCGGTTCCGAGCGCATCTCAAAGATACTCGACAACAAATACCTCGGTTTCCAAGATGGCGACATGATAGAACACCCATGGATATCAAAATCTATAGAGAACGCACAGAAGAAAGTCGAAGAAAACAACTTCGGCATACGTAAGCGCCTTTTGGAGTACGACGACGTAATGAACAAACAACGCACCGTAATATACACCAAACGCCGTCACGCCCTCATAGGAGAGCGCATAGGCATGGATATCGTAAATATCATATGGGACCGTTGCGTTCATGTAATAGAAAACTACGAATACGAAGATGCCAAGATGGAGTTCCTGCGCATACTGGCCACCGAACTCCCCATAACCTCGGAAGACGAGTTCCGCAACGGCAAACCCGAAACACTAGCCGAAAAATGTTTCGAAGCAGCCATGACAACTTTCAAGCAGAAGAACGAACGTATGGCCGGCACCGCATACCCCTACATCGAGTACATCTACAAGAACAACGAGGCTATGCGCGACAAGCACATATACGTTCCCATCACCGACGGTCGTCACGTATACCAGATACCCGTCCCCCTCAAAGCCGCCTACGAAACAAAAGGCAAAGAGGTAATAAAGAGCTTCGAGAAAGCCATACTACTCCACACCATCGACAACGCATGGAAAGAGAACCTGCGCGACCTCGACGAGCTCAAACACTCGGTACAAAACGCCAGCTACGAGCAGAAAGACCCGTTGCTCATCTTCAAGCTCGAATCGGTAACCCTTTTCGACAAGATGGTAAACAAAATAAACGACCAGACAGCCTCTATCCTGCTACGCGGTTTCATACCCGTACAGGAGCGTCAAGATGTAAAAGTAGCACCCGACCCCCAACGCACCCGCGCCAAGGCACAATACAACGAGACAAAAGTAGACCTCAACGACGCCAACCAAGAGGCAGCCGCCAAGCACGACACACGCTCCGAGCGTCGCGAGCCTGTGAGAGTAGAAAAGAGTGTAGGACGTAACGAACCCTGCCCCTGCGGAAGCGGTAAAAAATACAAAAACTGTTGCGGTAAAAACCTCTAAAACCAACGAATATGCCACTAAGTACACAAGCACAAGAGAACCTCAAAAAAGCCATCGGCGAGATGGCAAGGAGTTTTGTAACTGCCGAAGAGACATTGATAACCGACTTTCACATCAATGTAAACGGCGACACCGGCCAGCTCACCATCTTCAACGACGATGAAAAAGAGCTCGCGCGCGTACATATTAAAGAATGGGAAAACACCCACAACGAACAACTCTTCGAAAAGGAGCTCCGTAGCGTACTTGGCAAAATGCAGAAAGAGGGAATATTCGACAGTATAAACATAGTAAAACCCTACTCCTTTGTACTTGTTGACGACGACAAAGAGGCAATAGTAGACCTCCTCTTCATCGACGACGACACACTCATTCTCAGCGAAGACCTGCTAAAAGGCTTTGACGAAGAGATGGACAACTTTTTAAAACATCTTCTCGAAGATTGATAATAAAACAAAACACCACGATTATGGCATGTTTCCACCACGAAACATGCCATAAATCTTTTTCAACCATTAAAAAGTCATAATATTTCACTTAAAACCCCATTTTATGCGAAAACTTTTTTGCCATAAAAAGTTTTCTGCGTAAATTTGCATCGGAAAAGAATAGAAAACGATTAATGAAAAATACAAGAGAGGAACATAGTCGCAACGACATAAGGCAAAAGATAATAGAAACAGCACTCTCATTGTTCTTTGAACGCGGAATAAAAGATGTAAAGATGGACGATATAGCATCACTTGCATCGGTTTCCAAAAGAACCATATACGAGCTCTTCGCCGACAAAGAGATACTCATAATAGAGACACTCGAACACCATCAAAAAAAGATGCACGACGAAGGAAAAAAGATAATAAAAGAGAGCAACGACATTCTCGATGTCATTCTAAACCTATACAACCACTATTTCAGTCACCTGAAAAGCGTAAACAAAAATTTCTTTACCGACCTCGACCGTTACCCCAACGCCCGTAACGGCATAAGGAAAAACGACAAGAAAAACGGCAAGCACTTTATAGCATGGATGGAAGAGGGCCGTAAGCAAGGCCTCTTCCGCGAAGATGCCGACTTCAAGATTCTTGCATTTGTATTAAAGCGCGACATGGAGCTCATCATGACAATCAACCGCAATACAAACGAAGGAGAACTTGCCGACTACACCCCCGACCAGCTGGGACACCGCCTCATACTTGTATACCTCCGAGGCATAGCCACAGCCAAAGGACAAGAAAAGATTGAACAATTCATACAGAAAAACAAATAAAGAGATAGAACCATGAATTTAAGATTGCGATTAACAACAATGATTGCCCTGTTTGCAACAATCACATTTGCAAACGCACAAGAGGCAACACCAACAATGAACCTAACCCTCGACAAGACAATAGAACTTGCACTTAGCGAGAACCCCACCATCAAAGTTGCCGAGCAAGAGATTCAGTTAAAAAAAGTCTCACAAGACGAAGCATGGATGAGCATGCTCCCAACAGCAACACTTAACGGTAGCATGAACTACACCATCAAAGCAGCCGAGATGAACTTTGGCGGACAAGTATTCAAGATGGGTAAAGACGAAACAAGCACCTGGAACGGAGCACTGCAAATATCACTCCCCGTGTTTGCACCTGCCATATACAAAAGCATGAGCCTCACAAAAGCCGATGTAGAACTTGCAGTAGAGAAGAGCCGTGGCTCAAAGCTCGACCTGGTAAACCAGGTAACAAAAGCCTACTACCAACTACTGCTTGCACAAGACTCATACAAGGTACTGCAAGAAAACTACAAACTCGCCGAAGAGAACTTCAACATAGTAAATGCAAAATACGAAGTAGGGCAAGTAAGCGAGTACGACAAAATCAGTGCCGAGGTACAGAAGAACAACGCATGGCCCTCGGTAATAAGCGGTCGCAACGCAGTAGAGATAGCCAAATTACAGCTCAAAGTTCTCATGGGGATAACAGCCGATGTAAACATCGTACTCGACGACAACCTCAAAAACTATGAGCAATCGATGAACTCAACAGCCACCAACGGCCCCATCGACCTCAGCAACAACTCAACCATGAAGCAGATAGACCTGCAAGGCGAGCTCTTGAAGAAACAACGCAGTATGCTCAAAACCAACTTCATGCCCACACTTGCCCTTTCAGGAACACTGCAATATCAATCTCAATACAACGACAACTGGAAAGTGATGGACTACAAATGGAGCAACAGCTCATCGATAGCCCTATCACTCACCATACCCCTGTTCCAAGCAAGCAACTTCACCAAGATGAAGAGCAACAAAATACAACAGTGGCAGTTGAGCGAAACACGAGCCAACACAGAGCGCATGCTCGGTATGCAGGCACAGAGCTACATCGACAACATGACCAAGAGCGCCGAACAGCTCGAAAGCAACAAAACAGCAGTAGAGCTCGCCCAAAAGGGATTAGAGATAAGCCAGAAACGTTACGAGGTGGGCAAAGGCACCATATTAGAGCTCACCAACTCACAAGTATCGCTCACCAACATACAGTTGAGCTACAACAACACCATATACGACTACCTCATAGCACAGTCGGAGTTGAAAACAGTATTAGGCAAAGAATAATAAAAACATATAAACGATTATGAAAAGGAATCTGACATTTATCGCATTGGCCGCAACAGTGCTATTCAGCGCATGTAGCAGTTCAGAAAAAACAGAAACAGTTCAGCAGGAAGAAAAACACAAAGTAAAAATTGCTTTTGTAACAGCCCAGGACGTAGCACAAATCGAAGAGTTCACCACCACAGTCGAAGCCGAGGTAAAGAACAACATCATTCCCAGCTCTCCCCTCCGCATAAAAAACATACTTGTAGAGGTAGGTGACAACGTGCGCAAAGGCCAAAAGCTTGTTGAGCTCGACGCCAGCAACCTCGACCAGTTGAAATTACAGGTAGAAAACCAAGAGATAGAGTTCAAACGCATAGAAGCACTATACAAAGTAGGCGGTGCATCAACAGCCGAGTACGACAACGCAAAAACACAACTCGAAGTAAACAAACGCGCCCTCGCCAACAAATTGGAGAACACAATACTTGTGAGCCCCATCGACGGTGTAGTTTCGGCACGCAACTACGACAACGGCGACATGTACGGCGCACAACCCATCTTGGTGGTAGAGCAAATATCTCCCGTCAAAATGAAGATTAACGTAAGCGAGAGCCGTTACTCACAAACCAACAAGAGCCTCCCTGTAACAGCCACCTTCGACACATACGCCGAAGAAGAGTTCAAAGGCAAGATAGACATAATATACCCCACCATCAACGCCTCAACCCACACATTCCCCGTTGAGATAAAGATAGCCAACAACGACCGCAAGGTACGTCCCGGCATGTTCGGCCATGTAACCGTAAACTTCGGAACCAAGAGCCACGTTGTAGTGCCCGACAAGGCAGTCATCAAACAAGCAGGTGCCGGCGACTTCTACGTATACACATACGAGAACGGCAAGGTAACATACAACAAAGTAGAGGTAGGCCGTCGCATGGGCGACAAGTACGAGCTCATCTCAGGTATCCCCTCGGGGAGCAAAGTTGTTATCGCCGGCCACACCGGTTTGAACAACGGCAAAGAGGTAGAAGTAATAGAATAATAAACACAAAAAACAAGAACAGACATGAGTATATATGAAAGCGCGGTGAAAAAGCCGATTATGACATCGCTATGCTTCATAGCAATAGCCCTGTTCGGTCTTTATTCACTATCGAAGCTCGCAATCGACCTATACCCCGATATCGAGACCAACACCATCATGGTATTCACCTACTACAATGGTGCAAGTGCCTCCGACATCGAGAACAACGTAACACGCCCCTTGGAGAACACACTAAACTCCGTGGAGCACCTCAAGCACATCACATCAGACTCGCGTGAGAACGTGTCGGTTATAACCCTCGAATTTGAGTTCGGATACGACATCGACGACCTCACCAACGACGTGCGCGACAAGCTCGACATGGTATCATCGTCACTCCCCGACGATGCCAACAACCCCATCATCTTTAAGTTCTCTACCGACATGATTCCCATCATCGTAATGTCGGTAAAGGCCAACGAGAGCCAGGCAGCCCTATACAAGATACTCGACGACAACGTAGCCAACCCCTTGGCACGTGTCGATGGAGTGGGCTCAGTATCAATCTCCGGAGCTCCCGAGCGCGAGATAAACATCTATATGGACCCCGCAAAGATGGAAGCCTACAACATACCCATCGAAACAGTAAGCTCCATCATCGCAGCCGAGAACCGCAATATCCCCGGTGGTAACTTCGACCTTGGAAGCAACACCTACTCATTGCGTGTCGAAGGCGAGTTCAAAGCACCCACAGAGATGCTCAACCTCGTAGTAGGCAGCCACAACGGCGCAAACGTCTACCTCAAAGACATCGCCCGCATAGTCGACAACGTGCAGGAGCGTTCACAGCGCACCTTCATCGAAGGCCAGCAGGGAGCCATGATTATTGTTCAAAAACAGAGCGGAGGAAACTCGGTAGCCATCTCAAAAGCAGTAAAAGAAGAGTTGCCCAAGTTACAAAAACGCCTCCCCTCCGATGTAGAGCTCGAAATAATGATCGACACATCGGACAACATTCTCAACACCATCGGAACGCTGTCAAGCACCATACGCGACGCCATGATCTTTGTGGTACTCGTGGTGTTCATCTTCCTCGGTCGTTGGAGAGCAACAGTTATCATCGCCATAACCATACCCTTCTCACTCATCGCATCGTTCATCTACCTGTTTGCCACAGGCGGTTCAATAAACATCATCTCGCTATCATGTTTAAGTATCGCCATCGGTTCAGTGGTCGATGACGCCATAGTGGTGCTCGAGAACGTAACCACACACATCGAGCGCGGTTCCGACCCCAACAACGCCGCCGTACACGGAACAAACGAGGTAGCCGTTTCCGTAATCGCATCAACCCTCACCATGTGGGCCGTATTCTTCCCCTTGACCATGGTAACAGGTATGTCGGGTGTGCTCTTCAAACAGCTTGGTTGGATGATGTGTATCATCATGCTCATCTCAACAGCAGCAGCCCTCAGCCTGACACCTATGATGTGTGCCAAAATGCTTAAACTGCAAAAGAAACAGAGCCGTTTCTTCATCATGTTCTACAAACCCATACAGAAGGTACTCGACCAAATCGATATCAAATATGCATCAATAGTAAACTGGGCCATGCGTCACCGCGCAACCACCCTCCTATGCTGTTTCGGTTTGTTCTTGGCAAGTTTGCTCTGTTTCAAAGGCATAAAGAGCGAGTTCTTCCCGGCCAACGACAACGGTCGTGTGGGAGTAACCTTGGAGATGCCCATCGGCACACGCATAGAACACTCACAGGAGATAGGCTTACGCCTCACCAAGCTATGGATGGACCGCTACGGCGACGACCTGCAAGCATGCGGTTTCACCACAGGACAAGCCGACGAGAACAACACCTTTGCATCGCTCAGCGACAACGGTACCCACATTATATCGTTCAACATAATGTTTGTACCCTCGAACAAGCGCGAGAAAGGGCTCGATATCCTTTGCGACGAGCTGCGTGCCGACCTTAAAATGTTCCCCGAAATAGCCAAGAGCAACGTAATGCTCGGTGGAAGCCAAGGAGGAGGCATGGGCGGACAGTCAAAAGCATCGTTCGAGATATACGGATACGACATGGACGCAACCGACATACTATCAAAACAGCTAGCCGACTCACTGCGTGCATGGAACAAGGTAACACAGGTAAACATAAGCCGAAGCGACTACCAGCCCCAGTACATTGTAGACTTCGACCGCGAGAAACTAGCCATGCACGGCCTCAACCTCTCGACAGCGGCCACCTACATGCGTAACCGCTACAACGGAGCCCTTGCCACATACTACCGCGAGGACGGTGACGAGTACGATGTAAAAGTGCGCTACGAGCCCACAGCCCGTCAGAGCATCGAAGACATAGAGAACATCATAATCTACGGTAGCAACGGCCAACCCGTACGCATAAAAGAGCTTGGTAAGGTAGTACTCAACGAGATGCCCCCCACCATCGAGCGCAAAGACCGTGAGCGCATAGTAACCGTAGACGCCGTACTTGCAGCAGGTACAGCCCTTAGCGACGGAGTAAACTACGGCCAAGCAATCATCGATAAGATGGACATACCCTCGGGAGTAGCAATACAGGTAGCAGGTTCATACGAGGACCAACAAGACTCGAACCGCGACCTCGGACAGCTCGGTATCATCATCATAGTCCTTGTGTTCATCGTGATGGCATCGCAGTTCGAATCGCTCACCTACCCCTTCATTCTCATCATATCGGTGCTTTTCGCATTGAGCGGTGTACTATTAGGCCTCTTCGTAACCGGCACCACCCTTAACGTGATGTCTATGCTCGGAGGAATCATGCTCATCGGTATGGTTGTGAAAAACGGTATTGTGCTCATCGACTACACCATGCTGTTGCGCGAGAGAGGCTTAGGCGTTATACAAGCCTGTGTAGGAGCAGGTAAGAGCCGTATGCGCCCCGTGCTCATGACCACCCTCACCACCATTCTCGGTATGGTACCCCTTGCAGTGAGCCAAGGTGTAGGAGCCGAGATGTGGCGTCCCTTGGGTGTAGCCGTTATCGGCGGTCTCACCATATCGACCATCATGACACTTGTATACGTTCCCGCCATGTACGGTATCTTTGCCGGAGTAGGCATACAGAGAAAACGTCGCGCCATAAAGGCCAAACGCGAGCTACAAGCCTACTGGAACGAGAACAAAGACATAGAACAGCTAAAAGGCAAAGACAAAAAATAAAACGTGATTATATACCAAAACCACCACAATCAAGAGAGAGTGCGTGTGTAGAAGTATACAATTACAAAAATTAAAAACAAACCACGCTTTGAGCACTGCTCAAAGCGTGGATAAGAAAAAAAGAGAAACAAGATGAAAAGTTTATTCATAACATTCGATATCTCGCACAAAGAAGCATTAATAAACATGCTCACCCACAACAACTGTCGCGGATACTCATTTTTCGACCAAGTGCAAGGCCGTGGCTCGGTAAACGGCGAGCCCCACTTAGGCTCACACGCATGGCCCTCTATGGGAGCAGCCATAATTGCTATTGTAGAAGACAAAAAAATCCCCACCCTCCTAAAAGAGATTGAAGCAATAGACAAAGCAACCCCCATGCTAGGCCTTCGCGCTTTTGTTTGGAACATAGAACAACAATATTAAGGTTAAAACGATAAATTGCATAATTATAAAGTATCTGCACCATGTACATTTTGTACATGGTGCAGATACTTTAATACATGAGCCTATTAAAAACAAACAGCAACTATCCAAAGTGCAACATCGTTACAAAACAACGCCCTACCTGTTTTTTTTACATAAACCCACACAAATATTACAGCAAAAAGCATATATATACAAATAAAAAATATAGCTTTGTAAAATAAACACAAAAACTAGAGACCTATGCCTATGAAAAACTTTACTTCACTAATTATTTTGTTGCTCATCTTCACAACAACCCTCACGGCACAGAACCACCCCTTCACACTCACCAAGGCAGGTGAAGAGCCCGTGCTCTACATAATTCACAGTGGTCGTAATGGTGGAAACGGCGGGGAGAACGACTACGTATTCGTAAATCTCAAAGCCTACAACTCCGAAGGTCTAGGCCTCACCAGACGTGCACCAACCGAATTCTTTAACAGATACCTTGAACAACTTTGGTACTTTATGGAAGGCGAAGATGGCAATATCATCATTAAATCGGCCTACGACAACGGGCTGATAGCCGTCACAAACACAACCGACAAGGCCAAGTGCGCAAAGATATTGAGCGAAGAAGAGGCCACAGGAACATATCACACATGGATACTCAACAACACCAACGGTTTCTACGCCTTCCAAACATCGGACCAACGTACCTACCTCAGCCACAATGGCAACTGGCAAACCGGAGGCCAGTTTATGGGCCTCTATAATGCCAACGGCTCAAAAGACGAAGGCTCACGAGTATTCATTGAAAAAGCACCCGACGGAATAAGCACAAACATAGAAAACATCATAACCGAAGCCAAAGAGAAAGAACCCATAATATTCAGCCTCACAGGCCTCAGAGTAAAAAAAATCACACACCCCGGCATCTACATCATCAATGGTAAAAAAGTTGTGATTAAGTGAGAGTAGCGATAATTAAGCTTGCTTAAATGAGCGCTACCGAACGACAACAACTTCGCCGAAGGCAAAGTGTGATTAAGTGAGAGTAGCGATAATTAAGCTTGCTTAAATGAGCGCTACCGAACGACAACAACTTCGCCGAAGGCAAAGTGTGATTAAGTGAGAGTAGCGATAATTAAGCAAATATCACAAATATAGACAAGCCTGGGGCTTGTCTATATTTGTGATATACCCACCCACCATACAAAAAAGAGCAAAGCAACAAAAAATCGCGCAAAAAGTTGTATCTTCGCAACCGCAAACGAAAAAGATACAATGAAAATCACAGCAATAAAAAAAATCGCAATAATAGCAAGCCTGTTGCTCACACTCATTGCACAACCCATGAAAGCCGACAACAGCCGCGTGAGCCTACTCACATGCTCACCGGGTGAAGAGGTTTACGCACTTTTCGGGCACACAGCACTGCGCTACACCAACCCCGACAGAGGCGAAGACATTGTATTCAACTACGGCATATTCAACTTCAACACACCCAACTTTGTGTGGCGTTTCATCTTGGGAGAGACCGACTACATAGTATCGACAACCCCCTACCCCTACTTTTTGTACGAATACCACATGCGAGGCTCGGGAGTTACCGAGCAAGTTCTTGCACTCGACTCATTACAAAAAGAGAGACTATACAACACCCTTATAACAAACTGCCAACCACAAAACCGCACCTACCGCTACAACTACTTCTACAACAACTGCACCACCAAGGTACGTGACAAGATAGAAGAACAAGCAACCATCACAGGCTACACAGGCAACACGCAAGCACAAACCATACGCGAAGCACTCTCGCAATACACAACCGTACAACCATGGACAGCCTTCGGCATAGACCTTCTTTTAGGAGCCGAGGTAGACCAACCGGCAACACGCGAAGTACTACAATTTCTACCCCAATATTTGAAAAACGACCTCTCCACAGCAAACATAAATGGCACCCCCCTTGTGAGCACAACCAAAGAGCTGTTGCAACCACAAGCAAAAGAAAAGAACCTCAACCACTTTACCCCCTTCAACAGCGCACTGCTCACACTGCTCTTCACCATGATAATTATGCTGTGCGAGGTGCGCAGTCGCAAACTCTTTTGGGGCTACGACACACTCATGTTACTCATTCAAGGAGTTGCAGGAGTAATACTCCTGTTCATGGCACTCTTTTCTCAACACCCCGCCGTAGACAGCAACTACCTACTAATATGGATCAACCCCCTCCCCCTGGTGCTGATACCAATAGTAATATACAACGCCGTGAAACAAAAACCCATGACAATATTATGGGTGCAAACAGCCATGATAATAACATTTATCATCACAGCCCCTTTTGTACCCCAAGCATACCCCACACCCATATACATCTTTGCAACAGCCTACCTGGTACGTTCAATATTCCACATATACCGTTTAAAGATATGCGATTTAAGCCTGTATTAATTACCCTCCTTTCGGTGCTTGCCTTTGTGCAAGCCGGTGCACAAGAAAAAATAGAGTCGCCCAAGTTATTGGTAACAATAACCATAGACCAACTGCGTAGCGACTTCATGTACGAATTTGAAGACCTCTACACCCCCGACGGCTTTAAAAAACTCCTTGCAGGCGGGCGTGTCTACCCCAACTCATACTACGCCTTCGAAAACATCGACCGCGCCTCAGCAGCCGCAACACTTGCAACCGGCACCAACCCCTACACCCACGGCATTGTCGGCGAGCAGTGGCTCGACCGCGCATCGTTGCGCATAGTAAACAGCACCGACGACAGCAAGCGACAAGGCCTCTACACCAACAGCAAAGTATCCCCCATAAAACTAAAAGCAATCTCACTATCCGACGAGATAAGACGCGCCACACGAGGCAAAGCACAAATTTGCGCAATAGCCCCCAACTGCGACATGGCAGTGATGCAAGGTGGCCACGACGCCAACATCGTACTGTGGAAAAACGACGACACCGGCTACTGGTGCAGTTCGTCATACTACGGGCTGTTCCCCGAGTGGGCCGTAAAGATGAATAAAAAATTTGTTGGTCGCGACAGCAAGTGGGAACCCATGTACCCCACCGAGCTATACAACAACTTCGGCGAGAAAGCCCCCAAACAATTCACATACAACTTCAACGGGAAAACCGACGTGCGCAACTACAAAACAAGCGCATGCATCAACGACGAGATAAACGAGATGGCAATAGCCTGCCTGAGAAACAGCGACATGGGGCTCGACAACATCGTAGACATGCTCTCCATAACCTACTACGCCGGAAACTACAACAACGTATCCATGGAGGACCGCCCCATCGAGATACAAGACATATATACACGCCTCGACAAAAACATTGCCGACCTATTAAAAGAGCTCGACCGACGCATAGGCCTGCAAAACGTCGTAATATCGGTAGCCTCAACAGGCTATGTAGTCGAGGACGACTCAAACGACGAAAAATACCGCCTACCCTCGGGCACAATACACATGGACCGCATACAAGCCCTGCTGAATGTCTACCTGAGCGCACTCTTCGGCAAAGGCAACTACATCGACGGTTTCTACAACTCAGAGTTCTACCTCAACCGCAAGATGCTCGAACAGACAAAGCTCAACAAAGTTGATGTTGTGTCACACGCCGTAGAGTTTTTAAAATCGGTCGATGGTGTCGAGGACGTCTTCACCATATACAGGCTTGGAGGCATGCTAAGCCCCGAGCTACAATATGTGAAAAACGGCTACAATGCCAAATGCTCGGGCGACATATGGCTACGCCTCATGCCCGGGTGGAAGATGGCCAAAGACGTAGTGTCGGCAACAAACCTCGTACGTCGTAGCCCCGTAACCTTCCCCATTATCGTATACGGAGCCGGTGTCGATGCAAAGGTGATAGAAGATTTTACCCCCGCCAACATTCTGGCACCCGAACTTGCCAACATTTTGCACATACGTCGCCCCAACGACAACTGTTTGCGCATTTTCAAGTAACAATAACCCGATAGAATATCGAAAAACCGATAATTTGCAGTATCTTTGCACCGCAAAATAAAACCGAAGACTTGAACTTAGTAATAGACATAGGAAACAACAGTGCTAAATTCTTTCTCTTCAACGGAGAACAGCTCATACTTCACACTCGAAGAAAGGGGGAGTATGCAGAATTATTAGAGCAATGGAACACAACCTACGGCATTGAAAGAGCCATCGTCTCCACCGTAGTAGACCTTGCCCCCGAGCAAAAAACACTGATTGAAAATTACGGGTTTCCCGTCACATGGTTCAGCAACACCACCCCCATGCCCATAGGCATAAAATACCGCACACCCCACACCTTGGGTTGCGACCGTCTTGCGGCGGCAATAGGTGCCATGTACAGCGCACCCGGGCAAAACCTCCTTGTGATAGACGCCGGCAGTGCCATCACAATCGATTTTGTCGATAAAGAGGGAAATTTCTGCTGTGGGAACATAGCTCCGGGCGTAAACATGAGACTAAAAGCCCTGCACACCTTTACATCGCGCCTACCACAAATAAGCAAAGAGGGCGACACCCCATCACTCGGATACGACACCGAAACCGCTATACGAAGCGGGGTAATCAGAGGCATCTGCCACGAAATAGACGGGTACATTAACGAAATAAGAGAAAAAAAAGGTGAAGTTTTTGTTTTTTTAACGGGTGGAGACGAAAAAACATTGATTGGTAACATAAAAAATCGCATCTTTGCCGATAAATTTCTCGTAGCAAAGGGATTGAACAGAATTTTGGCATACTATGGCAATAAATAAACGACTATTAATCTTAATAATTTCAATAATCGCCCTTTTCGGGTCAGCACACGCCGACAACGGAATAAACTCGCCGTACTCACGCTACGGCCTTGGCATTTTATCCGACCAAAACCTCGGCGTGAACCGTCAGTTGGGAGGCTTGGGTTATGCACTCAGCAGCCACAACTACATAAACCTGCTCAACCCGGCATCATTCGCAAAGGCCGACACAATAACCATGTTGTTCGAGGGCGGTTTCTCGTTGCAAAACGTAAACTTCAAAGAGGGTAACGTGCAGAAAAATGCCAAAAACGCAAGTTTCGACTACTTAGCAATGCAGTTTCGCGCATTCAAGAACGTGGGTATAAGTTTAGGCTGCCTACCCTACTCAAACGTAGGATACTCGTTTGCCACCAAAAGCAAAGAAAGCGGTAAAGAGACCACAAGCAACTACAACGGCGAGGGCGGAATATACCAACCCTACATAGGTATAGGTTGGTCACCTGTAAAAAACCTCTCGATAGGAGCCATGGCATCGTACATATACGGCGACATCACACACACCATATACAACAACTTCAGCGAGTCGGCCATAACCGACATGCAACGTGCGTATAACGTCAAAGTACGAAGCTATAAATTAGATTTTGGAGCACAATACAGCTTCAACACCGGTAAAAAGCACAATTTCACACTAGGAGCAGTATACTCACTTGGGCACGACCTCAACGCCGAAGCCATGGAAATTACCACAATAACCACATCGGACACCACAAAAATAGACGGAGCCTTCAAGCTCCCCCACACCATAGGTGCCGGAATTTTGTACAACTACAACAACAAATGGAAGTTCGGTGTAGATTACACCTACCAAAAATGGGGAGCAGTGGATTTCTTTGACTACGACAAGGGAGCCGACCGAAGCAAAATCTCGGCAGGTATAGAATACTCACCCGGCAACATGCTCTCGCGCAACATCTTCAAAAAGATGCAATACCGCATGGGAGCATACTATGCACAGCCCTACACCGAGATCGAAGGACAAAAAGGGTGCAAAGAATATGGAGTGAGCGCAGGTTTCTCGTTCCCCATAATAAACCACATCAACAACCGCTCCATGGTACATGTATCGGGCCAGGTGGTACGTGTAGAGCCTCAAAGCCCCGGCATGATAGCCGAGACATGCCTTCGTCTCAACATAGGCATCACCTTCAACGAAAATTGGTTCATGCAATTGAAATTAAGATAACAAAACAAATAAGAAAATGAAAAAAGGAATTTTATTACTCATGACACTTGCCGTTTCGTGCCTTTACGCACAAAACGGAATCACCAACGAGCACCGTTTCGGTGTTGGTGAGGACAGCACAAAATGTTTGGAACACATCTTCCTTGTAAACCAAGCCATGAAACCCAAAGCACCCGCATACGACGCGTGCAAAGATGCATACTCAATGTGGAAAGAGCTTTTCACAAACTACCCCGTAGCACGTGTAGATACATACACCAACGGAATAAAGCTACTTAAAGGCCTCATCGCCAAAGAGCCCGATGCACAGATGAAAGCACAATACATCAACGAGCTCATGGAGGTATACGACCAAGAGATAAAATATATCGACTACTTGCAGGAGATAACCAAGACAAAATTGTCGGCAGGTACAATCCTTGGCAAAAAAGCTATCGACTACATGCAGATAGTACCCGATGCAAACCCCGACAGCATCTACTCAATGCTTGCAAAATCGGTAGCCATAGAGCAAGGAAACTCAGAGTTCAACATCACCACACAGTTCATGAAACAGTCGGCACTCAAATACAAGAGAGACAAAGAGAACCACGGTGAGCAAATTATCGAGGACTACCTGAACGCATCGGTATACATTGTAGAGGTACTCGACAAATATAATGAGCGCATAGAGCACTACACAAAGAAATTTGCCGAGACAGGCGACCCCAAAGACAGCACATACATCGAAGGTTACAGCAAAAACATCGACAACGCACGCATCTCGCGCAACAACATCGATGCTTACTTCATCAACAGCGGCGCAGCAAAATGCGAAGACCTGAACACCATCTATGCAACAAAGATCGAGGAGAACAAAACCAACATAGAATACCTCAACAAGGTAATCTCGGTGATGGGCATGCTTAAATGTACCAACGAAGACTCATACCTGCAAGCGGCAGAATACGCCCTTGCCATCGAGCCCACAGCCAAAGCAGCCATGGGTTGCGGTTACCGCTACTTTAAAAGAGGCGAGAGCGAGAAGGCTATGGAGTTGTTCGAGCAAGCCATCGAGCTCGAAACAAGTGTCACCAACAAAGCCGACATGTGCTACAAGGTTGGTGCAATACATTACAGCTTAAAGAATTACAGCAAAGCTCGCACATATGCACAAAAGGCAATCGCCCTTAACTCAAAATATGGTCAGCCCTACATTCTTATAGCACAGTGCTATGCGGCAACCCCCAACTGGAGCGACGATGCCGTACTTAACCGTTGCACCTACTATGCAGCCCTCGACAAGCTCTACCGCGCCAAAGCAGTAGACCCCTCATGCAAACGCGAGGCCGACAAGCTCATCGGTGCATACAACGGATACCTTCCCGAAGCCGCCGACCTTTTCATGAAAGGTTATAAGAGTGGCGATGTAGTAACAATTGGCGGTTGGATAAATGAAAAAGCAACAGTTCGCTAATAAGCGCAAAAACACCACCGGTACAACAATCGCAATTATTGCGATTGTTGTACTGTTTTTTCAAATTTCTTGCTCCGAAGGCAAGAAAAGCAATATTGCCCCCTTTGAAGAGCCCGACTCCGTAGCCATGATGAGCACATACGGAGTAAGCACACTCATCAGCGATTCGGGGCGCATAAGTTACAGAATCGATGCCGAAGAGTGGTTTGTGTACGACAAACGCAACCCACCCCACTGGGCATTCGAAAAAGGAGCATACCTCGAAAAATATGACAGAAACATGAACGTCGAAGCTGTCATAAAATGCGACACAGCCTATTTTTACACCGACACACAACTGTGGAAACTGATAGGCAACGTAGATATACGCAACATAAAACAAGAAAAATTCTTCACCGACCTCCTCTTTTGGAGCCAAAAGGAGAAACGCATATACTCCGACGCCTACATAAAGATAGAGCAACAAGACCAAATAACCGAAGGCTACGGCTTCACAGCCGACCAAAACCTCGATACCTGGCAGATAAAGAACACCAAAGGAATATACCCCATCGGAGACTGACACATAGCTTTGGAACACTATTTACAAAACAGAGATAAATTCACAAGAGACCTTAACCGCCTCTAAAAAAATGGCAACCACACTACTCTTTTTATTAGTTGTAATCATGCTTTCAGCCCTATTCTCGGGCATGGAGATAGCATTTGTGGCATCGAACAAGTTACTCATGGGCATCGACCTGAACGAACGCAGTGCCACCTCATACATAATAAACCGTTTCTACTCCAACAGCAACAACTTCATATCTACGCTCCTTGTAGGTAACAACATCGTGCTTGTAATATACGGTATCCTCATGGCCGACATACTGAACACACTCTTTTTAGAGGAGCTCACAACATCGACCACCCTTAAACTACTCTTGGAAACACTCATCTCCACCATAGTAATAATATTCACAGGAGAATTTATCCCCAAGGCACTTTTCCGAATAAACCCCAACGGAGCACTCAAACGATTTGCCCTCATAACATACCTGCTATACATAATACTCTACCCCCTGTCACGCTTCACAACATGGCTATCATGCGTAGTAATGAACATGTTTAATATTAATATAGGTAAAGAGACACGCGACACCACATTCTCAAAGCGCGAGCTCAACAACCTCATTCAAGACTCCATAGAGAACGCCACCGAAAAAGAAGAGATAGACAACGACGTAAGAATATTCCAGAATGTACTCGACTTCTCTAACATAAAAGTTCGCGACTGCTATGTCCCCCGTACCGAGATTGAGGCCGTAGAGCTAAACACCTCCCTCGAAGAACTTAAAACACTGTTTATAGAGTCGGGACACTCTAAAATAGTTGTATACAAAGACAATATCGACGATATAATAGGCTACATACACTCCTCGGAGCTCTTTCGCAACGCCAACAAGTGGCAACAGAAAATATGCAAAATGCCCATCGTACCCGAAACACTCTCGGCCCACAAACTCATGCGCACCCTCATGCAACAAAAAAAATCATTGGCAGTAGTAGTCGACGAGTTTGGTGGCACCTCTGGAATAATATCTCTCGAAGACCTTGTTGAGCAGATTTTCGGCGAGATTGAAGACGAACACGACAACACCACCTTTGTAGCCAAAGAACTTGGCAACAACACCTATGTATTGTCGGGCCGTTTAGAGATAGAGCGCATAAACGAACAATTTGAGCTCGACATACCCGAATCGGACGAATATCAAACACTTGGCGGTTTCATTCTGGCACACCACCAACGCTTCCCACAAGTAAACGAGAATATTAAAATAGGTAAATTCAATATACAAATAATGAAAAAGCACAGTACCAAAATAGAACTTGTGAAATTAAAACTAGACAAATAACTTTTCGCAACTTTTTCATTCATTTATAATAAGAATTAAAACCTATTTTATATCTTTGCACTTTGTGACCGAAAAGTACATTCCACTTAACGGGCTAATAAAAGTATAATAACTAAAAAACATAAAATTTATGGCAACATTACAAAAACTGCGCAACGCAGGCCCACTTCTTGTAATCTTTGTGGGTTTAGCACTATTTGCATTCATTGCAGGTGATGCTTGGAGACTACTTCAGTCCAACTTCACCGAATACAACGCCGGTTCAATCAACGGCGAGGAACTTTCAGTAGAAGAGTTCCAAAAGATGTATCAGGAGTACACAAATGTAATGAAAGTAGTAAGAGGCAACGACAAACTCACCGAAGATGAGATGGCCGAAATTAAAAACTACATTTGGAGCTCATACGTTACCAACCAACTCATTACCGAGGAGGCCGAGAAACTTGGTCTCACAGTAACCAACGAAGAGATTCAGGCAATCGTAGATGCAGGAGCAAACCCTCTACTACAAAACACCCCCTTCACAGGTGCACAAGGAAAATTCGATGCCGACATACTCAAAAATTTCCTTGCACAATACGAAGAGAACAAAGACAACGAGCAGTACAGAATATTCTATGACTATTGGAAATTCATTGAGAGAACAATCAAAGAGCAAACACTTGCCGACAAATACCACGCTCTCATACAGAACTCTTTCATAGGTAACCCCATAGTAGCAAAGAGCAATTTCGATGCAAACAGCTACACATACGACATCGAGGTTGCCGCATACCCCTATTCAGCAATCGAAGACTCTACCATCGAGTTGAGCAGCAGCGACATTAATAAGGTATACAAAGCAAAGAAAGAGAACTTCAAACAGTTCGAAGAGACTCGCGACATCGAATACGTAAGCTTCCACATAACACCCAGCAACGCCGACCGCAAAGAGTTGGAGAACGAATTTGCAGAGTGGAACAAAGAGTTGGAAGCAACAGAGGATTACGTCTCAATCGTTCGTCAGGCAGGTAGCGAGGTTGAATACTCCGATGTAGCATGGGCAAAGAGCTCATACCCCGAAGAGGTACAAGTACGTCTCGACTCAACAGCCATAAACAGCGTTGTAGGCCCCATCTACAACCAATACGACGATTCATACACAAGCTTCAAGCTCGTTGCAAAGAACAACATAGCCGACTCAATACAGTATCGCATGCTTATTGTAAACAGCGAGAACGCAGAAAAAACAACAGCACTCGCCGACAGCCTTCTTGCCGTATTGAAGAGCGGTGCCGACTATAAAGAGGTTGCAAAGAAGTATGGTCAGGAGAACAGCGACTCAATGTGGCTCGCATCGGCCCATTACAGCGGTAATGTACTTACCTCTGGTGATGCCGAAATCATCAAAAACATCATCAACAGCAAGAAAGGTGATTACAGCATCATGAACTTGAAAAATTCATCGGCAAAAATCATCTACAAGATACTCGACAACAAAAACAACATCGACGTATACAACGTAGCCGTTGTAAAGATTAAGAACACCATCTCCGACGACACACATGCAAACGCATACAACAATTTCAGCCAATTTGTTGCATCGTGCAAAGACATCGACGACATGAAAACACTTGCCGAGGAGAACGGTTTCCGTGTAATGAGACAGAACGGAGTAAATGCCTCAACACACAAAATCGCCAACATATCGGGCACAGCACAGGCACACCGCTGGATTATGGAGGCCAAAGAGGGCGAAATATCACCCCTCTACGAGTGTGGCGACAACGACTACCTGCTTGTAGCAGCAGTTTCGGCCATCAACGAAAAAGGTTACACAAGCCTCGAGGTTGTACGTCCCATGATGGAGCGCGAAGCATACAAAGAGAAGAAAGCCGAAAAGATAATGAGCGAAATAAAAGGCAAGAACCTCGACGAGATTAAGAAGATTGCCAAAGTAAAAGTATGCAACACAAACCGCATATCATTCAGCGCACCTGCATACATCAGCGCAACATCATCGAGCGAGCCCATCATAAGCGCAGTTGTCAGCAAGCTTAATGTCGACGAAGTCAGCGAGCCCATCAAAGGTTCAAACGGTGTATACGTTATAAAACTCATCAACAAGACCAAGAAGGCATCGGAGTTCAACGCAAAAGCCGAAGAGGAGAAAGTGAAGATGCAAGGAACACGCGGAACATACAACTTCATCAACGAGCTCATGAACAATGCTGATATTGAGGACAACAGATACCTCTACATACAGTAATAAATACACAAACCAAACAAGGTCGGCAAATATTAAATATTTGCCGACCTTGTTTGGTTAAAAAAAGAGACACACAGATGAAAAAAATATTTATAATCCTCACCATAATGGCAACAATATCGTGCACACACAATACAACATACAAAAATTGTGACACAGAAACATTTGCCAAAGAGATAATGAAAAGCAATGTACAACTACTCGACGTACGCACAAGCACAGAACACCAGGAAGGAAATATATCCGGCAGTATAAATATAGACATCAACAAAGAAAATTTCATAGAACAAGCAACAACCCTTCTCAACAAAGAAGATATTATCGCCGTCTACTGCCGAAGCGGTAGACGAAGCAAAAAAGCATCACATGCACTCACAGAGGCAGGTTACAAAGTCATAGAGCTCGACAAGGGATACAACAGCTGGATAGAACGCAAAGGAAACCTCGTAAACGAAGCAACCGCCCTGCTCAACAGATACAAAAGAGTAATAAAAGATACAAAAAAAGAAGAGTACAAAGACCGACTCACCGAGTTTTTACAAAGCTGGGACAACCTCTGCAAAAAATACCCGGGCGAAGCCAACATACAACTTGGAAGCAACAAAGAAAACCCAAAAGAGCTCGAATACATAAAAGAAACAGCCGAAAACATAGTCACCACCCTCATAATGCAACAATAAATACAGAATAGAGGATATTTTATAATATATATGGCTCAACGTAAAACGTTGAGCCATATATATATTATAGGTGAGCAAAAATACTCATAATTTCACTTTAAACAACCTTACGGGAGGAAATTCCTTCATCAACAACACCTGTTATTTGCAAGTAGCTTGCAAGAAAGGCATGCAAATATCTGCTTTCGTGCAAATTTTTCGGCGTTTCAACAGACTTTACGTTGAGCCACTTTAACCCGTATATACAAACAAAAAGCGAGTGGATAACCACTCGCTTTGCTCTTCAAGTAGGACTTGAACCTACGACCCCCTGATTAACAGTCAGGTGCTCTAACCGACTGAGCTATTGAAGAATGTGTCTCTCGTTGTTTGACGTTGCAAAAGTAGTATAACTTTTTTTACCGTGCAAGTATTTCGACGTTTTTTTTCGAAATAAATGAAAAAAAATCTCAAAAACGGCTTTTTTGCCCTAAAAAAAAGAAAATACACCACTTTGGAGCAGGAAAAAAGAGACGAAAACTGTATCTTCGCACCTAAATATGCACAAAAGAAAAAAAACAATGAAAAGAAAATTAATACTTCTGCCCATCATAGCAATTACACTTGCATCGTTATTTTCATTCAGTAACGATAGCAGGAAATATCTCTTGTCGAAACAACTTTCAATATTCAACGCAATAGTAAAAGAGCTCGATCTTTTTTACGTAGACACCATTCAACCACAAAAAATGATAGACAAAGGTATTGAGTCCATGCTAAAAAACCTCGACCCATATACCGAATACTATTCCGAGGAGAAAGCCGACGAACTAAAAATGCTCACAACGGGTAAATATGCCGGCATAGGCTCGGTAATACGCTACCACGAAAAAGAGAAAACCACCGCCATATCACTACCCTACAAAGGCATGCCGGCCGAAAAAGCCGGGCTCAGAGCAGGCGACCTCATTCTAAGCATCGATGGAACCGACATAAAAGAGATGAAAATTGACAGCGTGAGCAACATGCTTCGCGGAACAGCCGGAACCATAGTAACATTAAAAATAAAACGTCCCGGCACCAAAGAGCCCATGACAATAAAAATAGAGCGTGCAAGCATAGCCATGCCTGCTATAACCTACTACGGCATTCACAACGGGAACGTGGGCTATGTTCAACTCGAAAGCTTCACCGATGGTTGCGCCAAAAACATGCGCCGTGCCATAATAGAGCTAAAAAGCAAAGGAGCCGAGACATTCATCATAGACCTTCGTGGGAACGGTGGCGGTCTGCTTAACGAAGCCGTGGATATAGTAAACCTCTTCGTACCAAAGGGAGAGACAATAGTAACCACAAAGGGAAAGATAAAACAAGCCAACTACACATACAAAACCGAAAAAGAACCCATCGACACAGAATCGCCCATTGTGATATTGGTAAACGGCCAGAGCGCATCGGCCGCAGAGATTGTTGCCGGCTCACTGCAAGACCTCGACAGAGCCTTAGTGATAGGCTCACGCACCTTCGGCAAGGGACTTGTGCAAACAACACGCCAGCTACCCGGCGGAGGTTACCTTAAACTAACCACAAGCAAATACTACATACCCAGCGGTCGCTGTATACAAGCCCTCGACTACTCTCACATGCTCGAGGACGGCACAAGCAGTCGCATACCCGACAGCCTCACCAACATCTTCCACACAGCCTCGGGACGCGAAGTACGCGATGGTGGTGGCATACGCCCCGACATAGAACCCAAAGACGACGAGCTGTCGGCGCTGTTGCTATACCTTTTGCAAGACGTTGCACTCTTCGACTACACCACAAACTACCACCTGACACACAACAGCATCGCACCCACCGACAATTTTATCTTAACCGACAGCGAGTACGAAGATTTCAAAAAATATTTGAAAGAGACAAAATTCAGCTACGACATACAAAGCCTCAAAGTGCTCGAAAAGCTGAAACAGATGATAGAGCTCGAAGGCTATACCGAAATAACAAAAGACGACATAGCCTCTCTTGAAAAGAAACTACAAGCAAACCTCGACTTCTCATTATCCCATTTTAGCGAATACATAAAGGAGATAGTAGAAAGCGAGATAGTAACACGATATTATGGCCAGCAAGGAGCCATAATATACAGCCTGCGCAACGACCACGACATAGAAGAAGCATGCAACATTCTTGCCAACAAAGAAAAATACAAAGAGATTCTCACACCCAAAAGATAGCACACACAGCAATTAAATATAAAGAGCGGTTAATAACCGCTCTTTATATTTAATTGCTTATATCGGCCTTCACCACCCCACTCTGCATGCGCAAGCAAACCTTCCCCCTCTCGGGAATTTGAATTATCGACACCGCATCGGACACCCTCTCCACCACAAGCAAAGCATTATCCTCGGCAAAGCGATTTACACGCAACACCGTATCACAATCGACCGGCGCGCCCGCATACAACAAACTATCGTTCAAATAGACATCATAAGCCAAGCCTCGAAACTCTTTGGAAAAAGATATCTCATACGCAAAGCGCACATCACCAGGTTTCTCCCAATACTTATACAAAGAAAAATAAGCAAAAAGACCTATCGTAATAATTATCAGAAAAAAGAAAAAAACACCTCCGAAAAGGAAACCCATGTTGGCACCATGCCCTCTTGTTCTTCTCATAAAACAAAATATAATTAAAGTACTAATATACACATAAATAACCAAACACACAAAAAAGAGAGGTCAAAAACCACCACCCGCATACAAATCGGGCACCGACGCACCGCCTAACAACACATAAGCCGAATACCGCGACCGCGAAGTAACAGGCGACAAATTGATATACCCACTCAGCGCGCGACCATTCTCAACCCTCAAAGGATACCTCTCGCGCAAAACATCGTGCACAAGCAGAGCCTCGCCCTCTTTTTTGTAGAAAGGAACAAAGTAACGTCCACGAACGCCAGGCTCCACAAAACAGTCGTGAAAGAGACGCGCCACCGCACCCATGTTCATTCTCAAATTAAGCTCCACACACGGATTAATACGAAAGCCGTTACCATGACGATAAACAAGCATATCGACACCCAAAAAACCATTATACCCCACACCGGAAAGCATAGCAGAAAGTTCCCTCTCGAGGGCCACACGCACGCCAAGCAACGCACCACGCTCCACGAAGGTAGCAAGAAAATTCTCAATCTCCACATCGGAAGCAAGCACATTACCCGAATAGGCACCGCCATCACACGTAAACAACGAATAACCAGCAAAAACGACCTCGCCATGCGAAGCACGAAACTCCATAGCAAAGTCCACCACCTTATCCAAGAAACGCTCGCACACCACACCCCCCTGACGCCTTATGACACCCCTGTAAAAGTGTTCCACAGGCACCTCAACGCGCCCTATGCCCCAAGCAATACCCTTCCCGCTACCCGACCACGGAGCCTTTATTACCGAGCGTGGCATGCTATTCACAAAACGCGCGACATCGGCCTCCTCGGTGCAATAAAGCGGAATATCGGGCGTGTCGATACCGGTAGCAGCAAGCCTCTCCATAAGAGATATCGCACACCTGCGATTCGACAGCTCACGCACCCTCTCCACCCCATCAGTTGTCATCAACACACTCTCGTGCACACCCATAGCAAGGAAACGACGACGCATCTGCATGCTCCAGCCCCACGGACAACAAGCCTCCACCTGTGGCAATAAACCCTTATTATAAACAGCAGGCAAAGCAAAATTTTCGGCCATCTGCACGGCAAAAGCAACATGCTCCTCACCCGGCAACCACACACAAGCCTCCTCCCCGGCAAACCACAAAGGGAGCGAAGCCAAATCACCAGCTATCGCACGAGCCGCAGGCGGAGCACAATAGTTGGCATTACCATCGGCAAGAGCAAGGTCGTTTTCCGGGTTAAAAAGATACAACTTCATATACGGCACAAAGCATAAACATAGAACAAAGGTAACCATATTCCCACAATCACACAACAACCCCGACACACACAAATCGGGACAATAAAAAAATAACCACCCACACCTATAAAAAAAGAACAAACACTTGTCCATATCGCCCCTTTTTACTATTTTTGCAAAGTAATGATGATGTGAGGGGCCTGCAAGCCCCTCTTTTTCATAAGATAGCACATCGTACATCATAAAGATTTAAATATATATGATTGACAAACAACAAGTAATCGATTTAACAAATGAGTGGCTTACCGAAAAAGAGTATTTTTTGGTAGATGTAGTCATAAGTAAAGATGACAAAATTACGGTAGAAATTGACCATGCCGAAGGCGTGTGGATAGAAGATTGCGCCGACCTCAGCCGACACATCGAGCAAGGTCTCAGCCGCGAGACAGATGATTACGAACTTGAAGTAGGCTCAGCCGGTCTCGGACAGCCCTTCAAAGTATTACAGCAGTATATCAACCACACAGGCTTAGAGGTTGAAGTACTCACCAAAGATGGTAAAAAGCTCAAAGGCATACTTAAAAGCGCCGACGAGCAAGAGTTCATACTCACCATCAGCAAAAAAGAGAAAAAAGAGGGTTGCAAACGCCCTCAGCTTGTCGAGGAAGACCTTCACTTCACCTACGACAGCGTAAAATACACGAAGTATATTATAAATTTCAAATAAAATGGCAAAGAAAGAAGAAACAATCAGCCTTCTTGATACATTTCAAGAATTCAAAGAGTCGAAAAACATCGACCGTACAACAATGATCAGCGTGCTCGAAGAGAGCTTCCGCAAAGTATTGGTAAACATGTTCGGCACCGACGAGAACTACTCAGTTATCGTAAACCCCGACCGTGGCGACTTTGAGATTCAGCGCCGTCGTGTTGTTGTTGCCGACGATGAGGTAAAAGACAGCAACTTCGAGATTTCACTCAGCGAGGCTCAGTTGATAGACGACTCGTTCGAGGTAGGCGAGGACGTAAGCGAAATTGTGAACTTTGCCGAGTTTGGCCGTCGTGCCATTTTGAACCTCCGCCAAACACTTGCATCAAAAATCTTGGAGCTCGAAAAAGACAGCCTCTACAACAAGTACAGCGAGCGTGTAGGCCAGATAGTAAGTGGCGAGGTATACCAAATATGGAAAAAAGAGTTGTTGCTCGTAGACGATGAGAACAACGAGCTCATTCTCCCCAAAACCGAGCAGATACCTTCGGACTTCTACCGTAAAGGTGAGAACGTACGCGCAGTCATCGCCCGTGTAGACAACCAGAACAACAACCCCAAAATTATTTTGAGCCGTACATCACCCATGTTCCTGCAACGCCTTTTCGAATTGGAGGTACCCGAGATTAACGACGGTCTCATCACCATCAAAAAAATTGCACGCATACCCGGCAAACGCGCCAAGATTGCAGTTGAGACATACGACGAGCGCATCGACCCCGTAGGAGCATGCGTAGGAGTAAAAGGTTCACGTATACACGGCATCGTTCGCGAGCTCCGCAACGAGAACATCGACGTAATCCCCTACACCTCGAACATCGAGCTCTTCATCAAACGCGCATTGAGCCCTGCCAAAATCCTCAACATCACCATCGACGAGGAAAAACGCGTAGCCGACGTAAGCCTCAAACAAGAAGAGGTATCACTCGCCATCGGTAAAGACGGTTTGAACATCAAGCTGGCAAGTATGCTCACCGAGTACACCATTAACGTATACCGCGAGATAGACACCATGCAGGAAGACGACATCTACCTCGAAGAGTTTGCCGACGAGATAGACGAGTGGATAATCTCAGCTATCAAAAAACTCGGTCTCGACACTGCAAAAGCCGTGCTTAACACACCTCGCGAAGTACTCATAGAGAAAGCCGACTTGGAAGAGGACACCGTAGACCACGTAATTTCGGTTCTCAAAGCCGAGTTCGAGGAAGACGAGGAATAAAAGTCACGGAACTTTAACAGTTTCCGATTAACCATTAAAAAAAGCAACGAATGAAGATAAGACTAAATAAAGTACAAAAAGAGCTAAACATTGGCCTCTCAACAATTGTGGAGTTTCTGCAAAAGAAAGGCTTCGAAATAAAAGAAGACCCCAACGCAGTAGTTCCCGAGGAGGGATACAACCTCCTGATTGAAGAGTTCAGCGCCGACAAGAAAGCTCGCATACAATCGGACAACTTCACCAAGGAACGACAGAAGCCCAAAACAGCCCCTGTCGAGCCCGAAAAAGTTGCAAAACCCGTTGTAGAAGAGAAGCCCGTTGTTGTAGAAGAACCCAAAAAGGTTGAAGAGCCCAAGAAAGCAGAGGAGCCCAAACCTGTTGTCGAGACCAAGATAAAGGTAACAGGCCGAATAGACCTCGATGCCCTCAACCGCAAAAACAACAAAAAAGAGGCCGAAAAACCCGTAGCCGAGGAGAAACCCGCAACCGAGGAACCTGCGAAAACAGAACCCGTAGCCGAAGTTAAGCCCATAGCCGAGCCCACAGTCGAGAAAAAGGAGGAGGAGGTAGTTGTTGAAGAACCCATGAAGGCAGCAACACAAGCAACCCTCACACAGCTTGACGAGGTAGAAGGCCCCAACATCAAAATTATGGGAAAGATAGACCTCTCGGCAATAAACCAATCGACACGCCCCAAAAAGAAAAGCAAAGAAGAAAAGAAAAAAGAGCGTGAAGAGAAAGACAAAAAACGCGAAGAGATGCGCAAGCAACAGCGCGACGCACAGCGTCAGCAAAACAACGCAGGCGCACAGCAAGGCGAAGGCAAGAAAAAACGCCAGCGCATAGGCGGTAACCAACGCGTAAACATCAACGACATAAAAGAAAACGGCGAGCAAACCAACAACAACCAAGATTGGAGTGCCAACCGCAACAAGAGCAACGGAAGCAACCCCTCACAGGGTAGCCGTCGCGACCGCGACCGTCAGCACAAACGCTTCGACAAGAACGACGTAAACGAAGAAGACGTTTCAAAACAGGTGCGCGAAACACTCGACCGCCTCACACAGCGTGGCAAGAACAACAAAGCCGCCAAGTACCGCAAGGACAAACGCGAGCAGGCAGCCGAGCGTCAGATGCAAGCAGCAAACGCCGAGATGGCCGAAAGCAAAGTGTTGAAGCTCACCGAGTTTGTTACAGCCAACGAGCTTGCAAGCATGATGAACATATCGGTAACACAAGTTATCGCAACATGTATGAGCATCGGTATGATGGTATCAATCAACCAACGACTCGACGCCGAAACCATCAACCTCGTAGCCGAGGAATTTGGTTTCAGCACCGAATATGTAAGCGCCGAGGTAGCCAACGCGATAGAGGTAGAAGCCGATGCCGACGAAGACCTCATGCCACGTGCCCCCATCATCACAGTCATGGGACACGTAGACCACGGTAAGACCTCATTGCTCGACTACATACGTAAAGCCAACGTAATTGCCGGCGAGGCAGGAGGTATCACCCAGCACATCGGAGCCTACAACGTGAAGATGGAGAGCGGTAAACACATCACCTTCCTCGACACCCCCGGTCACGAAGCCTTTACCGCCATGCGTGCCCGCGGAGCAAAGGTAACCGACATCGTAATCATCATCATCGCAGCCGACGACAACGTGATGCCCCAGACCAAAGAGGCCATCAACCACGCCATGGCAGCAGGTGTACCCATCGTATTCGCCATAAACAAATGCGACAAACCGGCAGCCGACCCCACACGCATCAAAGAAGAACTTGCCCAGCTCAACATGCTTGTCGAAGAATGGGGAGGTAAATACCAATCGCAAGAGATATCGGCCAAGAAAGGTATGGGCGTAGAAGAGCTCATGGAGAAAGTACTCCTCGAAGCCGAGATGCTCGACCTGAAAGCCAACCCCGACCGCAAAGCAACAGGTTCAATCATAGAATCAACCCTCGACAAAGGCCGTGGATACGTTGCAACCGTACTTGTGCAGAACGGAACACTCAAAGTGGGCGATATAGTAGTAGCCGGAACACAATGGGGAAAGGTAAAAGCCATCTTCAACGAGCGTAACCAACGCATCAAGTCGGTATTACCCGCCGAGCCCGCACTAATCCTTGGTCTCAACGGAGCCCCCACCGCAGGCGACACCTTCAACGTTGTTGAGAGCGAGCGCGAAGCACGTGAGATCACAAGCAAACGCGAGCAGTTGCAACGCGAGCAAGGCCTCCGCACACAAAAAATGCTTACCCTCGACGAGGTGGGCCGCCGCATAGCACTCGGCAACTTCCAAACCCTCAACATCATTGTAAAGGGCGACGTAGACGGTTCAATAGAGGCTTTGAGCGACTCACTCATAAAGCTATCAACCGAGACAATCCAGATAAATGTTATCCACAAAGCCGTGGGACAGATATCGGAGAGCGACGTAAGCCTTGCCGCGGCATCAGATGCAATTATAGTAGGTTTCCAGGTACGTCCCTCGGTAACAGCCCGCAAGGTAGCCGAGAACGAAGGCGTGGATATACGCATCTACTCAATCATCTACGATGCCATCGAAGAGGTGAAAGCCGCCATGGAAGGTATGTTGGCCCCCATAGTAAAAGAGGAGGTCACAGCCACCATCGAGGTACGCGAAACCTTCCACATCAGCAAGGTAGGAACAGTAGCCGGCTGTATGGTACGCGAAGGAAAAGTGAAACGCACCGACCGTGCACGCCTCATACGCGACGGTATTGTTATCCACACCGGCAACCTTGCAGCCCTCAAACGCTTCAAGGAAGATGTCAAGGAGGTTGGAACCAACTTCGAGTGCGGTATCAGCTTGCAGAACCAAGACGATATTAAAGTAGGCGATATCATCGAAACATTTGTAGAAGTAGAGGTTAAGCAGAAGCTGTAAGACAGATGAACACGCTCGATTACATAATCATTCTGGTAACCTTCATAGGATTGATATACGGATACATAAGAGGTATTATAAAACAACTCTCATTCGGAGCAGGGCTGGCAATGGGTATTACCTTTGCCATGCTCTACAACTCCGTGGCAGGAGAAATAATACAAAGCTACACCAACCTTGAGACGTGGATATGTATCCCCCTTGGATTTATTGCAATAGTAATTATAGCAATTTTAATATCCAAGGTTTTAGGAATAGTGTTGTCGGGGTTGTTGAAACTTATACATCTCAGTTTTATCGACTCGATATTCGGAGCCATATTTTCAGCAATAATAGCGATACTCCTCCTTGTCGGAGCAGTAAACATAGCCGAAAGTATAGCCCCCGATAACAACTACACCGGAAGAACAATGCAAAAAAGTTCGTTGTTATATCCCTATACACAAATTTTCACCTCAATAATATTAGAAGAGGCCGAAAACAAAATGTAATGAAAAAGAAAGACAATATATTTAAGAGAATAGCCAATAAAGCATACGAATTTGGCTTCATCACAAATATAAAGACCGACATTATAGAATGCGGACTCAACGAAGACATAGTAAGGCTCATATCCAAAAAGAAAAATGAGCCTGAATGGCTATTAGAGTTCCGCCTGCAAGCCTATCGCTACTGGCTTACACAAGAGATGCCCACCTGGCCCCATCTCAATATACCACCTATAGACTATCAGGCAATATCATATTACGCCGACCCATTGAAGAAAAAGGAGAAAAAGAACAACGAGATAGACCCCGAGCTCATGAAAACCTTTGAAAAGCTCGGTATCCCCTTGGAAGAACGCCTTGCCCTCAGTGGCACAGCCGTAGATGCCGTGATGGACTCAGTGTCAGTAAAAACAACCTTTAAAGAGGAACTTAAAGAGAAAGGAATAATCTTCTGTTCCATGAGCGAAGCGGTACAAGAGTACCCCGATTTAGTGCGCAAATACTTAGGCAGCGTAGTAAACTACCGCGACAATTTCTTTGCCGCTCTAAACAGCGCAGTCTTCAGCGACGGCTCGTTTGTATACATACCCAAAGGAGTACGTTGCCCCATGGAGCTATCGACATATTTCAGAATAAATGCCGCCAACACCGGACAGTTTGAACGAACACTCATAGTTGCCGATGACGACAGCTACGTCTCGTACCTCGAAGGCTGTACAGCCCCCATGCGCGACGAGAACCAGCTCCACGCAGCAATAGTAGAGATAGTAGTGTGCGACAATGCCGAAGTAAAATACAGCACCGTACAAAACTGGTACCCCGGCGATGCCGAGGGCAAAGGCGGAGTATACAACTTTGTAACCAAACGAGGCGACTGCCGTGGACGCAACAGCAAACTATCGTGGACACAGGTAGAGACCGGTTCGGCCATCACATGGAAATACCCCAGTTGCATACTGCGAGGCGACAACTCCCATGGAGAGTTCTACTCGGTGGCACTAACCAACACCTACCAACAAGCCGACACAGGAACAAAGATGATTCACCTCGGGCGCAACACCAGCAGCACCATCATAAGCAAGGGAATCTCTGCCGGTCAGAGCCAAAACTCCTATCGTGGCCTTGTTCGTGTGAGCAAGAACGCCGAAGGCGCACGCAATTACAGCCAATGCGACTCCTTGTTACTCGGCAGTAAATGTGGAGCACACACCTTCCCATACATGGACATACACAACAACAGCGCCGTGATAGAACACGAGGCAACAACCTCAAAAATATCGGAAGACCAACTATTCTACTGCAACCAACGAGGTATCGACACCGAAGAGGCGATAGGCCTCATAGTAAACGGATACGCCAAAGAGGTACTCAACAAACTCCCCATGGAGTTTGCCATAGAGGCACAAAAACTACTCAGCGTATCGCTCGAAGGTGCCGTGGGATAAAAACAAACAGAACAACAGAACAATTTCTATAAAAACCATATAAAATGGAGAATTTATTGGAAATAAGAAACCTGCATGCCACAATAGACGGCAAGGAGATACTAAAAGGAATAAACCTCACAGTAAAAGCCGGTGAGGTACACGCAATAATGGGCCCCAACGGCTCGGGCAAGAGCACACTCAGCAACGTGCTTGTGGGCCACCCCGCCTACACTGTAACCGAAGGAGAAGTAATATACAAAGGAAAAGACCTGCTCGCCCTCTCACCCGAGAACCGCAGCCACGAAGGCCTCTTCCTCTCATTCCAATACCCCGTAGAGATAACAGGCGTAAGCATCACCAATTTCATGCGTGCAGCCATAAACGCACAACGTCGTTACAAAGGGCTCGACCCCATGAACGCAACCGACTTTTTAAAGCTGATGCGCGAAAAACGTGCCCTTGTGAACCTCGACAGCAAGCTGGCCAACCGTTCGGTGAACGAAGGATTCAGCGGTGGCGAGAAGAAACGCAACGAAATATTCCAGATGGCAATGTTAGAGCCCACACTCAGCATACTCGACGAGACCGACTCTGGGCTCGACATCGACGCACTGCGCATAGTAGCCGAAGGAGTGAACAAGCTCAAACGCGAGGACACCTCCACCCTTGTCATCACCCACTACCAACGTCTGCTCGACTACATCAAGCCCGACATAGTACACGTACTCTACAACGGCAGAATAGTAAAGACAGCAGGCCCCGAACTCGCATTAGAGCTCGAAGAACGCGGTTACGACTGGATAAAAAACGAGAATTAAGATGAGCAACGAACAAGAATACATAAACATCTTCGAACAGCACAAAGAACTTATAGAGAAGCCCTGTGCCCCATTGCTCAACAACGCTCGTAACACAGCATTTGCCAAGTTCAAGGAGACCGGGTTCCCCACTATAAAAGAAGAAAATTGGTTACACACAAAAGTAGCCGAACAATTTGCCGTGAACTATGGCATGAACCTCGGGCGAGTATCGGCGCAGGCAAGCACACACGACATCTTCACCTGCGACGTGCCCAACCTCAAAACCTTGCAGGCCTACATAGTAAACGACTCTTTCCAAGCAACAGGGAACCAAGCCAACCTCCCCAACGGAGTATTGCTCGGCAGTCTCAATGCACTTGCAAAGAGCCACAGCGAGCTCATAGCCCCCTACTACAACACCATGGCATGCGAAGGCGACAGCATAGCACAGTTCAACACCACATTTGTGCAAGACGGCATAGTGCTGTACATACCACGCAACACCGAGGTTGAAGAGACGATACAGATAGTGAGCCTCCTGCAATCGAAAGTAGACATGATGTCGAACCGTCGCCTGCTCATAATACTCGAACAAGGAGCCAAAGCAAGCCTTCTTGTGTGCGACCACTCCTCGACCGACAACCGCTCACTCTCGACACAAGTGACCGAAGTTTATGTAGGCGAGGGAGCATCGCTCGACATCTATGAACTCGAAGAGACAAGCAACGGCAACACCCGTTTAGGGCACATGTTTGTACGTCAGGCCGCAAACAGCCACTTTAACCACTGCAACATCACCCTCACCAACGGCTTCACACGCAACTACATAAACGTATCGCTCGAAGGCCACGGCGCCGACACAAATGTCACAGGCCTCGCCATAGGCGACAAAAAACAACACATAGACAACCGCACACTTGTCGATCACAAAACAGGGCACTGCAACAGCAACGAGCTCTACAAATACATACTCGACGAGGAATCAACAGGTGTTTTTGCAGGTAAAATGCTCATACGCAAAGACTCACAACAAACCGTGTCGCACCAGACCAACAAAAACCTCTGCCTCACAAGTTGCGCCCGCATGTACGCCCAACCCCAGTTGGAAATATATGCCGACGATGTAAAGTGTAGCCACGGCTCCACAGTGGGCCAGCTCGACGAGAACGCACTCTTCTACATGCAACAACGCGGAATACCCAAAGAAGAGGCGCGTCACCTGCTCATGTACGCATTCGCAGGCGAAGTAATCGACAACATAAAGCTCGAAGCACTGCGCGACCGCCTTCACATACTTGTAGAGAAACGCTTCCGAGGCGAGCTCAACCGTTGCAAAGGCTGTTCACTATGTAAATAACGAAAACAAATGCTCAACCCCGAAGAAATACGCAAAGAATTTCCCATACTCTCGCAAAAAGTGTATGGGAAACCTTTAATATACCTCGACAACGCGGCCACCACCCAAAAGCCACAATGCGTTATCGACTCAATAAGCAACGCCTACTGCACCACCAACGCCAACGTGCACCGCGGTGTACACCACCTCTCACAAGTAGCCACCGAAGAGTTCGAAAAAGCCCGTCGCACCGTGCAACAATACATCGGCGCACAGCACAGCCACGAAATAATCTTCACACGAGGCACCACCGAGAGCATAAACCTTGTGGCAAACTCCTTTGGCAACAGCTTCCTCAAAGAGGGAGACGAGGTAATAATATCAACCATGGAGCACCACAGCAACATAGTACCCTGGCAAATGTTGCGCGAACGCATAGGCATAAACCTGCGCATAATCCCCCTGACAAACACCACCACCCTGGACCTTGATGCCTACAAAGCACTCTTCAACGAGAGAACAAAGCTGGTGAGCGTAACACACGTATCAAACGTGCTCGGAGTAACCAACCCCGTGAAAGAGATCATCGCAACAGCCCACAGCCACGGCGTACCCGTGCTCATAGATGGAGCGCAAAGTAGCCCCCACATAAAGGTAAACATTCAAGAGCTCGATGCCGACTTCTTTGCAATGAGCGGACATAAAGTATACGCCCCCACAGGCATAGGCGTGCTCTACGGCAAAGAAAAGTGGCTCAACGCCATGCAACCCTACCACGGCGGAGGCGAGATGATACAAACAGTGCGCTTCGAAAAAACGACCTACAACGAGCTACCCTACAAGTTCGAAGCAGGTACCCCCGACTACGTAGGCGCAATAGCACTCGGCACAGCGCTCGAATGGGTAAACTCAAAAGGCATAGACAACATAGCCAAGCACGAGCACACACTCACCTGCTACGCACTCGAAAAACTAAAAGAGATACCACAGATGCGCATCTTCGGCAACCCCGACGGAGCAGCAATATCGTTCCTTGTCGGCGACATACACCCGGCCGACCTCGGCACCATACTCGACCACCTCGGTATAGCCATACGCACCGGGCACCACTGCGCACAACCCCTCATCGACCACCTCGGCATACCCGGCACCGTTCGTGCATCATTTGCCGTCTACAACACCCTCGAAGAGGTTGATACACTCATAAAAGGCATCGAAAGAGCCATAAAGATGTTTGTCTGATGCTCAAGCCCTACCAAACCAAAGGAGTAATAGAAGCAGGGTGCGACGAAGCCGGCCGTGGTTGCCTTGCCGGCGACGTGTACGCCGCGGCAGTTATTCTGCCACCCGGGTTCGAAAACACCCTCCTCAACGACTCCAAACAGCTAACCGAGGCACAACGCTACCAACTGCGCGAAATAATAGAAAAAGAGGCCGTTGCATGGGCCGTGGGCAGAGTCACAGCCGAGGAGATAGACAAAATAAACATACTTCGAGCCTCCATACTCGCCATGCACCGCGCCATAAACAAGCTGAAAGTACGCCCCGAGCACCTGCTCATCGACGGCAACAAGTTCAGCCCCTACCCCGGCATCACCCACAACACCGTAGTAAAAGGCGATGCCACATACATGAGCATAGCCGCCGCCTCGGTCCTTGCAAAAACCTACCGCGACGACTACATGCTCACCCTCTCACGCCAGTACCCCATGTACGACTGGCAAAGCAACAAAGGCTACCCCACAGCCAAACACCGTGCCGCCATACGCGAGCATGGTGTCACACCCCACCACCGCATGTCGTTCAATCTCTTAGGCAACGAACCCAAACAATTGGAAATAAAGTTCGAATAAACCACCAGACAGGCTTCTATCAGACAACCAATTTTAGGAACATACATACAACAAGGCTTTAAGCGCATTAATTTTTAACAACATTTAACGAAGCGAGGAGGATAATATACCACAGTAACAAAGATCGCCCCCGATGCCGACGATAGCACCATATACGACCTAAACGGCCGTGCAGTAGAAAACCCCACAAAGGGTATTTACATAATAAACGGCAAAAAAGTTATATTCTGATTAAACGCACAAACCGACAAAAAAGCTACGCAATTCATATGCGTAGCTTTTTTTTTAATCTCTATATAGAAGAAAAACAATAAAGGCATACTACAAATCACTTTGTAAGAAGATCCCCCAAGCCCTGTACATACAATCAGACACACCACGTCATCGAACGCAGTAAAACGAGTCAACCCACAAACAACATTAATTTATATCGTAATCTTTGAGATTTTTTAATAAATCTATTTTAGCACTGAAAAGATTGCTCCTCACAGTACCCAAAGGTTGCGAAAGATATTGAGCAATCTCATGATACTTATACCCAAGTATGCGCAATTTTAATATTGTAGCCTCCTCATAAGGCATTTGATCTATAATATCAATAATCTCCCTGCCATAATACCTACATTCTGTTTCGCACAACTGATTATTAGTATCTTCCGTCATATACTCATAGCCATTGATGCCGGTAGTCTCTTTGTTATTGTTTCTAAAACCATTTCTAAACACATTTTTCATTAAAACCATAGCCCACGAACGAAACTTACCCTTCTCGTTGTAGCGGTCTACTTTAAGTAAAATATGCAACGATGTATCTTGTAGCAAATCCTGAGCATCATTTAAATCGCCTGTAAGCACTTTGGCATACGTAAACAGAGTATTTTGTATCTCTATCAACTGCCTGTTGTAATCTCCCATCTTAATCATTCTTTTTTGTTATATAAATATAACACTATTACAGGGTAAAATGTTCCAAATCTTATAACATTTTTTAAAATTATATATTTTTGTATATAAAAGACTTATCAGACAGGAAATAAAGGACAAAAGCAAGCCCAACGAATGTTTTTGCCGTTCACGAATCACCACAACCTTGCAAGCATAGCTAACCAGCATAAAAAACAGGGCACCCGTTTGGGTGCCCTGTCGCGTCTATCTAATGTAATTTAAATTACTCAGCACGCAATGTGAAACGCTGGAAGCCTGTTGCGGTAAGCTCCTTGTCGAAGCTCTTCAAGAAATCGGCAACAGTAATCTTCTCGTTCTGGCAGTAGCCCTGCTGCAAGAGGCAAACCTCTTTGTAGAACTTCTGAATACGACCATCGGCGATGCGAGCAATCATATTCTCGGGTTTACCCTCCTCACGAGCCTTATCCTCGGCAACAGCACGCTCTTTTGCAATGATTGTGGGATCGAGATCCTCGCTTGTAAGAGCAAGAGGAGCCGAAGCGGCAATCTGCATAGCAATCTCATGACCTGCCTCCTCGTTAGCCTTTGACAAAGCTACCATAGTACAGAGCATGTTCTTCTTCTGGTGGTTGTAGGTGTAGATGTTCTCGCCCTCGAGAGTCTTGTAACCATCGAGCTCCATCTTCTCACCTGTGATACCTGTGCGAGCCACGATAGCGTCCTGTATAGTACCCTCGCCCATGGGAAGAGCCTGAACCTCCTCGATAGTCTTGCACTTAGCAACCACAGCAGCATCAAGAATATCCTGTGTAAGTTTCACGAAGTCAGCGTTTGTAGCAACAAAGTCGGTCTCGCACTTCAAAGCGATGATAGCGGCAAAGCCGTTCTCAGCCTTAACAAGCACGCAACCCTCCGAAGCTTCACGGTCGCTACGTTTAGCAGCTACCAACTGACCCTTCTTACGGATAATCTCGACAGCCTTCTCGAAGTCACCCTCAGCCTCTGTCAAAGCGTTTTTACAATCCATCATACCGGCTCCGGTCATTGTACGGAGCTTGGAAATATCAGCCATTGTTACAGCCATAGTTGTAATCTTTTTTTAAATTAATAATGTGGTTAAAGAGAATTACTCAGCAGCCTCGTTAGACTCCTCAGTCTTAGCACGTGCACGTGTTGTGCGACGACGAGCGGGCTTCTTCTCTGCGTTCTCCTCGTTCTCGGCACCCTCTACGTCTACCTTCTCAACCTTGCGCTCTTCCAAGCCCTCGGCGATAGCAGCACAGCAAGCGTCCAAGATTACCTCAACCGACTTTGTAGCATCGTCGTTTGCGGGAATAACGAAGTCAATATCGTTGGGGTTAGAGTTTGTATCAACGATAGCAAATACGGGGATACCCAAACGGTTAGCCTCGTGAACAGCGATATTCTCCTTCAAAACGTCTACCACAAAGATAGCCGAAGGAAGACGTGTAAGGTCGGCGATAGAACCAAGGTTCTTGTCGAGCTTAGCACGCTGACGAGAAATCTGGAGGAACTCACGTTTAGAGAGGTTAGAATATGTACCGTCCTGTGTGAGTTTGTCGATTGTAGCCATCTTCTTCACAGCCTTGCGGATTGTAGGGAAGTTGGTGAGCATACCACCGGGCCAACGCTCGATAACATAGGGCATACCTACCGACTGTGCCTTCTCGGCAACAATCTCTTTAAGCTGTTTCTTTGTAGAAACGAAAAGTATTTTCTTACCGCTTTTTGCAATTTGTTTAAGAGCCTCGGCAGCAGTCTCAGTCATAGTTGCTGTCTTGTGCAAATCGATGATGTGGATACCATTGCGCTCCATGAAGATATAAGGAGCCATAGCGGGATTCCATTTACGTTTCAAGTGACCGAAGTGTGCACCGGCCTCCAAAAGTGTGTCAAATGTAATTCTAGACATTTTGTTTAATTTTTTAAAATTGTTTACCTTCTTTTTAGTTAAAATTTAACCAACCTCTCGGGTAGCCCACCAATTAATATATATATAAGGTGAAGTCCCGAGTGGTTTAGATACTAAACGTATATTTCGGGACCGAATATTAACGTTTACTGAACTGGAATCTACGACGAGCCTTGGGCTGACCGGGTTTCTTACGCTCAACCTCACGAGCATCGCGAGTAAGGAATCCTTCTGAACGCAAAGCCTTCTTGTCGTCAGCGTTAATCTTAACAAGAGCACAAGCAATTGCAAGACGCAAAGCCTGTGACTGACCTGTGTAACCGCCACCGTCAAGGTTTACTTTGATATCATATTTCTCCACAACGTCCAAAGTCATCAGAGGCTGTTTCACAACATACTGAAGAATGCTTGAGGGGAAATATACCTGCAGATCCTTATTATTGATAGTAATTTTTCCGGTACCCTCAGTAACGAAAATACGGGCAACTGCGCTTTTACGTCTGCCTAATGCATTTACCATTTCCATCTGCTGTATTATTTATAAGAGTTAATATCAATTGTTTTAGGAGTCTGTGCAGCATGATTGTGCTCGGGACCCTCATAAATATAAAGGTTGTTAAGCAAGTGATTGCCAAGACGCGATTTGGGCAACATGCCTCTTACCACGTGCTTAACAAGACGCTCGTAACCTTTGTAACCCTTAACTACATCAGCGGGTGTAAAAGCCTTCTGGCCACCGGGATAACCCGAGAAGCGCAAGTATGTGCGACCTGTCCACTTGTTACCTGTCAATTTAACTTTGTCTGCGTTGATGATGATAACGTTGTCACCGCAGTCTACGTTAGGAGTAAAGCTGGGTTTGTATTTACCCCTCAAAAGTTTGGCAACCTTTGTGCCAAGACGACCAAGAACCTGGTCTGTTGCATCAACAACAACCCACTCTTTCTGAGCAGTTGCTTTGTTTACTGAAATTGTTTTGTAGCTTAAAGTATCCACTTTAATTCCTTTTAAAATAGTTAATAATTCCATTCTCTCAATACCTCTCTGCTTGAACCTCACGGAATTAGGCACCACAGAAACCCTCTTCGCGTTTACCCGACCAATTGGCTAGATTGCGTACAAAAGCAAACTCAGAGACCTAAGGTATCGACTGCCCACAGGGTGGGCTGATAATAATCGGCCTGCAAAATTACTTCTTTTCAACGAGATAGGCAACATTTTGGAGTTTTTTTTCATAATTATATATAGAGGATAAAAAGTTTTTTCAAAAAAACCTCAATTTTCTTTGCAAATTAAACAAAAAGCATTACCTTTGCATCGCAATTACGAAAAACAATTGCCCAGATGGCGGAATCGGTAGACGCGCTGGTCTCAAACACCAGTGGGGCAACCCATCCCGGTTCGATCCCGGGTCTGGGTACTGAAACGGAGAAAGTTGAAAAACTCTCTCCGTTTTCTTTTTTACCCACCCGTAACTCATTGGTTTGCTGATATATTAAATCAAGCACCTTGTTATATTCATTGGTTCGATATTTATTTCCGTCAAACTCTATTTTTTGAGGAAACATCGAACCAAGCAACTTTATTTTAAGCGAAACGGGAGCATCTAGAATAAACCTATCTATATTACTTATCAAGGAGATAGCATACCCCAACTTTGGTTCGACCTTGACATTGTTAGGGGTTTCCACAAGAGCGATACGCTCTTTTAGACTTTCTGCCTCATTGGAATACCTCTCCATCAGTCTATTATAAGACACCTTGTCGAGTTCTCCATCAATATACTTGTCTTGCACACTATCCATACGCTTGATAACTGTGTTCAATTCGTTTTTAAGGCGTTCTGTACGCCTTATCTGCTCCACTCTATCCTCTTTCCTTATATCGTTCAAAATCTCCTTATAGAGGTCAAGAACAGTGTCATAGGGTTTCAAAACAGACAAGTAATGAACAAAAGTGTCGTTTACCCTTTCTGCCCTTACCCTTATGTGTTTACTGTCATTACAGCAAAAATAATAGGTGTACTTACCACCATTTCCCTTGCTTGTAGCACCCGTGAGGCAATGCCCACAGATAGGGCAAATGAGGAACTTACGCAAGAACAGCATAGGGTCTTGAGGTTTGGATAATTTAGGCGCTTTACGCCTCTTACCATCAAGAACATCTTGTACCTTATTATATATAGTTTCATCAATTAGAGGTTCGTGTACGCCATCAACCAACCTCTCGGGTTCATCTTTATATGCTGGAACTCTTATCTTACCTATGTAGAAAGGATTTCTCAACATCGCAAAATATGAACTTTCGGAAAACTTTTTCGCATATTTCCTACGGATATAGTTAGGAGTTTCAATACCCTTGGCAACCTCTGTAAACAGTTTCCTTATGAGTGGAGCAACTGCTTCATCAATCTCAATATGGGTATCGTGCTTGCTTGTACGGACATTCTTATAACCTCTTGGCGCTTTGTTTGCACACTTGCCTTTGAGAAGTGTTTCCCTTATACCATCACGCGTTCTACGACTGATTTTGTTATTCTCTGTCTGCGCTACACCTGCATATAGGTTGAAAAGCGTACTCCATTCGGTGGACTCAAAATCTATGGGATTTTCAACAGCATTGAACAAAATACCCATTTCATCCATAAAGATACGCTTGAAAGCGTGGGCAAACTCTGTGTTACGACTGAACCTATCCCAACGCAAGAACAGTATCATATCAACCTCTCGTTTATGCTTACGGCAATACTCCCTCAACCACTGCATTTGTGGACGGCGAAAATCGTGATGTTTCGCCGAAAAATCCTCTCTACAACAATGTATAACCTCATAATTGTTACGACTGCAATACTCTCGCAAAACCCTCTCTTGAAAATCAAGACTCGTTCCATCTGCTTGCTCATCACTACTTACCCTACAATACAAAATCACTCTCATAGACTATCAACATTTAAACTATTATTTTCACTTTCAATTTGGAGATTTGCCAACAGATAAAGATATTCCCTTATCATCTTGACCTCATCAGTGTTATTATTCTTTAAAATCTTTTTGCATTCATCTAAACTTAACATTCAAAACATATATTTCCTTGCCACAGCACTCTGTGGCTTATTTTTTGGTTTTTACCCATCGAACTGTAATAAAAAATCTTACAACAAGGAAGATTAAAAACCTCTATTACAACCTTTCGATTTGCCAACAATCTACTTACCTCAAGCGATGGGTTTGCTCTTTTCCTATCCTCTCATACACTTGCACACTCTTTACACTTTCTTATAGTATTTACACTCACATTCGTAATCTTGCTGATGTTTCGGAGGCTGATACCCTTTTTCAGCAACTTGAACACCTCACTGTATTCCTCACGCATAGCCT
>JAZQVO010000039.1:0-28056 GCA_045631905.1 Bacteroidaceae bacterium
ATATTCTGAGCCAGATGTTCCTTTGGCAGAGCGTCCAGAGCTTGACCGTTGGATATTGTCGGCACTCAACACATTGGTAAAGAACGTGAACAGCTGCCTGAACGACTACGAGCCTACAAAGGCCGGCCGTCTTATCCAAGATTTTGTCATTGACAATGTAAGTAACTGGTTCGTACGCCTCAGCCGCAAGCGTTTCTGGGGCTCGGATATGTGCACTGATAAGGTGTCTGCTTACCAGACACTTTATACATGCCTTGAGACGGTGGCACGCCTTATGGCCCCTATAGCTCCGTTCTATGCCGACCGTCTGTATCAGGGTCTGGCATCTGTTACAGGCAAGGGAGAAACCAAGTCGGATCACTAGGCCAGGTTCCCCCCATGTAACGCGGCTCTGGTGGACAGCGAACTCGAGTATCGTATGGAGCTTGCACAGCAGATATCTTCAATGGTACTTGCATTGCGTAAGAAGGAGGCACTTATCGTGCGTCAGCCGCTTCAGAAGATCGCTATCCCTACAGCTGACGAGGTGATGAAGTCTCGTATAGAGGCTGTCAAGCAGCTTATCCTCAGCGAGGTGAACGTGAAGGAACTTGTCTTTGTCGAGGGTGACGGCATCCTTGTGAAGAAGATCAAGTGTAACTTCCGTACATTGGGCAAGAAGTTTGGAAAGCTCATGAAGAGCGTCAATGCCGAGGTGCTTGCCATGTCGCAGGAGCAGATCAAGGAACTTGAGACAAACGGTGTGATAACATTGCTTGTTGAAGGTGTGAATGCCGAGATTGAACTTGCTGACGTGGAGATATTCAGTGAAGACGTTCCGGGCTGGACTGTTGCCAACGATGGTGCGCTTACCGTGGCTCTCGATGTTGAGGTAACCGACGAGTTGCGTCGCGAGGGTATAGCCCGTGAGGTCATAAAGAAGATACAGGCTATGAGAAAGGACGGTGGTCTTGAAATTACCGACAGAATAGCTGTTGTTATCTCAAAGAGCAACGAGGCCGACGAGGCTGTCAGGGAGTTTAGCGACTATATTGCCAACCAGGTTCTTGCCGACTCGGTAGAACTTTGCGACAGTGTAGCCGGAGAAACCGTGGAGCTCGATGGTTACTCGCTCACCATTGCAATAGAAAAACTATAACACGAAAAAATTACTAACCATAATATTTTTAAGACAATGACAGAAAAAGTTCGTTACTCAGATGAGGAGTTGGAGGAGTTTCGCGCAGTTATTAACCAGAAGTTGGAGCTTGCAAAGAGGGATTATGATAAGATAATGCGCTCTATTCGCCACGAGGACGGAAACGATGTTGCCGATACTTCGCCCACTTACAAAGGTTTGGAAGATGGCAGTGCGGCTACCTCTCTCGAGGAGCAGATGCAGTTGGCACAACGTCAGGCTAAATTTATTCAGGGCTTGCAGGCGGCGCTCATACGTATTGAGAATAAGACCTACGGTATTTGCCGTGAGACAGGTAAACTTATCTCAAAAGGGCGTCTTATGGCTGTTCCTCATGCTACTTTGAGTATCGAGGCAAAGAAAAATCGTTAATTACATGGGTAGCAAGGTAAAATTTCGCTCTATAATTACCGTTTCTGTTATACTCGGTGCTCTGATTGTAGACCAGGTAATAAAGTTCGCTGTTAAGCTGAATATGTTTCTCGGTGAGAAATTTTCGGTCTGTGGCGATTGGTTTTATATCTATTTTACCGAGAATAGTGGCATGGCGTTTGGTTGGGAGATTGGGAGCAAATTGTTCCTTACCTCTTTCCGCATAGTGGCGGTGCTCTTTTTGACATACTATTTATATAAGATAGTGCGCAACAAGAGTTTCCCCGTGGGGTATGTGGTGACCGTTGCATTGATTTTTGCAGGTGCTGTGGGCAATATCATCGATTGCCTGTTTTATGGCGAAATTTTTACCGATAGTTTCTATCGTGTGGCATCACTTGTGCCTTTTGGCGATGGGTATGGCGACTTTCTCTACGGGAAAGTGGTGGATATGTTCTACTTTCCGCTATTCTCGTTCGACTGGCCTTCGTGGGTGCCCTTTGTGGGTGGGGAGAATTTCTTGTTTTTCAGCCCGATATTTAACTTTGCCGATGCGTGTATTTCGTGTGGTATAGTTGCTTTGTTACTGTTTTACCGAGGTTATATTGAAAAACCGTTTAAATAGTGTGTTGTATGATGCGTAAGGTGGCGAAATTTGTTGTTTTGTTTGTTTCGGCTCTTTTGGCAGGTTGCGCGGTGGAGATCCCCGAGCATGTTATAAAGCCCGACAAAATGGAGAATGTGCTATACGATTATCATTTGGCACAGGTTTTAACGTCGGAGATGTCTTCGGCAAGTTACGAAAAGAAGTTGCATGCATCTTATGTGTTTAAAAAACATGGAATAACAAAGGAGCAGTTCGATTCGTCACTTGTGTGGTATACTCGTTATCCCAAGCAGATGGTGCGTATATATTCGAATCTCGAGAAACGTATTACTGCCGAAATTGAGGCTACATCTGATGGGTATAACGTGATTGCCGGAATGGTTGCATCTGAAGAGATGATGGCCGACACTGTTGATTTGTGGAATAAAAGAAGTGTGAGCCTGCTCTCTTCGTCTGCTTTGACTAACAGGGTTGAGTTTAATTACAAGGCGGATACTACATTTGTGAGGGGAGATAGCCTTGTTTTCTCTTTTACTGCTCGTTTCCTGCCCGATGCCGACTCTGTGGCCCAAGGGGCTCATGTGGCTTTGGTGGTGCAGTATGGCGACAAGAGCAGTAGGAGCAACGGTATGCCTTTGAAGGGTGATGGTGCTTACTGCATTGATGTTCAGCGCGATTTTAAGAGGAATATTGAGGCTGTGCATGGCTTTGTCTATTATTCCGACAATGATTCGTTGCACCTTTCAAAACTTTTGTTAGGCGATATTGCCGTTAGGCGCATTCACCCGCTAAAAGAGGAGGAGTAATGTTTTATGTGACGCATAAATTGCACATGCCGGCCGACGAGGTGCTGACAATGTATGTGGTGGAAGTTAAAGAGGGGGCTGTGGTGCGTTGTTTCCCTTTCGAGGCTGAATTGCAATCGATGGTGTGGAAAGATGAGTTGTTTCTCTCGTCTGTCTCTTCTGCTCGGTGTTTAAACGATATAGTAGAAAAGGCTGTGCATCATGCACAGCCTCTCTGTTTGTATGAGCCTATCGATGGTGTCGCGGTGCGACGTTTGTTGTAGGTGTATTTAAAAATATGCTTCTTGCGGTATGGGGCTTTGCCTATTTTACCCGACGACGGAATTCGCTACATATGATTGCTGTGGCGGTTGATACGTTTAGCGACTCCGAGGTTTCGCGTCCTTGTGGGTAGTTGGGGATAAATAGTCGTTTGTTTATATGTCTTTCGCACTCTGCTCCGATGCCGTTCCCTTCGTTTCCCATGACTATGAGGCCGTTGGCGGAAAGTGGTTGCTCGTATATGTTATCTCCGTTTAGGAAGGTGCCGTATACGGGTGTTTTTTCGTCTAACGAGGTTATGAACTGTGCAAGTTCTACATTGTGTATCTTTACGCGACCTATTGCGCCCATGGTGGCTTGTACGGTTTTGGGGTTGAAGGCATCGACACAACCTGCCGAGCAGTATATGTGTTCTATGCCGAACCAATCGGCTATGCGTATTATGGTGCCCATGTTACCGGGGTCTTGCACGTTGTCGAGCGCGAGGCATAGTTCGTTGGTAGGGTGGTGGGTGTCGTTGTTGTGACGGGGCTGTTTGAATAGTGCAATTATTCCTTGCGGTGTGCGCAGAAAACTTGCTTTTTTAATATCTTCACTGCTTACTGTTGTTATTTTGTGGTTGCTGTTCAGGGTGTGCTTCGACAGCCACTCTTCATCGGCTATTATAAGCTCGCATTGCAACCCGCATGCTAGAAGGTCGCCAACGGTTTTTCCTCCTTCGGCAACAAAAAGCCCGGTCTCTTTTCTGAACTTTTTCTGTTCGAGCGATTTTATTAATTTCAGTTGTGCTTTGCTTAACATTTTATAGTGTTATGTTGAGTTAAAGTGTTGCAAAGCTACCTTAAATCTTTTAAGATTTTAGTATATTTGCAAGAATTTTTCAAATTTGAGGCAGATATTACCTATGAGAAACATCTTGGTGCTTTTTATGTGCTGTTTGGCGGCTTTTTCGTGTTCGGTGACAAAGTTTGTCCCCGAGGGCGAGTTGTTGCTTCATGATGTTAAGGTTGTATCTCATGTCGATAATAAAAACGCAACTGATGCACAGCTTTATTTGAAGCAGACACCGAACGCAAAGTGGTTCAGCCTTTTTAAGGTTCCGCTTGGGATATATTCTTCGTCAGGCCGTGATACCACTAAGTGGGTTAATCGTGTTTTGCGCAAGATTGGTGAACCGCCTGTTATTTTTAATAGGGAACTTGCCGAAAAAAGCAGAATGAATATTCGCCAGATGTTGCAGAATGATGGTTATCTGCATGCGACGGTCGATTATGAAAATAGTGTGGTTGGTGATAAAAAGACTGAACTTGTGTATTACCTGCACGAGCGCGAGAGGTATTATGTGGGGCGGATTGATATAAAGACCGATGACGATTCTATTGTCTCTTTGATTGAGAAGCATGCTAAGGAGTCGCTTCTTAAAGAGGGTATGCCTATGAATGTGGATAAATTGGAGGGGGAGCGTCGTCGCATCACTACTTTGCTGAAAGATAATGGTTATTATCGCTTTCAGAAGGATTATATAACTTTTGTGGCAGACACTGCGCATTACTCGACTAATGTGGACCTTACCATGAATATTGCTATGTACAGGCCTGCTGATAATGCTACTCCGCAACCGCACAAGGTGTATAATTTTGGTAAGGTGTATTTTGTTTCGGGTGCCGGGTTGAGAATAAATGATGAGGTGCTCAAAGGGTGTGACACGGCAAGATATGAGTCTTATGATTTTCGTTTTAAGGGTAGCCCGGTAGTGCGTCCGCGTACTTTGGCTCATAAGACATATATTGTGCCGGGTGAGCGTTACGCATCGAAGGCGGTGGACAGAACCTACAGCTCGCTGGCACAGCTCACGGCGTTGCGTTACCCCACGGTGCGCTTGGTGGAGCGTCCCGACACTTCGTTGCTCGACTGTTATATCATGTACGAGCGCAACAAAAGGCGTACGGTGAGCTTTGAGATCGAGGGTACCAACACGGCCGGAGATTTGGGTGCTGCCTCGTCGGTTACATTCTCGGATAGGAACTTTTTTGGTGGTTCCGAGTTGTTGTCGTTGCGTCTTTTTGGTGCCTATGAGGCTATATCGGGGTTGGGTGCCTACACGGGGGATTCATATTTCGAGTATGGTGCCGAACTTAGCTTGCGATTGCCGGGAGGGTATGCTTCGAGGTTGGTGCCTGCCGAGAAACGGTTTTTAAAGTCGTCGTCGCTCTTTTCGGTTAAGTTTAACTCGCAGGAGAGGCCCGAGTTTGATCGCAGGGTGTTGTCGGGTGCCTGGAGCTATCAGTGGAGCAAGAATATAAAGTCGGCGCATAAACTCGATATCATAGATGTAAACTATATTTATGTGCCGTGGATCTCGGAGACGTTTAAAAAGAATTATCTCGATAATATATCGAACATAAACTCGATTCTTAAATATAACTATGAGAATCTGCTGATAACAAAACTTGGTTATTCTTATAGTTATAACTCTTCGTACGGGGATATTGACCGTTTTTCGAACATGGCCTATTCGTTGCGTACATCGGTGGAGTGTTCGGGTAATGTGCTTAATGTTGCAAGCAGGTTGCTCAGTGCCGAAAAGAACGGAGAGGGGCAGTATACTTTCCTCAATATTGCCTATGCGCAGTATGTGAAGGGTGATTTTGATTTTGTAACAAGGGTTAAGTTCGACGAACGTAACTCGGTTGTTGTACATTTGGGTGCCGGTGTTGCTTATCCTTATGGTAACTCACACATTTTGCCGTTTGAGAAACGCTATTTTGCAGGTGGTGCCAACGGTTTGCGTGGTTGGAACGTGAGAAGTGTGGGTCCGGGACGTTACCGCAGTAAGGACGAGGCTATCGATTTTATCAACCAGCTCGGTGATATGAAACTCGATTTTAGTGTGGAGTTGCGTTCTCACTTGTTCTGGAAAATACATTCGGCACTGTTTGTCGATGCCGGTAATGTGTGGACTTTGAGAAAATATGCCGAGCAACCCGACGGACAATTTGAGTTGGGAACTTTTTGGCGCGATTTGGCATTCTCCTATGGTGTTGGTCTGCGCTTTGAGTTCGACCTTTTTGTGTTTCGTCTCGATGGTGGCATGAAGGCTGTAAACCCGGCCTACAAGGGAAAAGATAAACTTGCTTTCCTGCACCCCGACTTTGACCGTGATTTTGCTTTGCATTTTGCAATAGGTTATCCGTTCTAAGTCGATAGTTTTTGAAAGATAAAAATAATTATATATGGAGATTCGTTTTATGAGTATCGGTAGCGGAAGCAGTGGCAACTGCTACTATCTGGGGGTAGATAATTATGCTATCCTCATTGATGCCGGTCTCCCGTCAAAGACCATAAGAATGGCTTTGAAAAAGGAGGGCATCGCCTTTGAGAGCGTGTGTGCCGTTTTTGTTACTCACGACCATGCCGACCACATAAAGTCGCTTGGTGTAATATCGTCAAAGGCTAATATCCCTGTTTATGCTACTCGCGAGGTGCATAAGGGGATAAACAACAATTATTGTATAACAAAGCCTATCGATGCGCAGTATGTGCGTTACGTGGAGAAGGGTGAAAAGACCCTCTTCCGCGATTTTGAGATTACCCCTTTTGAGGTTCCTCACGATGGTAGCGACAATGTTGGTTATTTTATAGAGGTGGGCGATAAAAAATTCTGTATTGCAACCGATTTGGGGCACATTACAGAGACTGTGTCGTATTACATGGACCAGGCCAATTATTTGGTTGTTGAGGCCAACTACGAGGAGCAGATGCTTGCCATGGGGCGTTACCCCGAGTTTTTGAAGGTGCGTGTGAGCGGTCCCCGTGGTCATTTGAGTAATCAGGTTACGGCAAAATATCTTGCTTCGCACTTTAACGAGCATTTGAAATATATTTGGCTGTGTCATTTGAGTGAGGAGAATAACCACCCGGAACTTGCCTATAAGAGTGTTTCGATGGAGTTTGGCGATTATGGGATAATTGCCGGTAAAGATGTGCAGTTGGTTGTGCTGAAACGTACTACTCCGTCGCCTTTATATAAATTATAATGCTCTCGAAGTACTAAAAGGGTGTAATAATTTTGTATTGCTACTTTGTTTTTTTACTTTTGTGAGTTGGAGATTCCTCACATGCGTTAGGGATTACAATAATTGCTTATTGAGTAAATAATAATTTTAGAAACTAATAAATAGAATATATCAATGAATTTTGTACAGGAACTTAAATGGCGTGGCATGATTCAGGACATGACACCCGGAACAGAAGAGCAGTTGCAGAAAGAGCTTACGAGTGCTTACTTGGGTATAGACCCTACCGCCGATTCTTTGCACATCGGTCACTTGGTTGGTGTGATGATGTTGCGTCACTTCCAACAGTGTGGTCACAAACCTATTGCTCTTATAGGTGGTGCCACAGGTATGATTGGCGACCCTTCGGGTAAGTCGAAGGAGCGTGTGCTCATCGACGAGGAGCGTTTGCGCCACAATCAGGAGGCTATCAAGAAACAGCTTGCCCGTTTCTTGGATTTTGACAGCGATGCTCCTAATGCGGCTATCTTGGTAAATAACTACGACTGGATGAAGGAGTTTACCTTCCTCGATTTTATTCGTAACGTGGGTAAGATGATTACCGTGAACTACATGATGTCGAAGGATTCTGTTAAACGTCGTCTTTCGGGCGAGGCCGGTACAGATGGTATGTCGTTCACAGAGTTTACTTACCAGTTGTTGCAGGGTTACGACTTTGTTCATCTTAACGAGACTCATGGTTGTAAATTGCAACTTGGCGGTGCCGACCAGTGGGGTAACATCACCACAGGTACCGAGATGATTCGTAAAATGTCGGGCAACGAGGCTTATGCTCTCACATGTCCTCTTATAACAAAGGCCGACGGTAAGAAATTTGGAAAGACAGAGCAGGGTAACATTTGGCTCGACAAGCGTTACACATCGCCCTATCGTTTCTATCAGTTCTGGCTGAATGTGAGCGACGATGATGCCGAAAAGTATATAAAGATATTTACATCTATCTGCCGTGAGGAGATTGAGGCTCTTGTGGCTCAACATGCCGAGGCTCCTCACATGCGTCTGTTGCAGAAACGTCTTGCTCAGGAGGTTACTATCCTTGTTCATGGCGAGGAGGAGTATAACAAGGCGGTTGAGGCTTCGGGTATATTGTTTGGTAATGCTACATCTGATGCTTTGCGTTCGCTCGACGAGGATACTTTGCTTGCTGTGTTCGATGGGGTCCCCACTTTCGAGGTTGCACGTTCTGTGATAGAGGAGGGTATAAAGGCAGTAGATCTCACAACAGACAGTGCTGCGATATTTGCCTCTAAGGGCGAGATGCGTAAGCTTGTTCAGGGTGGTGGCGTGTCGGTTAATAAAGAGAAGCTTGCCACCTTCGACCAGGTTATTACAACTGAGAATTTGTTGAACGATAAATATATACTTGTTCAGAAGGGTAAGAAGAATTACTATCTTATTATTGCAAAGTAATATGTTATAGAGGGGTTCTTTAACAACCGCTTTATATAAATATGTAATTACATAAAATCAAGGGATTTTCTTTAAAGAAAATCCCTTGATTTTGTTTTATAGCGTAAATAGATGTTGTTGGGTGTATGTCGGCCTGTATAAGATGTTATTTGTGTTTTAAGGTTTTCCTCAATTTTGCAATAAACAAATTCTTTAAGTTCTGTGGCTGTGACAATTTTCCCGTCTCTTATCATTTGCATGGCGTTGGCCGATGCTTCGTATCTTATACGGTTGGCGGTGTGTAACGATGTGGTTATGTTGCGTGTATGTTTGTTTAGCTCGCATTGTAGTGTGTCGAGGGCTGTGAATAGTTCTTCTTGCATGTTGCTTGTATCTTTTATTTTTATTGTTTTCATGTTGTAATATGTTGTAATATTATAATTTGTTAATTATAGTTATAACACAAGGGTTAGCCGGTTTGTTCTAAAAAAGATATAATTTATTTAATTTTTATGTCGTTTGCAGAATCGTATAAGTGTGGCTACACGCGGTGTTGTCGCGCATCTTAAAACTGTAATACTCTCCTTGAACAAAAAAAATTGTAACATGCACTGAACCTTGTGTGTAACTATATGCATGGTTGCTAAAATACTTGTTTGTTGTATAGCAATATATTATTGCTATTTAAATGAGAGGGGAAATTATACAATATGAAAAAACAAAGGGTAGCAACATGTGTTGCTACCCTTTGTTTTTCATTAATCCCTTGTTATATTTTCTTTGTGTAAAGATAATACATAAACTTAAACAGCTTCATTTGTCGCTTTATGCGTTTTGGCTCTCTCAGAAGCCTGTAAGCAAACTCCATGTTGTGGTCTACCCACCACTTTGGTGCACGTTGTACATGGCCGGTGTATACATCGAAACTTCCGCCAAGCCCTTGAAATATTGCTTTATGCTGTAGCTGAATCTCTTCCATAAGAAGTTCTTGCTTGGGTGAGCCCATGGCCACAAATACCACATCGGGTTTCTTTTCTACTATATCGGCAATAAGGGCATTTTTTTCATCGTTGGTTTTTATGTAACCATTGCGGAAACCGATGATATTTATCCCCTCATACTCTTTTTTTAATTTTTCAACGGTTTCTTCTATTACCTGTTGCTTGCCACCAATCAAATAGAATGTCTTTTCTTTGTAAAAGTGGCCTATTATTTTAAGCCATAGTTCACAACCGGGTATTTTACATGCTTTTTTAAACCCCTTTTTCTTTGCGGCCAACATTGCACCGGCACCATCGATATAACCTACATTGCGGTTTATTATACTGCGGGTTTTATCTGTTGCATTAATTATTTTTTCGGCATTTATAGCAACTAGAATACCTTTATTCTCGTCGATGTGCTCAAAAAGCTCATTCTCCGAGGAGAATGCAAAAAATTTTACACCATTAATTGAAACTTTTTCTTTTGCCATTATATAAAAATTTTAATTCTTATAATTAATACTAACAAATATCAACTCCGTAAAGTTATACATTATATTTTTTTAAACAAAGAATTAAACATTATTTGTTAAAAAAATAATAAGTTTATTGACACTTACTATACATTATACCTTTATTATTTAAATAAATTCCACTATCTTCGCATAGTGCTAATGCAAAGCTACAACTGAGCCGTTATCGATGGAAGAATATTTCGGTATAAAATATGAATTCGATGTATCAAAAATACACGAGAATATAGCAAAACGGGTTGAAGAACAGAGGGTAAGCTATGTTTGTGCTCCCGATTGTAATGTACTGACAAATGTGCATTGCAACGAGGCTTACAGAAGTGCCGTGAACGGTGCTATGTTCTCTATATGCGATAGTAGTTGGGTTCCTATATTTATAAAGTGGATTTATGGTAAAAAATATCATTGTTACAGGGGGAGCGATATTTTTATGGATATTATTAAGAGCCGAAGATATCGCATGTACTTTTTGGGTGCCGATAAAAAAACCGTTACTGCGCTTAAAGAGAATATAAAGACTATAAATCCCGATGTTGCAAACATGACATTTAAAGAACTGCCTTTTTGCAAAGTCGAGGAATTTGACTATGCCTCCATAGCTAATGATATAGAAAATGATGGTGCCGATATCGTATGGATTGCTCTGGGTGCACCCAAGCAGGAGCTCTTTATGAGTATGCTTGCTCCTCATCTTAAAAAAGGTGTGTGTATAGCTGTGGGTGCTGTCTTTAATTTTTTCAGTGGGTTACCCGGTCTGCCCAAAAGTGCTCCTCGGTGGATGGTTGGGTTGCACATTGAATTTATTCACCGAATTTTGTGGGAACCCAAGAAACAGCTTAAGCGATGCTGGGGGATTATAGCCCATCTTCCACGTATTCTATTGAAGGAAAGGCATCGTAAATATCACCACTTGTAGAAATTGAATAATCAGTAATTTCTCTATCAAATATTTGTTGTTCACATGTATATCTGTAAATAGCTCCTCTTGAATCAACAAGAGGAGCTATTTGCCGGTATTGTTATTTGTTGTGTTTTTATATATTATTTAGGTAGTGGCTCATTGCGTTGAACATGAATGCGTTGCTCCAGCGCATATATGATATTTTTGAGCTTATTCCTTTCTTTAATTGGTAGTAGAAGTATCCTTTTTTGTCCTGCATGTTTTTTATTGCCCAGCCAAGTACTTTGTCGGCAAGTTCTTTATGCTTTTTGAGGCGGTGCATGCGCGATAGTGTTATAAGTAATTGCCCCGGGCAGTGTATATCTATGGGGTACATCTGGTTGTTGTAATACTTGGGCGTGCCATCTTGCTCGAAGAAGTTGTTTACATAGTATTCAAAACCTTTTTCGAGGTATTTCTCGTATTTTTTATCTCCTGTAAGTTCTTGGTAAGCTATAAGCGCGTCGAGGTTGTAACCGGTGTGGAAACTATCGACCCAGCTTTGCACGGGTAACATTCCATATACCCATGAGCCGTCGGGCTGTTGGCCGGCGCAACATGCTTTTATAGATTGCTCGGCAAGTTGCTTGTATTCTTCGTTCTTTGTGTAGTGGTAGCAATAACTTAGCAGACGTGAACCTAACAACGATGCATTGAACACGGTGTCGTTACCATCTAACGGGCTGTATGAGAAAAGAAAGCCTCCTTCATATGGTGTGCGATGCAGGTCGTTAATTACAAAGTTGGCGGCTGTGAGTGCCGTGTTCAGGTATTTGTCGTTCTTGGTGATTTCGTATGCTTCCATGAGTGCTGTCGCACAAAAGTTTGTGGCAACAACGGTGGGGGTGAAACGTGGGAACAAGAACAAACGGCGTGCTTGCCAGTCGAAGTTATAACCCCAACATGAACCACTGTATCCTTTTGATTGCATGGATATAAGCAACTCGGCAAGTTCGTTTATCTGTTTTTCAATATCTTGCAGTGTGCCGTATTGTGTGGCAAGTGCAGGTGTTTTTTTAACAGCATTGTATAGATTGCAATAACCACTGAGAAATAGTCCTATGCCCTTTGCATTATGTTCCTTTGGCACCATGGCTATGGGGCGTAAGTTGAATGGGCAACGCTTGAATCCCTGTATAACAATAAGACGGCATAGTGCAGAGTTCTTTAAAAAAGGTAGTGCTTGAAAAACTTTTGAATTAAGCCCGTCATAAGGGTCCCAACCTTTGAATTGCTCTTTTTCGCAATACGATTTTAGTTTATTGAAAGATGTGGATATTGTTGTCATATAAATTTTTTGCTTTAAATTTAATGTACACAGAATTATTTGGCAAATAATTTAATTTCTTTTTTGCGCTTTGCTTAAAAATATATAAACTTTTAGCAATATTATAATATTAATTTTTGCTCTAATTTGTAGAATATGGTAATTACACAACCTCGACCGTTATTTGTGCATATATTTTTGTGTAAAAAAAAATTATGAACAAGCAAACAAATGAAATGCCGGTAAGGTACAAAAATTTAAATGGGTGTTCCAACAACGACTTTAAATGGGAACGTAGTTTGGACTTGATTTTTTCTCCGGGCAGTTTTATAGTTGAGATTGACCACACTCATATTGATGTAGGGTTACCAATTGACTTTTGTGGTAAAGAACATTACATTGTAGGAAGCCTCATTGTTACGGACTGTGGTAGTGCCGGAACAACTCAGAAGGATAGAATTATTGGGCAAATCCTAATGTTTACAAATCGTGAGAATTGTGAGACTGAACTTTATACCCGCACATTTGTCGCTGGTAAGTGGAGTGCTTGGCGCAGTCTTGCATATACCGGTATGTATGATGACATCTCTACCACAGACGAATTGTTGGCAACAGTGGAAGCTCTTGTGACAACTATGAAAACCGTGCAAGAGAACCTGTCTGATGAAATGAATCGTTCGGAAGTTGTTGAAGAAATTTTAAGAACAATTACAGAAGGAGAAGATATTGTTGAGGAGTTGTATTTTGTTTTTGATAGAATTTATCAGCAAAAGCTGTTATCTCCAATTATAAAGAAAGGTTCTGTGATAGAAATTTCGGGTAGTGGTACACAACTGAATTTTTATGAAGAAAAAGATGGGGACGCTAAATTGATAAAATCAGGAGATGTCGCCGAAGCCAATTACACCTATGTACGCAGTCTGGGTGTGGCTGGGGATTTTACTATAAAAGTAACAGAGAAGAGCAAGATTAAAGAACTTGGGGATAAAATTAAAATGGTTGATAGTGAGGTAAAGACTATTGGTGATGCAATAGAATTACAACCTTTTAAAGATATTACGCTTTATCCTGCAGGTGATAATCTGTTTTTTCATTACACCAAAGAGGATTATGATATTAACGACATAGACACATATGTGGAGAGTGAATATTATGTGAGTGTTGAGGGCGGTAAGGATATTTTTGTTTCGGGAAATGGTTATAGTATTAATGCTGTGATGTATGATGCTAACTATATTGAATTTGGGAAGAAGTCTATAAATAAGAATACGTCTTATACCTTACCCGAGAAGTGTGCTTTTATTAAATGGAGAGAGGCTATAAATGACTTGAATAAAGGTTATCGTATAATGGTAAATTACGGAACGGAAGCACTATCTTATTCTATGTTTGCCAATGCGACGACGTTGAAACTATCAGAGGAGATTGATATTATTGATAGTAAGGTTAATGAACTTGCTCAACCTAGTGCTTATCTTTTAGGCTCTGAAACTATTGTGTTGGCAAGCACTTCGGAGCATTGCCTTTACATGGACGATGCTATTGAAGGAGATATCTCGGGTATAAAGTACGGATTGACTAATACTCAATTTGTCTCTTACGGACCAGTTGCTTATGTTAATAAGCCTGCCAAGGGTACAAAGAAAGGTGTATTCTTAGGGTTGTCATTGACAAGCAAGGTGAGGAATGAGGTGTATGTAAAGAGTGTTGGGCCTGTTTCGACTAAGGAGACAATTAATATACTCGATATTGGTTCGTCATACATAGATATAGGCACCATTACAGAAAGGCAATGCTATAATTATACAAGAGACGGTTACACCGTTAATGTCATAGGCACAATGGGAGCCGAGGGCAAAAGACACGAAGCCCGCAGTGGCGGTACTTGGGATTTCCTTGTCAAGCCTTTGGGCAGAGCCGTTATTCTCGATGTCAGTGGCGTAGAAAACCTGCCTACAACGGGCTACCCCGGAACAACATACCAAGATGCAAACGGTGTTAAGTGGACTGTACGTGGTGTTATGATAAATGAGGGGGCTGGAAAGTTGGTTTTGAGTTCTTTCTCTGTCGATACTAATTATGGTGGTGAAACAGGCTCGGGAAACACTAACTATGACGAGGCAGCTGTTAAAATGCCTTCTGAGGGAGATTTGACAAAGACAAAAAATGACAGTACAGGCACATCAACGACGGAAGGCGATGATACTATCCATTACTCGGCAAAGGAGCTTGTGTATTACAACCCGTTTTGGAACCCTGAAACCAATGAACTTGATTTTGTCTACTACATTAACAAGTGGGGTTTTAATCCCCCCGATATAATAACTTTGACTTTTGGTAGCAATGACTTGGGTAACTTTGCCGAGGCTTCACAAGAGCAAGTAGATGAGGTGGTTGAAAAGGCTGTGTCGGTTGTGGACAGAATACATGAGCAACTACCTGCTTGCAAAGTCTTGGTTACTTGTAGTTGCTATGGATATAAGGGTGTTGCGCAAAATAATTTCAGGGAGGTCTTTCGAATAAAGAATATTCAGAAGTATTACAAGACCCTTGTCAGCAGAATGGGACAATCAACCGATTATAAAAGTTATGTGAGAATAGTTCCTACTATGTGTATGATTGACAGAGAGAATGGTTTTAGTGTGACCGAAAACAAATTGCATTCTTCTTACCCTGCTGTTAAGTATGCAACGGATATTGTGCACCCTAACACTAATGGGTTTAACCAATTTGCCGATGCTATGTTGGGGTATGCGTATGATGTTTTAGGGGAATCTTGAAACAGATAGTGGTTGCCTGAGAAATTTTATATAGCTATTTTAAGCAGGTAAGCACCAAGTTTACTTGGTGCTTACCTGCTTTTATAGGTGAATTTCATTGTAGAAATCTTTTATGGTATTATAGGCAAATTCCTTATCCGATTTTTTAAGCAGATGTTTGAAACCGTTTCCACCCATGTAACCTTTTGGGTGGCCCACAAGTGTGAAATATTTTCTATTTTTCTGTTTTTTTATCTCTCTTAGAAAATGATTGTGTAACGATGGCGAGAATAGGCAGTAGTCCCAGGTTTGCCATTCTTGTTCGAAGAAGTATTTTATTTTATCAAGTTTTGACGACTTTTTTCCATCTCCGCTACTTGTTTTGGCTTCGAACGAGTCTTTTGCCGATTTTCTGTTTTGCAATAGTGACTTAATCCTCTCTATGCTTGCAAATTTTTTCCAGCGTTTGATGGGGAAGGCTACAATTGGAAGTTCGTATATTCCGCTTGTTCCCTCCTTTTCCAGCTCGTTGCCGGTTTGCCACATTTCCTTGTCGGCGGCAATGTTGCTATAATCATAGTTCGACAGACTGCCTGTCTCTTTACCGCCGGGGTATATCGAGGAGTCTACTTTTAACCCGGTTGCCTGCATTGCCTTTACAAGTTCACACGAGGGCTGTATGTTGTAACCGCCGGCGCGCAGGGCAATACATTCATATTTGTTATCTACGGGCTTTATCCACTCTTCAAGTGTTGTCTTGCCTTTTTTCAACAGGTTTTCAAGTGAATTTTCGCCTTGTTTGCAATATCCGCCCAAACGCCAATCGTTAAGGTTTACACTCCACGCGTCATTCTTGTACTCGGCATCGACCCATTGCGGGTGAATGTGCAACTGAATGTCGTGTCCTTGCTTGTGGGCTGTTTGTAATTGTCTCCTTATATCGTCAATAGGATTCTTGTCATATCCCATTGTGTTGCCTTTCAGCCACTCTTCCTCTATGCGCCAAAATTCAACAACCTCTACAAAAAAGGTTATCTTTGCCTTGTACTGTTCGGCAAGTGCTAGAATACGCTCGGTGGGTTCTATTATATGGGTATATATATTGCCCGAACCATTGCCGTAAAGTTCGTAATCGAGGGTTAATATAAGTTGTTTCATTGTTTGAGCCTTAATTGGTTATTGCCTTTGTCACAGTCTGATTTTAGTCTGTTGTATAAATCTGTGTTATCGATTACATACAGAAATGACATACCGAAGTCGATTCTTTTATATGTTTTGCAGTTCAATGATTTAACATAATCGCCGGCGCTCACACATTTTGCAATAAGTTCGGTGTTGTGTACAAGTGTCTCTACAGAAATCTCGCTCTTTTCAGGAGTAACAACCTTTAAGGTGTATTTCTGAGGATAGTAATAGGCCTCCTTTGTTGGTAGTAAGATATCTTCGTATGTATGGAATATTGGAATGTTTTTCAAGCCAAGACCAAGCGACTTGCTTCCTTTCTTTAAGAGTTTACCATATGGAGAGTCCCAGTAGAATGGGGTAGATGCTTTTTCATGTTCTTCGACAATCTCTGCTGCGTCCTTTCCCCAAACGCATACTGCTTTTATTGGGTGAACACTTTTAAGTACGTTCGGCATTTTTGAGAATACATTTGTAATGACTCCCATTCCCGATTTGGTCTCTTTCATGTCAAAAATGTTGTTGCCTTTTGCCCATTCATCGGAGTTCATGGGGGGGTAGTAGGGCATCATAATAGTACCCTCTTCTGTTACGATATCCATAAGTAGTTGTACTACTTCCTGGGGTGAAAAACCTGCATTCAAATAACCAAAACTCGAAGCGACTATAATTCTGTCACCTTTTGTAATACCCAAATCTTTACGTAAGGCATTTTCAAGTTCTTTCAATGTGGTTTTTCTCTTGTCGCCTCCTTTAATGAATGATATAAAGCGACGTTTCAACTTTTTGAATTTTGCTCTGTTTTGTGAAGATATAATATGCTTTAAAGCAATTTTGATGTAATAATTCATAATTCTGTGTCTTTAAAAATTAATAATAGTTCTTTTTAGCTTGTTCTCTAATTTTTTTGCTACCGATGATGCCAAAAAATTATCACTTGCATATTTGTAATTTGTTGATGATATCTTTTTTGCACTTTCTTTGTCGTTCAACAGTTTTTCTATTGCAATAGCAAATTCTTTTGGTTCAAAGCTGTCTACAATATACCCGTTCTCGTTGTTCTTGAAGAAGTCGACAAGTCCGCCTACCGGGCGTGTTACAACGGGTATACCAAATGCCATGGCTTCCAATACGCTTGTCGGCATTCCTTCGTGGAATGATGTGAATATGTATACATATGCTTTTTTGAATTCATCTATCAATGCTTGTCCTGATAGTCCGCCCAAGAACTCCGCTTTTATTCCGTTTTCTTTTGCATATTCTTTGGCTTTTTCCAATTCATCACCAACTCCTGCGATTCTAAAATTCAAATGAGGGTGTTTCTCTTGAAGAATTTTGAATGTATCGAGTGTTATATATATACCCTTTTCTTTTGTAACTCTTGCCAGATAGAGTATGTTGTTAGAGGAGTAATCCTTCTTGTCGATATCAAAGTCTTTGAGTAACTTGTCATCAACTTTTGTTGTTGTCAGGTGTATGGGTACTGTAACTCCCCATTCTTTCAAATGACCGGCAAATTTATCTGCAAGGACAAAAAGGCATTCGCAACGGTTTAGTTGCTTTACTATTTTCTCCATGTTCATACTCTTTACGTTGTCGAGGTTAAAACCGTGAAAGAATACCGAAACCTTTTTGCCAAAGAACTTGGCAATTTTAAGGTACAATAAATCTCTTGCTATGGCATTTTTACCTAGGGAGGGGTTCAGCAGTATTATATCGGGCCTGAATACTAGTATTTTGTATATAAAACAGATTACATCAAGTGGTATCCAATATAATCCTGCACCGGGTTTTGTACTTTTCTTGCCTATTTGGTTATATCTGACATTTTCTGTCCAATAATCTTTTAGTCCTGCATAGTGATTCACGACACCGGCTATGCGACCATTTAGTCTTGGAGTGTTGATGAGTATTTTCATATTAATCTATTTTATTTAAGCAGGGTAACAAATAATTTTTTACAATATTCCCCCATGTTGATTCGGTTAAGGTTTCCCTGATAATTGCACTTTTAAATTGATTGCTGTTTTGGCTGATGTAATTTATGGCTTTGGCAAAATCTTCTTCCGTATCTTGTATAATTATACCGTTTTCAGGTGTTATTATTTCTTTGTTGCAGTATGTACCTGTTGCGATGGTGTATAGTCCCGATAGGATATATTCGTATGTCTTTGTCGGTGGTTGATGGTTGTAACATTCTGTTATTGGCACAAACGATACACCTATGTTACACTTGTCAAGAATTTCCTTAATTTCGGTGTGGGGCTTGAAACCGTGCATGGTTACGCTGTCGGTAATATTTAATTCTTTTGTTAAGTCTTTCAGCATGTTCAACTCGTTGTTGTAGCCATCGCCAACAATGTCGTAATGGATTGCAACATCGGGGTGTGCTTTTTTGAAAATAGCCAGGCCTTTGACTGTTTTCTCAATATCACGTCCCGACAGTGTGCCAACATATAATAGATGGATTTTATCGAAGCTCTTGTCTGTTGTTGATATGATGTCGGACCCCAAGGGTACTATTGTCGATGTTTGTTTGTCTAGTGAAATTGCATCACGTGTACCTTCTGATATGATTGTTACATAATCATATTTGTCGCAGGTCTGTTTTATCTTGTTGTTTTCGGCTACTCTCTGTTTTTCATCTTTTTTTACGCTGAGTGTGCGTATGTCGAGTATCATTCTTTTCCAGGGTAGCATTTTCTTGAATATTTCGCACCCGTTGAAGTATTCTACAATGATGCTCCCTTTATGGAACAGCATATACCACAATGATACAAGAATGTACCTTATACCGCGTATGGTTTTGTTGCCTTTATACGAGACATAATGTACTTTGACATTTGGCTTGTCGAGCGTAATCTTCTCTTTGCCATCAAATGTCACTACATCAACTTGGTAGTCGTCGCTTATATGTTCGCACCATTTGTAGATATCTACCAGATACCCAAACTGCTGACGGCAGATTATGAGGAGTTTTTGCATTGTATTAATATCAAATTTGTATGAATTTGCCTTGTATATTTAAAATAATCCTGTTTTGATGATAATCCAAACGGTGTATCTCTTATAATTATTCTATTATTTTATTAATATTTGCGGCTTTTAAAAAATCATTAATGTTCTCATAAGGAGCTTTGTGTTCTTGGCACCAAATGTTGTAATTGTCTTTGCCTCCTAATTGTGAAATCATCCATGGCTTATGTGATGAAGTGTCTGAACCATTTGTAAATAGGACAAACTCTTCGTGAAAATCTTCAATAGTAGGCATTCTTTTATATCTCTCAACAATACTTCTTGCATATTCAAAAGCTTCTTCTATACATGCGTCTTTTCGCTTTTCATAATATTGCTCTAAGGAGCATATGACCTTTGCCGGAACGCCTGCTACAACACTGTTTGCCGGGATACTCTTGGTTATTATAGAACCTGCTGCTACAACACAATTATCTCCAATTGTAACGCCTTTTAAAACAACAACATTTGTTCCAAAATAAATATTATTTCCTAATTTTACTTTGCCAGATGATGGTATTATATTGTGAAATGTGTTCCTGAATACACCCGAAGCCCAATCATGTGTCATAATTTGGAAATTATGATTCATATCAACATTGTTTCCTATTTCGATCAAAGATGGGCGGGATATATCAATTCTTGTTGCACCCGGACTTCTGAAGATACAACCGTTTCCAATAACAACACCTTTCTTCCGTAAGTACTTTATATATCTGGCAGAGGAGCTTTTATAGTATTGTTTGGATATTTTTTCTAATAATTTATTCAGTATTCCCATATAAATGTCAATTTTGTGGTAAAAAGTGGTATTAAAATGTTGTGGCAAGGTGTTTTATTCGGACATTTTTTTGCTTACCCAATTAATGGAGTTATTGCGTAGATTTTCCAAATTCTGCAAAGATTTACACTTGTCATATCTGTATTTAATGTTCTTTATCTCTGTTTTTGTGTTTGCGATGCAACAATCTAATCCTATTGTTTTTAGCAGTGAGGATTGCCTGTCGTCACCTTTGTCACCGGGAACAATCGATACCAGAGGTATACCAAAATTAACAGCAAATGCTGTGCCGTGGAATGATGAGGTCACTACAACATCGGCATTGGCAAAGAGGTCGATGAATTCCGGTATTGAGGAATCGGTCTTGTCTATCATTTCAATGCCTTGTGCTTGTCCTGCCGGAGTATAGCCTTCGAGTGCGATTATTTCATAATCGTCTTGGCTTTGAAGGTGTTTCAGAACTTCGAAAATGTATGGGCGTGGCTCGAATGCATATGTGAGCATATAGAGCAATATGTATTTTTTCTTTTTTCTAAAATTGGAACGTGGAATTGTGTTTAACCACTCTTCTCTGCTGAGTAGTAGGGTGGGGTCGAGTACTACTTCGGGAGTACAATCCAACTGTAACTCATTTTTAATTATATTTATTCCGTTTTGCTCGCGCACCGATATTGCGTTGAATTTCTCAAGGTGTTTTCTGTATCTTTCACGGTATTCCGCCGGTATGCTGTTTGTTGCAAAGCTTGATGCAATTGATATGCGTTTCTTCTTGTCGGGAACGAATGACAGCAGGAATGCTGTGTCGCCAAGTGTGTACTTTGACTTCCACACTTGGTCGCTGCCAACGACAAACATATCGTATTTATCCCAGTTGGCGCTTTTTAGTTCATTGAGGTGTGAATATAGTTCGGTAAAGTTGAAATGTTTCTTCTTGAAACTTTCCAGTTTGTTCGCTTTTCTGTGGCTTGCACTTAACCCAAACAACCTTCCGATTTTGCTTTTCAATGACTGCTTTGGACGGCCTAATGAGTGGTGATACTCGTTAGGGTATTTATAATTTATTATATCACATTCATATCCCAACTTCTCCAAAAGAATTTGGGTAGCATATGTCTGCAATACGGAACCGTAGTTGGGAACGTGATAAATGGTTATTAGACCGACTCTTTTTCTCATATTATTATTTGAATATTCTATGAATTTTTTTACAAACTTTGTTGGTGAAATTCAACATTTTCCAAACCATGGAGTCCAACCCGAAACCGGATTTTAGGAAACTCATGACAATGGAGTATGTTGGTGCTTTATGTACGTTACGTTTCATCTGGCCTTCGGCAACAACATCAAACGGGTGTTCAACCAGGGTGACATCTTTTAATTGTTCTACTACCTCTTTGCCTTTGGGGGTAAATGTTATAAGGGCACTAACGCCTTCGTTATTGTCCTTGTATGTGTTGCCCCAAAGGTCGCCGATGCGTATGTCGGCCGATGATTTATCGTATTTGTATTTGCAATCTTTTGCACATGCAGGGTTGCAACAATAATCGCCTAAAAAGAGGCTGTAAAAACTGTCGCCTTGTGATTTTAGAGAATTGTAGAATCCTTTTCTTTCTTTTATTAACAAATCATAATTGTCGTTACTGCCTGTTTGGTTCTTGTCGGTTTTCTCGCCGTCGAGCGACATTGCCCATGAGTCGTGCCAACCGGTGAATTTATTGCGCCACGATGCGTATGTTATTTTACCGGTTTGCTTCTCTACCATCTTGGTATATTTGTTCCACGCCCACATCGAGGGCACACAGTGGCAGAAAAAGTCGAGCAACACAAAGTTTTCTTCTACGCGGAATTTCTTTATATAACGGCGGAACGAGTCTATTTGGCAGGGGGTGCCTGTTACCAAGTATTTCTCTTTGCGGTTAATAGCTCTGAAACCATCTACTGTGTAGCTTTGTATGTATTTGCTTCCTATTGATGCTATTGCTTCTTCGGGTGTTGAGGCGATATAGTGCTCGGCACGGTTGCTTTCAGGATTGTAACGGCAACCGCATAGTTTGTAATCTTTCTCTATCAGTTGCTTGGCAATCTCGAAACCAATACCGCCCGATGAACATTTGCGTTGCACGCGTTTGTCGTTGCTCCAGGCTGCCCAGCTTTTTATTGTTGTTTCTTCCTGGTTCAAGACGGGTTCTTGGTGCGAGAATGCGCAGACTTCGCTACACAAACCGCAGTCTGTACATTTCTCGGGCTCTGTAATTCGTGGCTCATAAAAACCGTCTTTGTTAAGAGTGATTTTTATGATTTTCTTTGCGCATACGGTGGCACACATACCGCAACCGTAGCAGTCCTTTATGTTTGAAATATTCATAGTCTTATTCGGTTGCCTATTATTTCTTTACATAGAATCGTATAGCCCATCTTAAGAGGCTTATGTATCTTGCAAAAAGGTTCTTGCGATGTTTCGTTAGATAGTGCTTTCTGTCGCGGTATGACCTTTTGAAGTTATATTGCGTGGAAACGCCACCGCAAGTCATGTTGGTTATTACATTGTCAATGAAGATTATAGGTGTGCCTTTGGCATATGCTCTGTGAAACCAGTCCATATCACCAATTATCTTATATTGGTCATCATAATATCCCACTGCCTCATATGTTGTTTTGGGTATAAGTGTTGCGGGGTGGGTTATTCCCATTGTATCGGTCTTGTATGCATGTTCTACTCTTTTTGCAGATGATTTCATTACGGTGCTCTTATTGGCTGTTACGAAGTTCATGGCCGCAGATATTACCGGTGCATCTTCTTTTGAATATGTTGTAGTTATTGTTGCAAGCTCTTCCAGGGCGTTGGGTTCAATATAGTCGTCGCTGTTTACTATCCATACATACTTGCCTTTTGACATTCTGACACCTTTGTTGAATGCGTCGTATATCCCCTTGTCGGGTTCGCTTATGTATCTCAAACGTCCATCAAATTTTTCTTCATAACTTTTAACAAGATTCATAGTGCCATCTTTTGATGCACCATCGACTATTATATACTCATAGTTCTTGTATTTTTGTTGAAGAACCGATTTTATTGTTGTTTCTATGGTCTTTTCACTGTTGAAACAGACTGTTACAATTGAAAATTCAGGTATTTTATTCATGGCGTTGTTTAATTATTTTTGCAGGGATATATAGTGCATATAGTTGTAGTGCTCGCATTATTGGTGTGGAGTCTATCATATAACTTATTGAACCTGTTATTATTACGGCAAATAGGAGCCAAGGCACAGTGAAGTTGAAGTCGTTGCTTAGTCTGACACTTGATTTATACATTAAAATAAACATAAGGACTCCTAATATTATACCTAACTGTGCTATCGGCTTAATAATACCATTTGATGTTATGATTACCGCAGATACTTTCTTGTACACATACGATGATTCTCTCATAAGTCCGTATCCCATTATTGGCTTATCTTGGACATTCATATAATCGAGCATAATACCTTCGAAACGTCCGACAGTGAATGCTCTACCTTCTTTTTCGTACCATTCTACGGCTCCGTCAGTAGTAGAAAATGATTCGGTATCTGCATTATTGCTGATTTTTTCGGATATGAACGGTAGGTTGTACAAATTAATGCAAGCAAATGTAATCAAGCATATGTATATGATTCTCTTGCATATACTTATTTTTTTTGAGAATAGATAGTAGCATGCGAAAATTATAATTGCAACAATGTATCCGGTGGTAGAGAATGTTGTTATAAGTGCTACGATAAGAATTGTCAGGCGTTTATTGAATATTATTTTTTTGTTTTGATATATATTGAATAGTATGGCGATGCATAGCATTACGGAGAATAAGCCGGGCTCCCAAGCGCAACCTGAGTTTCTAAAAATACCTCCATATAATTCTTGGCTTCTTGCCGGGTCTACACTCAATGTGTAAAATATTAATGAGTAATCACTGACACCTGCTGAGTTTTCCAATAATATGGGGGAACTCAATAGCAGTGAAGACATTCCAAGCGATTCTATACCCCAACCTATAATGGATATTACCGACAGGAACACCATGACTTTTTCATAATAGACTACAATACTTCTATTATATGTCTTTATTATTAGTATGCCGGCTAATATATGCAACATAAATATGCTGTATGGCATTATATTAAATCCTCGGTCAAGTATAAACAGATGCCCCAATAACCATGTTGTCAGGACACCCCAAAAAATAATAGCAATTTTAGGGTTGTAATTCCTAAAATTGATTTTTTTCCATGACAGCATAGATACAATACACAGCATGTATAATAGTGTGCCGACGGTATTTGTACGTGGATCAAACTGGGCTACCAGTGACGACCCTCGGCCTAACATCAGTACCAGGAAAAGAAATACCCAAAATTTTGATGAGGTGTAACGTATGTCTTTATAGATTATTTGCATAAATATTTTATTCTATTTTCAGGTTCTTGCTTATGATTGAGTGTTTGGCTCAATATAATGCAACATTCTTTTTATCGTATTGACACGTTCGATTGCTTGTTCGTCGATACCTTGGTCTGTGCCATATTCACCTTTGTCTGCGAAATATTTTCTTTCGTTTTCTTCAAGCTCTTCTCTTGTCATACGTTCGCTTTCGGGGTATAAGAGTGCTTCGTGCTTGAGTATCTGGTCTACCGAAAAGACTTTCTTTACAATGCGTGCCGGTGAACCAACTGCAACAGAGTAGGGTGGAAGCGATTTTGTTACAACACTATTGGCTCCAACAATGGAACCGCGTCCTATGTTCACTCCGCACAAGAGCGTAACATTTGTTCCCAACCATACATCTTCACCTATAATGCAATCATTGGAGTAGTCGTTTACATGTGATGCTCCTAACAAGAATTGTGGTATTGTTACTGTTTTTCTATGGCTGTTTGTTGATATTGTACAATTAGCAGCCAGTACAGAGTATTTTTTTATGTGTACTTTTTCTTCGGGTGCATTTAGAATTTGAAGTCCACTTGAAATTTTTACATTCTCGTCAATAAATACCGATTTCTTCGAATAGATTCGCAATGGATATTGGAGAATTGTGTTTTTACCACAGTACCCGAATTCTTCTTTCAATGGGAAACTTGCCAATATCCAGCGGTATAGTAATTTTATTTTCTTGAATAGTATTTTTAGTTTCATGGTGAGATATTATTTAATCCATATTCCGGTTGCCTTTTGTTCGATAATTCTGCGAATTTGTGTAGTGAAGAATATTGCATATATGATGTTAATTATGCTCATAGATGCAATTACACCATAAATACCTATATGTCTTCCTAAAAGCAATGATACGGGGATATGTAAAACAAGTCCAATAAGTATTACATAGGTTTGCAACTTCACACAGCCGACTCCGTTTATGAGGATTACTTGAAGGGAATCCCAGCAGTGTATTAGGGTATATATTGCTATTGAAGTTGTTAATATAAATGGAATTTCAACATTATCTCCAATCCATATTTTATATAGTATTGGGGAGGCTATAACTATAAGGGTAATTACAATAAAGACAGCTCCATATATACGTACCATCTTTTTGTATATGTTGTTCATCCATTTGAAATCTTTCTTTGTATATGCATCGGTAAATGCAGGCCATAGAGGTGTTAGAATTATAGTGTAAACCATTACAGCGACATTTAATATTTTATACGCTATATTATATTGTGTTACAGACTCCGGACCTGATAAATTTGATATAAGTATGTTGGTGGCTTGGTATAGTACTATCTGTTGTATTTGAATGATGAAAAATTTTGCTCCTAAATTCCATAAATCTTTTGTATAGCCCAAGTTTATATGTTTTATGCTTGGTGCGATATTTTTCATTGATGTCTTGTAGAAAATTATAGATGATATCGCTACAATAAGCACCGGCATCATTGAATATGCAAATGCTAAATTAAAAAGCGATGGCTCGACAAAACGAGTCATTCCGCTTATTATTATTAGAGAGCATATTTGACCTATGACATTGAATAGGGAGGAAAGTGCTGTTTTTTGATGTGCCGCAACTACTGCAATGAATACGTTTACAATCATTTGTAACGATACAAATATAATGAGGATTTGTATCGTTTTTATAATGATTTCGTTGTTCCCTTGTGAAACATTTAGGAAGCTACACCAGTTGATGTATGGGGAAATGGTATAAACGAGTATTGCTATGGGGACAAAAATGGCTATCATTATAAAGTATGTTGTGGAAACAAGGCTTCGTCCTTTTTCAATATCGTTTTTTGCGAGGCTTTCTGCTAGTCTGTTTTTTAGTCCCAAGGTGAAACCGACATCCATATATGTAAGCCAGTGGAGTATTGATGAAATTGTGAGCCATACTCCATATATCTCTGCCGAAACGTAGCCTAATGTCATTGGTACAAGTAGCATTGATGTTAAAATGCTTACACCTTTTATGAATAATGACCAAAGGATATTCTTTTTGATTGTTACAGAGCGTTCGTTGCCTTTTAGAAATTTTGTAAATATACTCATTGCTTTTGGTGTTGATATATTTTTGTTCCCACAGGTGCAACCAAGCACCTGTGGGTAAGACGTTGATTCTTTTTATTTGTTGTCATTTACAAGCTTTGTAGGCGTTGAATGACATTCTTCTGTGAGGTTTCTCGCATTCGTTCTAAATGACATGTTTTTGTATTAGTCATATTGGACTGATGTGAGTTCCCTCGTAGCTTTCGCTGTCGGTATTACAAAATGATGTGTTACTTTTTGTATATTCCGCAGAAGTCGAGTATTATCTTGCTCTCGTCGTATGGTAGTGTCTTGAACTCGTTGTGGGCTGTGAGCATTACTACGATGTCGGCTTTTTCGTATGCCTCCTGGTAGGGGGTGAGCTTGAACACGTGGTGCTCGGGTACGTTGGGTTCTACTACCATGATGTCGGCGTTGTTGCACATGAGCATTACTTTACCAACGATGTTCTTTGAGGGGCTCTCGCGAAGGTCGTCGATGTTGGGTTTGAATGCCAAGCCCATCATTGCTACAACGGGTTTGCGCTTGTGCTTCAACTCAAATTCGAGCATTGTGCTTTTTACTTTCTCGGCACACCAGAAGCTCTTGTAGTTGTTTATCTCGCGTGCTGTGGCTATGATTTTACTCTCGGCAGGGTAGTCGGCTGTGATGAAGTAGGGGTCTACGGCTATGCAGTGGCCACCTACACCGCAACCGGGTTGCAGAATGTTCACGCGGGGGTGTTTGTTGGCTAGTTCGATGAGTTCCCATACGTTGATGCCTGCTTTGTCGCAGATGAGTGAGAGCTCGATGGCAAAGGCTATCTGTACGTCGCGACTACTGTTCTCGGTGAGCTTACACATCTCGGCTGTACGGCTGTTGGTCTTGTGTAGCTTGCCTTGAACGAACTGTGCGTAGAACTCTATGGCTTTATCGGTGCTTTCGGGGGTGAGACCGCCGAGTACGCGGTCGTTGTGTACCAACTCGTAAATTACGTTGCCGGGGAGCACGCGCTCGGGGCAGTAGGCGATGTATATTTTGTCTTTAAGTTCGGGGCGCTCGGTGAAGATGATGTTTGCCATCTTCTCTGTGGTGCCTATGGGCGATGTGCTCTCAATGACGTAAAGGTCGCCCTCTTTTAACAATGGGAGTACTGCACGGGTGGCTGCCTCTACGTATGAAACGTCGGGTTCGTGGTCGCCTTTGAATGGGGTGGGGACTACCATAAAGTAGGCATCGCTCTCTTGTGGTGTGGTGTAGGCCTTGAACTTGCCTTGGGCGATTACCTCTTGCAACATCTCTTCCATTCCCGGCTCTATAATGTGCAGTATGCCTTGGTTCGTTACTTCAACAACTTTTTCATTAATATCAACTCCAATAACGTCTATTCCGTGTTTTGCAGCTATT
>JAZQVO010000040.1:0-153331 GCA_045631905.1 Bacteroidaceae bacterium
ACCGAAGAGGTCGTAAACCACGCCGTCGGCCTCGCTCTCGGCCTCAACGCCCTCGATGCTTGTGGTACCGGGGAAGCGGAAGCTGAACGATGCGGCCTCGCTGTCGCTGATAACCATGTACATCTTAAAGCCGTTGATGTAGTCGCCTGTGTACTTGCGCATGATAACACCCGAGGGCTCGCTTGCTGCGGTCTGCAAGGTGTAGGCGTTCTCTACTGTTGCCATCTTCTCTATTGTTCCAAGGAGCACGTTGTTGCCTGCAAACTCAACATCGCTTGTTACGGCAAAGTTGTATGTGCCGGCGGGGGCGTTCAAGATAACAGCCTGGCCTGCGGGGATTGTGCCCTCGAAGGCATAGAGGTCTATCGAGGTGCCGTTACGCTCGGCGCGGTAGGCTGTCACACCCTCGGGAATTTCAAGGGGCACAGGTGCATACAAGGTTGAATAGCCCACATTACCTATGGTTACGGGCAACGATGCCACCTCCTCGGCTGCCCACTCATGGGCAGCTCCGCAAGTATTGTTTGAACAGCGGTTCACATATGTATCGCTACTATGCAACCAACGCTCACCACAATTTATATTGTAGAGACCTGACGCTTTTTTATTAAACTCGACCACAGATATATCGCTGTCAGCTGTACCGGGATTCTCAAAGGCCCAGTCGGTAGTATTAAGACCTATATATTGACCGTTGCCGTAAGAGAGCAGGTGGCGACCATCGAAGTAGAAGATTGCGCTTGCATCGTTGGTGGCGTTCATCGCTATTTTACCATTTGCGACTGCGCCCTTTATGTAGTTGCCGTTATTGTTTATGGTGTAGAAACGCTTGGCAGGTACACCGGGGAGAGTTATATGGTCGGTAGCAATAGTTGTCTCCAACCAACAACTGTTTGCAGTAATATCGGCACTCTCTTTTACTTCAAAAGTCGTACCGTTGAGAGTATAAATATTTGTAGCACCTGCGCTTACACTCTTTGACAAAAATGTACCGCGCAACAAAGAGCCCTGCAACGATGTTTTTGCGTTGGTATCAACGGCTGTAACACCAAAGTTATGAGTACCCTCGCCTTTTACTATAAAAGGTGTACCGCTCAACACTACCTCACCGGCTGTTGCAAGCTCACTCAATTTATATGTGTAGCCACCCTTGCCATCGCTTAAAACATCGTTGCTTGTAATATCATAAGCAATAACACCCTCGGGTATTACAACATTAAAAGGGAGGCACAATGTTCTACCCGTTGCAGGTATGTCAAAAGGAAGCTCTGTAACCTCGGTTATGGTAAATGTCGAAATATTAGATACTTCACTCTTGTCGTTACCAAAGACCAAATTATTATAATCATTAATGTAGTTGATACCGCTGTTAGGCGATTTTATTTTAAAAACATCGGCAACCGATGTCTCCTCAAATACATAGGCACCCGCATCGGCCTTATTCTCCGAGAACATTATGTGGTTCCAAGCGCTAAGGGTCATCTGTTTCAAGTACATACCTTGTGCCGAAAAGCTGTAACCGGTTCCACGGGGAGATATTGTAAATATTTTATCAACCTCATTGGTTGTAGAATAGGTTCCCGTTGCAATCAGTTTATAACCAACATTTTTCGCATTGTCTGCGTCGGTGTTATACGCGATGAAGACAGGTGCATCGTTATTGCCGTTCTTATAGTTAATACGATAGACACCTGCATATTTGGGGTTAATCACAACGGCAAATGTAAGTTTTGTACCGTCGGCCATAGCAATTACGCCCTGATATGAACCATCGGCATCGGCCTTAATGCGTATATTGCTGAAATCTGTTGTTTGGCCATCAACAAAATCACCGGTCAAGGTAACATCGGTAAGACCGCCGAAGTATTGTGTGAGGTCCACTATTCCACCTGCTACCGCAATTATAGTTACCGAGCCCGAAAGGTCGTTATCCAAATAACGATAAGCATAGTTTGTTGCACCATCTACTGTTACAGGGATAATATATTTTTCAAGTACATTGTTAGCCTCCGCGATGGTGTTGCCCTCGGGCTCGCGAGTATAAGAGTCGGTATGTCCCGTTGCACCTTTGGCAAGAGGAGTTTTGCTCACTTCTGCTTGGCCCACAAAGTGTTCCATGCCATGTGCCCAGTTCCACTCGAAGAAACCATATTGTGCGCTTGTGCAATTATTATCAAAATAGTGTTTCCAACGAGGATAGTACAAATCCTTCATCAAGCCTTGCCATGAACGATATGAGTAGTCGTTGAGGTTGGTGTTGGGGCTCGACCATGTAGATATAATGGTACGCGCGTTGTTATATTCATACCAGTCGGGTGTGGCTGTTGTCGCACCCTCAACCTCACTAGCGGCATCGCGTGCCTCCTGTGTCCACTTACCAAGACGGAAGTTAAGGTTGGTACCCTTGAACGCATCTACATCGAGTATAAGTTGCAAAAACGCATCGCGACGAACCTCGTACAACTCATTGTTTCCGGCATTTCTTGCATCTCTAATACCAAGAAGCAGGTCGTATGCATAGTCGGCAAGAACAGCACCCGCAAACTCCACAATATCGTAATTGAAGTTACTTTCATATACGTCTTTAAGAGCAAGTGCATCGCTCTGGCTCAAAAGCTTGTATGTAGCATCTATAAGCATCTGACGACGTGCCTTTGTATATATGCCACCTGCATTGTTAAGTGTTTTACCCCATGCACTTGCAGGGTTTGCATTGAGGTTGGGACGAGCAGCCCAAACGTCCTCCACAGGGCCTTGAATACCATCGGCACCATAGTTAAGAGGACCTTGACGCAAAAGTTCCCAAGCCGCCTGCACAACAGCATTGTTGGCACCATAGCGTGCTATTGAATACTTCTTCACCCACTCTGCCACGTCGGGTTTACTACCCATCCATGGTAGCTGGAATATGAGGTCGTATGCAACAGGTGTCTGTTCGATAGCCTCGGGAGCCACACCTATACCTTTTATATTATCAGGATATTTTGCTTTAAATTTAAAGTAGTTGTCGGTTACATTGTTCAAACGGCCCATCAAGCCCGAGCGACCACCGAAGTTGGGGATAGCACAGAACACCGCCTCCTGAGGAGTATAGCCACTATAAGTGTCAAATGCGGGAGAACCGTCCGAGAAGAGGTCGAGCACAATAAGTCGGCCTTCGGGCACAGCTGTGAGTGAGTATCTCTGTGTATCACTCCACTGCCACTGCTGGATAACCCACTGAGAACCGGGAGCGGCAGCCTCCATAGCTTTGTAAAGCGCTTGGTAATCCTCCACAGTACCGGCACCACCACCCTCGTGGAAGGGGTCCATAGAGTAATATTTGCTCTCGCCCATTACCTCTTTGAGACAAGCATAATAGTCGGCAGCAATTTCGGCATATTTTTCATCACCGATATTTACGTTAAGGAGAAGAGGACGAACAAAATCACCGGCCCAGTTACCACCATTGCCTCGTGTTTCATAACCCGACTTTGATTTAAAGTTGGTGGGTACCATACCGCTCCAACCGGGCAACACGGGCTCTATACCAAGTTCCTTCTCACGTGCGATAATTTGCTTTGCAAGGTTCTTCTGACGTGCATACCATGCATCGTCTTGAACACCGCCGGCACCTTCCCATGTGCCATAGCTCTTTGTTCCAGGCGCTGTACCACCCCAGCCTTCGAGGTTGTTCATAGCCCACCATGCAATAAATGCAGGGCCGGCAACAAAGGCCTTGGCATCGGCATCGTTGTAACCATATTTGCGCTTGCCTTGTGCATCTTCCATAGTGAGGAACGAACGCCATACCTCCTCCATACCAACAAGTTGCAAAGGCATGTTGATACCATGGAGAGCCATCCAGTCAATCTCCTGTTGCCAACGCTTCCATGTCCAAGAGGTCATCGAGTAACCAAAGGTACATGTGTTCAAGTAGTAGCGATACTGTGCATCGCAAGTGCGTGTCTCCTCACCTGTGGGCACGGGTATCGAAGAGAGGTCGGCATAAGCTTCGCCCGAAACAGTCTTCTCGTTTAGAGAGTTCCAAGCAATGTTTATATAAGCATAATTATTCAAGTACCAGCCTATACCGGTTGTGATTGCGCTTATGGTTGTACCTTTGATGAGGATTTTACCATTCTCACCACCTATAACAAAAGCCTCTTGCGCACTATTAATAAAGGGGTCGAGCACAAACTTAAATTTGCCGGCTGTGCCCGCTCCACCGATACGGTTGATGAGTGCTACCACCGCTGCGGGATTCTCGGTAATCTCAACCTTATTAAAGGTGATTGTGACAACCCTCTCGTCGCTGTTCACGGTAACACTATACATGTAACCGGCTATGTTGGCAACCTCCAAAAGGCTACTATCAAAATCGGCACTTATGGTAGCACCATCTTCAACAGCATTACCATCGTATGCGATTGTTGCACCGGCAGGCATGCCTACCACCTCAAAAGCATATCCGGTTGCTACATATTCATACGAGGTCTCTATACGGAAAGCCTTAGCGTTCATCGTGGTATTCTCTGTAACAAAAGAGAATGAGAACGAACCGCCAAGCTCGTTGGTGAGCAACACCTCGAACCAATCATCTTCGGCTGTGCTATTACTCCAAGTACCGGCACAATATGTATTATTCACCCCGTCGAGCATATTGCCATAATTTTTGCCGGAGTTATTGCCGGTTATGTTATCGGCAGAAATTTCAACCTCCTGGCCGTTGCTGTTGAATATCTTAAACGAATCGAAGCTGAAACGGTTTTTACCATTCGAATAAAAAGCACCCGACTCGGTAAGTGTAAAACGCAATTTATTGCAAACGCTCTCATAGTAGAAGCTTCCCGAAGTAAAATGCATTTTTCCACCCTCATTAGTAGCAGATGTAACGCAATCTGTGCTACCCTCTATCAACCACTTGTTGCACTCGCCATCTTCGTTGCTCAAAGGAACATTGGTAAAGATACCGTTCCCGGCCTTGCTTTGAATAGTATTTCCCAAATGCTGTTTAGCATCGTTGTTTCTTGTGATGTATACATAACCGTTCTCGTCGGCCTCACCGATAGACCACCAAGAAAAATCGTTGTTAGCATTCCAAGAATGTGTAGAGCCGATAAACTTACCTGTACCCACCTCCTCGAAGAACACGCGCGACTCGCCTGCCGACTTTTTAATATAAAACTTCGTGGGAGTATTTTGGAAAGTTGCAACAGTACCTGTCGAGTGATTGGTAAAATTCAAATAAGTACCTCCCTTGTTGCTCTTCAAGGTATACACGATATCTTTGTACAAATCGGAGTACTCTATTAGGGTAAATTCCAGACCTGTACCCTTATCGCAGAACAAAGGCGCACCTGCCACCCTATTATCCGCATTTATATACTTGCCACTCTCACGAGCGATTTTCAATGAGCTTTCGCCGGCGATTATCCATTCGTGAACCTGAGTGGCGGTTGTTCCAACTTGTGCATTCCAATCGCGCCAACTGCTGTCATAATACACATAACCACCATTCACGTTTTTCAATTTCCAACCATTTGCACCCTGCTCAAAATAGATGATACAAGGGTTGGCATTGAGACTGATGTTGTTTGTCGCGTTGCTGGCATTCTCTTTAACACCAAGTGTCTGAATGTCGAGGTAAAGATTGGAATCTTTAACCTTCAACGCATACATCTTTCCCGACTCGGGAGAAAATTGCGCCCTACCTGTGGCTATGCACGCAAGCACAAGCGTCAATGTAAGCAAAAGTTTTTTTCTCATAGGTTAATATTTTATGTTGAATAATTATTTATACAACCAACTATGCACAATAGCGCATAATACACAAGATGTTACAAAGATAGCTATAATTATATAAATATAAACAATAGTTATAATAAATTAATATATAAAACATAAAAAAAGCACACAAGACGATCACCATCTCGTGTGCTGTACAAGAATACCAAGAACAAATTACATCTCTATGAGAATTTTTGCATTAATCTGCCGACCGGTGAGATAATTGGGCACAGCATACATGTTATTACTCACATCACTTATCCAATAATATGAGTTTACATTATTAATATCCAAGAGGTTGAAGGCATCGACACCCAACCAGACGTTTTTGAGATAGCGACGTATGCCCGTGCGATATATATGCTCCTCATTATTCAGCAGGCGATAGGACATACCAATATCCACACGTTTATAGGCAGGCGCAGTAAACACCTGGCTCTCGCGCCCCGTGTGAGGAGGGCCAAAGGGAAGCCCGTCGGCATACACACCGCGCAAGGTCATTTTCCACTTGTCGGTACCGGGAAAATAGTCGGTAAAATGCAGAGACGCATTAAATTTCTGGTTTGTCGGACGAGGTATCTTCTTACCACCGTTTATACTCTCCTTTGTATCCATAACCGAGAAGGTCACCCACGAGTCGGTACCCTTGACAAACTCGCCGAAGAGCTTAAAGTCGACACCCATGGCATGCCCTTCGGCGCAATTCTCGCCATAATAGACAATACGCACATTATCAACATTATACGGTATAAGATTATCGAGCTTTTTATAATAAGCCTCGGCTGTAAACTTAAAGGGGCGGTCGGCCATTTTAAAGTGATAGTCGCAACCCGCAACAAAGTGGATAGAGCGTTGCGATTTTATATCCTTGTTAAGCCTCACGGTGGTAAGGCCGTTTGTGGTAACGGTGTCACGCATCTCCTTGTAGAAAGGCGACTGATAGTAAAGACCCGTTGCGAAGCGAAGGGTTAAATTCTCGTTTCCTTTGGGTATGAGACCAAGTGAAAGACGTGGCGAAACAAGCGTCTCACCGTTCCAGCTCCAACGCGAAAGACGCACTCCCGCATTGAGCGAAAAGAGGCCTACCGAACTTTTAAATTTGTAAGTATCCTGCACATAGGCCGAAAAACGGCTACTGCTCTCGTTGCTTTTTGAACGCAAATTATATATCGGGCGCATGAAAGCCCCACCCTGCGGAATATTATAACCCGCCGAGTCGCGCACCTGCCACTCTCGCTGGTTATCGTTGAATTTCTCGTTCTTATACTCCACACCCCAACGAACATCGTGTGCCCCCATAAAGTGCTTGCCGGTGAGCGCAAGTGTCTGCACGTCGGCCTCCAAATAGTTGCGTCCATGTTCCATGTAACGCCCCACGCCAAGGTTTTCGCTCGTGTTTATATCGTTGAGCCAATATTCGCTGTTAATATCAAAAGTCTCCTCCTCGTTTGTTTTAAAAGCCGACGCTTGCAAAATAACCTGATTATACTCGTTGGGTATATAGCTCAACGCCGCCGAACCGAACATAGTGGTAAAGAGGTCGCTCTCCCAACCACCAAAGTAAACCTTAAACTCCTTTACATTCTCCATGGTTCCGAAAGAGGTATTACGGTCGCTTGGAGTGAATTTATACTCGTTGCGCGACACGTTACCTATGAAGCTAAGGCTCCACTTATCGTTCATGCGCAGGTCGAAAAACGTCTGATAATCCACAAATTCCGGCTCATACTCACCCTTTGTTTCAAGCGTACCCAGCAGATATTTATTACTCTTGTAACGCACGGAGTTAGAAAAACTATACCTTTTGTTTCCCATGCCCACATAGAGGCTTGCACCCAAAAGGCTCGCCGAAACCACACTCTCAAACTTGCGAGGCTTGCGGTATGTTATGTCGAGCACCGACGACATCTTGTCGCCATACTTCGCCTCAAAGCCTCCCGAAGAGAAAGAGATAGTTTCAACCATGTCGGGGTTCAAGAAGCTAAGGCCCTCCTGTTGCCCGGCACGAATGAGCAGGGGGCGATACACCTCCACCCCATTAACATAAACACTATTCTCGTCAAAGTTACCGCCACGCACATTATACTGCGACGAAAGCTCGTTGTGCGAGCTCACACCCGCCTGAGTAGATATCAAATCCTCTATCGCATTACCGCTCGCACTCACTTGCAGACGCACCTGGTCGGGCACCGTTATCTGTTGCGTAGTACCCATCTGTTTCTCCACATTTGTAATTTCAACCCCCTCGAGCGAAAAATCCATAGTAGGCAACACTACATTGAGCACAACAGTATCCTTGGGGTTGTTGAACATGCGCTTGCGAGTCTGATGCCCCACCATGGAGAAAGCCACGGTGAGCGTATCACGGCTGTCGCATGTGAGAGAATAATTACCATTTAGGTCGGTAAGCGTACCCGTAGCCGTGCCCACAACCGCCACACTCGCAACCTCCACCGGGACACCCTTCTCGTTGGTCACACGCCCTTTAAAAGTAACCCTCTGTGCCGTGGCCGCCAACACCACAAAGAAAGCGAACAACAAAAAAACAACTCTCCTTATATTAATTTCCATTTTTTTTACCCTCTTTATCTTTATTTAAACGAGATTTTTTGCACAAACGTATACAACAAGGCAAAAAAAATATTAAAAAGCCCGCCACGGAGCCTCACACCGAGCGCGAGCAACAAATATTAGATGCTCCAAATTGAAGAAAAAAGAAAATAAAATTGTATCTTCGCGCATAAGAAGTTGTGTAGAATCATATACCAAGTTTTTATAGGTCACATAGCAGGCTTCTATAAGAAATTATTTTTTCAGAAATTTAAGCAACTACCAAATTTCAGCAAAAAGCGCAGAAACAATAAAAAGATGGAAAATATATACATATTAGCAATAGAGTCGTCGTGCGACGACACATCGGCCGCAGTGATGCGTGGCGACACCGTGCTCTCCAACGTGACAGCAAGCCAAGCCGTACACGAACAATACGGAGGCGTTGTCCCCGAGCTCGCATCGCGTGCACACGAACAGAATATCGTACCCGTTGTAGACGCAGCCCTTAAAAGAGCAGGTGTAACAAAAGAACAACTCAGCGCAATAGCCTTCACACGTGGCCCCGGCCTCATGGGCTCGCTCTTGGTAGGCGTGTCGTTTGCCAAAGGGCTTGCCGCCTCGCTCGGCATACCCATGATAGAGGTAAACCACCTGCAAGGCCACATAATGGCACACTTCATAAAAGAAGACGGCGCAGAGCACAAAGCACCCGAGTACCCCTTCCTCTGCCTCATGGTAAGCGGTGGAAACTCGCAGATAGTAAAGGTAAACAGCTACAAAGAGATGGAGATTATAGGACAAACCATCGACGATGCAGCAGGCGAAGCCATGGATAAATGCGCCAAAGTCATGGGCTTGGGATACCCCGGAGGCCCCATAATCGACAAACTTGCACGCAACGGCAACCCCAAAGCCTACCAATTCAGCAAGCCCCATATTGCAGGGTACGATTACAGCTTCAGCGGGCTGAAAACATCGTTCCTCTACACCCTGCGTAAGCTGGTAACCGAAGAGGAAAACTACATAGAGAACCACAAAGAAGACCTTGCCGCATCGTTCGAGGCCACCGTGGTGGAGATTCTCATGGACAAGCTATACAAAGCATCAAAGGCACTTGGTATAAAGCGAATAGCCCTGTCGGGAGGAGTTTCGGCCAACACCGCACTGCGCGAAGCCTACAAAGCATACGCAAAACGATATGGTTGGGAGATTTTCATACCCAAGTTCGGCTTCACCACCGACAACGCCGCCATGATAGGAATTGTGGGCTACCATAAATTCATAGACAAAGATTTTTGCCCCATGGACGCACCGGCCTTTTCGCGTACCATATTATAATATTATATAATGAGTAACGAAAAAACAACAGCCTACGAGATAGTTACACAACTACTCACACACGGCTACACCCTATCGACAGCCGAAAGTTGCACAGGAGGCACCATAGCAAGCACCATAACAAGCATAGCAGGTTGCTCGGCAGTGTTCACAGGCTCTGTCGTAGCCTACTGCAACAAGGTTAAAGCCAACGTACTCGGGGTAAAAGAGAGCACGCTCGAAAACCACGGAGCAGTGAGCGAAGAGACCGTCAGAGAGATGGTCGCCGGCGTTCAAAGAGTCATGGGAACCGACTGCGCCATCGCCACATCGGGCATTGCAGGGCCGGGAGGAGGCACTGCACAAAAACCGGTCGGCACAGTGTGGATAGCTGTGGCCGTACACAATAAAATCACAACCCTGTTATTGCAGACAGGGTGCAACAACAGAGAAGAAAACATAAAAGCAACGGTAAATAAAGCCCTCGCCACATTAAAAGAGGCAATAGCCAAATAGTAGCAGAAAAAGAGAGGCCTAAACCAACAATTAACCAAAGAAAACTGCATCTTTTTGTTAGAAAATCAAAGAGCAACTAAAATAATTGATTATTTGTTTGCATGATTATCTAAAATTCTATATCTTTGCACTCTGTTTTGAGTAAGTATCAAAAGAATAAACAAAAAAATATATAGCGATGTCTAAAATTTGTCAAATCACCGGTAAAAAAGCTATGGTGGGTAACAATGTATCACACTCTAAGAGAAGAACAAAGCGTCTTTTCAATGTGAACTTGTTTACAAAGAAGTTCTTCTATGTAGAAGAAGACTGTTGGATTCAGTTGCGCGTGAGTGCAGCGGGGTTGAAAACTATCAATCGACTTGGTCTCGATGCAGCTCTCAAAGATGCTGTTAAGAAAGGCCACGTTGCTTGGGAGGAAATTAAAGTACTCGATTAATTAAAGGAGGAAAAGAAGTATGGCTAAGAAGGTTAAAGGAAACCGCGTTCAGGTAATTCTTGAATGCACAGAGCAGAAAACAAGTGGTGTTCCCGGTATGTCTCGTTATATTACAACGAAGAATCGTAAGAATACAACAGAGCGTTTGGAGTTGAAAAAATACAACCCCTATTTGAAGAAGGTAACAATTCACAAAGAAATAAAGTAATTAAAAGATGGCAAAGAAAGCAGTTGCAACCCTCCAGACCGGTAACAAGGAGAAGTATGTAAAGGTTGTAAAGATGGTGAAATCACCCAAGACCGGTGCTTACATGTTTGCTGAGGAAATCATGCTCGAGTCAGCAGCAGAAATAGCTTTGAAAAAGTAATTTAAACCGCAAGGTAAAAGAATAAAGAGGACATGCAAAAGCATGTCCTCTTGTTGTTTATTACAACTGATAACAAAAGAGAGGATACAGACGCACGCCCCGGCACACCTCTTATTATATAAAGAAAAAAAGAAGGCAACCATGGTTGCCTGCTTTTAATATTAACACCTTAAAATTATTTCAAAGCATCGAGGTTCTGCTCGTTGTATAACTGTTTACCCTCGGCAGTATACATATAATCTATACGCTCTTTATAAGCCTTCTCAATCTTAGGACGAACCATCTTCATAGTACTGTTAATCATCTGATTCTGCTCACTGAAAGGCTCTGCAAGCACAGCAAAACAGCTGGGCAACCACTGACCGGGGAACATACCATCAAACTCACCACCCTTCTTAAACATATCGATATCGGCCTTTATAATATCCAAGGCAGCCTTGCGACCCTCCTCTGTTGAAAGGTCGAGGCTCTTCGCAGCCAAAGCACGTTTGATATTATCCTTGTTGGGCACAACGAGAGCCGATGTACAGGGAGACTGGTTGTTATAGAGCATCACCTGGTCGATGCTTGTGCACTTGCTCACAAAAGCCTCCTCAATACCCTCGGGGCTATATTTCTCTCCATCGTTAGAGATAAGAAGACTCTTGAAACGGCCCTTCACATAGAGCAAGCCTTCGGGCGACATGTAACCAAGGTCGCCGGTGTAGAGATAACCATCGCGCACAGTCTCGGCACTCGATTCGGGGTTTTTCCAATAACCGGCCATCACATTCTCGCCCTTAACAACAATCTCACCCATCTCGCCAACAGGTAGCTCCTTACCATCGCTATCACATATTTTAAGCTCAATCGGATCGACCAATTTACCACTTGAACCAAAACGATAAAGGTCGGGGCCGTTCGACGAAATTACAGGTGTAGCCTCGGACAAGCCATAACCCTGATACATGGGCATACCTACACCCACATAAAATTTCTGCAACTCCTTGTCGAGCAAAGCACCACCACCCACAAAGAAGCGGAGCTCACCACCAAAGTTCTCGCGCACCTTAGAGAAGATGAGCTTATCGAAGAACCAGACCACGGGCTTGAGCAAATATCTCCAACCCTTGAAATCTTTGTTGCTGTCGCCAAAATAGACCTGACGAACCTTCATACCAAAGTTAAAGAGTTTAACGGTTGTTTCACCCTTGGCACGAATAGCACTCTCGATATTCTTTTTAAATGTTTTTGCAAGCGCAGGCACCGACAAAATAAAGTGCGGACGCACCTCCTTAATATTTGAAGGAATATTTTTCAACGTCTCCAACGGTGTACGGCCCACCTGAACGGTAGCAGCCGTGGCACCTCTCGACATCATTATATAGAAGCCCACAACATGCGCAAAGCAGTGGTCGAGAGGCAAAATAATCAGCGTGCGCCAATTTTGGTTGATGTGAACAAGCGTAAGAGCCTGCTCAACATTCGCCGTGTAGTTGCGGTGAGTGAGCACAACACCCTTGGGGTCGGCAGTTGTACCGCTTGTATATGTAATAGTTGCATAATCGTCGTTCTGTATAGAATTTGCAACAGAGAGGAACTCCTCCAAAGAGTGCGAGGCCAAAAACTCGTCACCCATTCTAAGAACCTCATCGAGAGCAATCTCACCCTCCTGCAAACCACCTTTAACCTCGCCGAAAACAATAACCTTCTGCACATCTTTAAGTTGCTCCTTAATGGCGCGAACCTTTTTCAGCTGATGGTTAGATACCAGAATAAACTTAACATCACCATGAACCAAACGGAAAAGAAGGTCGTTGCTCTCCTCGAGCTTAATTGACAGAGGCACATTCACCGCACCGGCATAGAACATTGCAAGCTCACCTATAACCCACATATTGCAACCCTCGCTCAAAAGAGCCATGTTGTTACCCTTCTTAACTCCAAGTGCTTGATAGCCTGCACCCAAACGGTACACCTGCTCTTTAACCTGTGCGTAAGTTGTAGGTTTAAACCCCTCTTTGCTTGTTTTCTCCAAAAGGAAAGTGTTGTCAGGATACAAACGAACCGATTCCTCAAAAAGATCTACTAATGTTTTTTTCATAATTATATATTTTTAGGAACCCCCACAAAAGGAATAATTCCGATTTTTACCAAAATTTCTACTATTTTGCGAATATACAAAATTTCATAATAACAAGCCCTATAACAACACATATTTTTCACTTCTTACCCCGTTTTGTGTAAATAAAGAACAAGAAAAAGACTATTACGAACAAAAAAACAAAACAACAACAAGAAAAACAGCAAACACCCAACACCTAAAATAATATTAATTAAAAAGACAAAAAGTAGAAAAAATACTTTTTATTGTTTATCTTCGCAATATTAAACAGGTGTAAAACACTTAAACCATAAAAACATGAAAATTTCAAAAATAGAGCATCTGGGCATTGCAGTAAAAAGCATCGAAGAGGCACTGCCCTACTACGAGCAAGTACTCGGCTTTGAATGTTACAACATAGAGACCGTTGAGGACCAGAAAGTGCGTACAGCATTTTTAAAAGTTGGCGAAACTAAAATAGAGCTTCTCGAAGCCACCTCGCCCGAAAGCACAATCGCAAAATTTATAGAGAACCGTGGCGAAGGCATACACCACATAGCATATGCCGTAGAAGACGGAGTTGCCAACGCCCTTGCCGAGTGCGAAGCAAAAGAGATACGCACCATAGACAAAGCACCCCGCGCCGGAGCCGAAGGGCTGAACATCGCCTTCCTCCACCCCAAAGCCACAAAAGGCGTACTCACCGAATTATGCGAAAACCCCAATAAGTAAATACAAAAACCTAATAATATGAGCAAGCAATTTGAAAAAATCAAAGAGCTGGTAGCAATGCGCGAGAAAGCGCGTTTAGGCGGTGGCGAGAAAGCCATCGAAAAACAGCACGAAAGAGGCAAATACACAGCCCGTGAGCGTATAAACATGTTACTCGACAAAGGAAGTTTCGAGGAGATGGACATGTTTGTCACACACCGATGCACCAACTTCGGCCAAGAGAAAAAACAATACCTCGGCGATGGAGTTGTTGTAGGCAGCGGAACCATCGAAGGCCGTCTGGTATACGTTTTTGCACAAGACTTCACCGTAACAGGAGGCTCGTTGTCGGAGACCATGGCGCAAAAGATATGTAAAGTGATGGACATGGCCATGAAGATGGGCGCACCCGTGATAGGCATAAACGACAGCGGAGGCGCACGCATACAAGAGGGTATCAACGCCCTTGCCGGTTACGCCGAAATATTCCAGCGCAACATCATGGCATCGGGAGTAATTCCCCAAATTTCGGGAATATTCGGTCCCTGCGCAGGCGGTGCCGTATACTCACCCGCCCTTACCGACTTTACCATAATGACCGAAGGCACATCGTACATGTTCCTCACCGGTCCCAAGGTGGTAAAAACCGTGCTCGGCGAGGTTGTCACACAAGAAGAACTTGGAGGAGCCAGCGTGCATGCAAGCAAATCGGGTGTAACCCACTTTACCGCACAAACCGAAGAGGAGGGCCTTGCACTCATACGCAAGCTGTTGAGCTACATACCCCAGAACAACATGGAGAGCGTGCCCGACATACCCTGCACCGACCCCATAGACCGCAAGAGCGACAAGCTAAACGAAATAATCCCCGACAACCCCAACCAAGCATACGACATGTACGAAGTTATAGGAGAGATTGTCGATAACGGAGAGTTCTTGGAGATACACCGCGACTATGCACAAAACATAATAGTAGGCTTCGCCCGCATGAACGGAAAATCGGTAGGCATAGTAGCCAACCAACCCTGTCGCTATGCAGGCGTTCTCGACTGTAACTCATCGCGCAAAGGAGCACGCTTCGTGCGCTTCTGCGACGCATTCAACATACCCATCGTGACACTTGTCGATGTCCCCGGTTTCCTCCCCGGCACAGCACAAGAGTACAACGCCGTCATTCTGCACGGAGCCAAACTACTCTACGCATACGGCGAGGCCACCGTGCCCAAGGTAACCGTGACACTGCGCAAGTCCTACGGCGGTTCACACATAGTCATGGCATGTAAACAGTTGCGTGCCGACCTCAACTACGCATGGCCCAGCGCCGAAATTGCAGTTATGGGCGCAGCCGGAGCCGCCGAGGTACTATATGCCAAAGAGGCAAAAGAGGCCGAAGACCCCAAAGCCTTCATCGCCGAAAAAGAGGCCGAATACAACCGTCTTTTTGCCAACCCCTACCAAGCGGCAAAATATGGTTACATCGACGATGTTATAGAGCCACGCAACACACGTTTCCGTGTTATACGCGCTCTTGCACAGTTACAAGGCAAACGTCAAGACCTGCCTAAAAAGAAACATGGTAACATACCTCTTTAAAAATATAAAATATGAAAGAGCAGAAGATAGATGGCGCCATAGTTGCCGCAATATCCATGGCACTAAACAATTACCTCGGCAACAACATACACGACGAGGAGAGCGGTGTACTCACAATAACATATGTAAACAAAAATTGGAACAACCTGAACCGATAAAACAGGAACAGTGATAAATTTTGTCATTACAAATATCAAACAATAATTTAATATGAAAGAATACAAATATACCATCGATGGCACACAATACAACGTAGCCATAGAAGAGGCAAGCGAAACAACAGCCAAAGTAGTTGTAAACGGCACAGAATACACAGTAGAGTGGGAAAAACCAAAAGAAGAAAAACCCGTTGTAAAGGTTAAACCCGCCACAACAAAGCCCGCTCCGGCACAAGCACCCACCGCCACACCCACACAGGCACCCGTGAGCGGTAACGCCATAAAAACACCCCTACCCGGTGTAATTCTCGACGTAAAGGTAAGCGTTGGCGACACAGTGAAGAAGGGTGACACCGTAGTGGTTTTGGAGGCTATGAAGATGGAGAACAACATTAACGCCGACCGCGATGGCAAAGTAGTATCAATAGCAGTGAAAAAAGGCGACACCGTAGCCGACGGCGCAGCACTCGTAATACTCGAATAAACCAACAAAAAATAATAATTATGAAGAAACACATCATCTTTCTACTTACAGCAGTAAGTATCCTCTTCACATCGGCAATACACGCAGCTGACAACAACACAAAGAACGAAAAGCCCTTTGTAATACCCGAGTTGCGCGAGTGGCAGGGAGCCAAAGGAAAGTTCACTATTACCGATGCAACAAGAATTGCATACAAGAAGGGCGATGCCAAGCTCGAGAAAGTAGCCAAGCAATTTGCTGCCGACATAAAAACCATGTTCGGCAAAGAGCTTGAAGTAGTAGCCGGCAAAGCAAAGAAAGGCGATATAGAGCTCACCATCAAAGCCAACAAAAAGCTCGGCGACGAGGGTTACCAAATAACCATCGGCGACAAAGTAACAGTATCTGCAACAACAGCACAAGGCGCATTCTGGAGCACACGCACCATTTTGCAGATATTGGAGCAGAACGGAGGCAGCAACCTCCCCAAAGGAACAATAAAAGACTGGCCCGACTATGCCATGCGTGGCTTCATGCTCGACTGTGGTCGCAAATACATACCCATCGACTTTTTGCGCGAGTATGTACAATTCATGTCATACTACAAGATGAACCTCTTCCAGATTCACTTGAACGACAACGCCTTTAAACAATACTTTGAGCACGACTGGAACAAAACACCCGCCGCATTCCGTCTGGAGAGCGAATACTTCCCCAACCTCACCGCACGCGATGGTCACTACACAAAACAAGAGTTCATCGACCTTCAAATGCTGGCCGAGGATTTGTTCGTGGAAATTATCCCCGAGATAGACGTTCCCGCCCACTCGCTTGCCTTCTCAAAATTCCGTCCCGAGATAGCAAGTAAAGACTATGGCATGGACCACCTCGACCTCTTCAAAGAGGAGACATACCAATTTGTAGACTCACTCTTCGACGAGTACCTCAAAGGCGACAACCCCGTGTTCCGTGGCAAACGTGTAAACGTAGGTACCGACGAGTACTCGAACCGCGACAAAGCCGTTGTAGAGAAATTCCGTTACTTCACCGACCACTGCATTCGCCTTGTCGAGAAATATGGCAAGCAGGCAGTAGCATGGGGAGCCCTCACACACGCAAACGGCGACACACCCGTAAAATCGGAGAATGTAATTTTGACAGCATGGCACAACCCCTATGCTCAGCCCGACGAGATGATTAAACAAGGCTACGAGCTCATCAGCATACCCGACGGCCTTGTATACATTGTACCCGCCGCAGGTTACTACTACGACTACCTCAACAGCAAGTACCTCTACGAGAGCTGGACACCCGCACAGATTGGTGACAAGAAATTCGACGAGAGACACCCCAAAATCAAAGGAGGTATGTTTGCAGTGTGGAACGACCACCCCGGCAACGGTATCAGCACAAAAGATATTCACTACCGCGTATACCCCGCCATGCAGACACTCGCTGTTAAAATGTGGACAGGAGCACAGCCCCAAATCGCCTTCGACGAGTTCAACAAAGCACGCACAATATTCAGCGACGCACCCGGTGTAAACATCGCAGGACGTTTCAGCGGCGACAAGAGAACCATACTCGAAGTTGCAAATGTAGCACCCGGTAGCGAGAACGACATCGAAGAGATAGGCTTCGCATACTCGGTTACATTCGACATCGACGCACAGAAAGAACACCCCGGAACAGCCCTGTTCAGCTCACGCGATGCTGTGTTCTACCTCAGCGACCCCGTTTCGGGCATGCTTGGCTTCTCACGCGACGGCTACCTGAACACATTCAGCCACAAATTCTTCCCCGGCGAGAAAGCAACCGTAACCATCAGCGGTAACGAGCAGGAGACAAAGCTCTACATCAATGGTAAGTTGGTTGAAACCCTCAACAAGCAGACAATCTTCCACAACGAGGGCAAAGACAAAATGTACTATGTACGCACACTCACCTTCCCCTTGAAGAGAGCAGGCAACTTCAACAGTAAAATCACAAACCTCAAAGTTCAGAACTTCTGCAAATAACAGAGGCTCGACAAATAAAAAAAGCATCGGATTTTTTTTCCGATGCTTTTTTTATATATGTAAACAACCCGAATCAAGGCAAAAGGTTTGTACCCCTGCTAGGGATAACCACCTTGGGTTTATTGGTTGCCGCCTCCTCGAAAGACATCATGGCATAGGCCATAATAATAACCACATCGCCCGGCTGGAACTTACGCGCCGCGGCACCGTTCAGACAAATAACACCCGAGCCACGCTCACCTTTTATTATATAGGTCTCTATGCGCTCACCATTATTATTGTTTACAACATGAACAAGCTCACCCTCCAACATACCGACAGCCTCCATCAACGCCTCGTCGATGGTTATACTGCCCATATAATTTAGATTAGCCTCGGTAACGGTGGCACAATGTATCTTCGATTTTAACATTTGCAACAACATAAGCCCCTTAATATTTTATATTGTCAATCAAACGAATTTTTCCACAGAAAAGAGCTATACAGCCCACAGCATAATCGCTGTCGCTCCACTCGGCAATCTCCTGCAAGGTGTTACCATCAACAATCTTGTAATACTCAAGCTCCAAACCGGGAGTATCGTTTATGGCCTTCTCCACAAAAGCTTTTGTTTCGGCAAGAGTGCTGTTTTTAGCAACATCGAGGCTTGCAAACAGAGTGCGAGAGATTGTAAGTGCACGCTCACGCTCCTCAGCCGACAACAGGGTGTTACGGCTACTCATGGCAAGCCCGTCAGCCTCACGCACGATGGGGCAACCAACAATTTGCAACTGCATGCCAAGACGACGCACCATCTCGCGGATAATTGCCAACTGCTGAAAATCCTTCTCGCCAAAATAGGCCCTGTCGGGCTCCACCGCATAGAAAAGCTTGCTCACTATCTGTGCAACACCATTAAAATGCCCGGGGCGACAAGCACCCTCCATCACAGTATCAAGCGGTGCAAAAGAGAACTCACGAGTATCGGGCTCGGGATACATCTCCTCAACCGAGGGAGCAAAGGCAAAAGCAGCACCGGCCACCTGCAACAAAGCACAATCGGCCTCCAAAGTACGAGGATAATTTTTCAGGTCGTTTTTGTCGTTAAATTGTGTAGGGTTCACAAATATACTCACCACCACCACATCATTCTCGGCTACCGCACGTTTCACCAACGAAACATGTCCTTCGTGCAAAGCACCCATCGTGGGAACAAAGCCTATACTCTTGCCATCTTTACGGCAAGCATCAAGTTCGGCACGAAGCTCTTTTATAGTGTTTATAACTCTCATCTTCCCAATGATTTAACAAAAAGAAAGGGAACCTCTCCCCTTTTCGGGGTGCAAAGTAACAAACAAATAACCACATAACGAAATAATTAACAAAAAAAATACACATAGCAAACAGAGAAACAAACGCGAGAACAATACAACAACCCCCTACCAAACAGGGAGCATGTGCCCACCCTTCAATCGTTAATAATTGTAAATCAACATACTTTTTAGCAATAAAAAAGGTTTAAAAAGCCATACATGCTTGCGACAGTGCCGTTTTTTTAGTACCTTTGCAAATCGCAAACATACAGTGGATTATAGAAGATGAAAGCTAACAAAGTACTATTTATTACACAAGAAATTACACCCTTCGTACCCGAATCTATAATTGCCAACAACAGCCGTAACCTGCCCCACGGGCTTTTCGACTCTTGGAAAGGCAGTTCACAGGAAAACGGTAAAGAGATAAGAATCTTTACTCCCAAATGGGGCACCATAAACATAAGACGCTACCAACTGCATGAGGTTCAGCGTCTCTCGGGTATGAACCTGATAATAGACGACACCGACCACCCCCTCATAATAAGAGTGGCATCGTTGCAAGGAGCACGCATACAGGTCTATTTCATCGAAAACGACGACTATTTCCAGAACCGTCTTCTATTAGTAGACGAGCAAGGCAACGAATATAGCGACAACGACGAGCGCACAATATTCTTCAACCGCGGAGTGCTGGAAACAGTAAAAAAATCAAACTGGCACCCCGACATAATACACTGCCACGGCTGGATGTCATCTCTCATACCCCTGTATGTAAAGAACACATACAAGGACGAGCCCTCGTTCCGCGACTCAAAGATAGTAGTATCGCTCTACGACGATAATTACAACACCCCCCTCCCCGAAGGCTTTTTGCAAAAAGCACGTCACAAGGACATGACCATCGACCTTTTTGAAGGCATCTCATCTCCTACCCCCTACGAAGAGCTAGCAAAAATTGCAATAAAGCACTGCGACGGCATTATCATAGACGGCGACAACGTGTCACCCGCCCTCATAGAATATGCAAAATCATTAGGCAAACCCATACTCCCCAAATGTTCAAGAGAGGAGTACACCGAAGCATGTCGCAACTTCTACGAGACACTATTCTAACCAACAACGCCGAACAGAGTATTACTACACCGGACAAACAACCGTATGAAAAAGTACATATCGCTTTTTATATTTGCCACCATCGCCATATTGGGGTTCACAGCATGTGACGACGACACAGCAACAATCGGAAGTAGCATTGTACCCGAGCAGGACATTGTCACAACCGACACAAGAACCTTCTATGCCACAAGCAAGTCGGTAAACTTAAACAACTCCATACTCAACAAAGCCGAGAACCTCTACTTGGGAAAATACACCGAGGAAGAGAGTGGCAACACTTTGGAGGCAAGTTTCCTTGCACAATTTGCAAGCGGTAACAGCGAGGCCTTCCCCGAAAGCGGTGTAATAGACAACAAGGCGCAGAACACAAGGTTGCGCATATACTTTGACGAGCTCATAGGCGACGAGAACAACCCCATGAAGTGCGAAGTATACGAACTCGACAAAGTAATAGCCGAGAACACCCATTACTACACCGACATAGATGCCGCCGAATTTTACGACCAAACCAAAGCACCCATCGCCGGCAAAACCTACTCGGCAAAAGACTACACACTGCCCGACACATTAAGCACCGATGAATATGACAGCAACATCGAGATAGAGCTACCCGAGGAGATAGGAACACGCATCGTACAGCACTACTACGCCACACCAAGCGACTTCAAAAACTCCGAGATATTCATAAACAACGTATTCAAAGGAATACATGTAAAATGCACACAAGGCGACGGCACACTGCTCAAAATATACCGTCTGCGCTTCGAAGTTGCATTCGACCACTACATAAAAAGCAGTACAGGCCTGGTAGACTCTGTCGAGCGTCTTGTAACCCCCTTCTATTCAAGCAAAGAGGTGCTTAAGCTCAACAAATTCGACAACGGCGACATAAGCAACCTACTAAATAACACGGCAGACACATACATAAAAACCCCTGCCGGAATATTTACCGAGGTAACCCTCCCCATAGAAGAGATAGCCGACAAGTGCGGTACCGACACCATAAACTCCGTAAAGATAGAGTTTGCGGCCTACCGTGCAAGCAACGACACCGACTACGAGTTCCCCACCACCCTTCTCATGGTGCGCAAAAAGGAAGCCGACGAGTTCTTTAAAAACAACAAAGTGAGCGACAACAAAACATCTTATTGCACAAGCATAAACAGTACAAGCAAGCGATACACATTCAGCAACATATCGAAACTTGTGAAAGAGTGTCGCAAAGAACATGAGAACGGCACAACCGATGCCGACTGGAACAAGGTACTATTAATCCCCGTAAACACCACTACCGACAGCTACGGAAACATAATAAAGGTGAGCCACTACACCGACATGAGCACCGTGAAGTTGCGCGGTGGCGACAATTACCAAATACCGGTGGAGGTTGTATCGAGCAAGTTCAAATAACACATCAAACAGACAAAACAAAAAAGTCATCGGGGCTCGATGACTTTTTTGTTTTTTATACATGCCTGCAAAGAAGATATAAAAACAGAGAGAACATCCGAAGAGCAACACCAAGAATTTAAGAGATAAATTTATCACCTCACCCCCTCGGGCAGCCCTTCAATATTTCTCACAACCTTTGCAGGTGAACCGATGATTCTCCCCCTCGTAGCATAAAAAAGAGGAACGGCAAAGCCGTTCCTCTCAATCTATACAGAATCAGGTATTATTCCTTTGTCTTTTTAGCCTTTGCAGGTTTCTCGGCACCCTCGGCCTTAGCAGCCTTCTTTGCCTTAGTAGCAAGCTTAGCTTTGAGGTTCTCAATCTCAGCTTCGAGCTGAACGATCTCAACCTCCTGATTCTCTATCATCTGCTGCAAAGCACCCAACTCCTCGTTATCTATCTCCTCGGGGTACTGAGCACGCACGCGAGCTAAGAAGTCACCAAGGATATTCATGTAGTTGGTGAATGCATCATAAGGCGATTCATAGATGCAACGCTCTGTGATGATACCATTCTGCTTTGTAGTCATGAAACGCAAGTTCTCTGCTGCCTGCAAGTAATCGAAGTCCTGCTTCAACTTCTTGTCATCTGACAAAGCGATGCGCTCAGCCAAGCTATACAACTTGTCGAAAGCCTCGCGTTGCAAGCTGTTACCCAACCAAGAACTTGCATCACGCTCCTCGTCCATCCAAGAGAGAGGATAAGAAACCTCGAGAGGAGCAACAGACTTGTGCTTGTCGATAATCTCCGAAGGTGTTGAGAACGAGATACCACGCTCTTTTGCACATGCGGGGATAGCCTTAAAGAAGTCGAGAATATGTGAAGAGAGAGGCTGTGACACACCAAAAGCATGGAGGTTCATAAAGATGTTGATAACCTCGTCCTCCTCGGGCAACTGTGCAATCCAATCAACATAAGTCTCTGCAAACAAGGGATACTCGCTCCATTTGGGGTTAGAGAAGCGCAAAGATATATCGTCAGAAAGTTTATAGTCGCGTAACAAAAGCTTCAAATTGGGAGCTGTGGCGCAGTTATAAACAAAGTGGGGACTTCTCCATGCGAGAATGTGCTTTGCACCCTCAGAGAGCATACCTTTGAAGCCCATAGAAGCAGCCATCTCACCAATCTCATCAGAGTAGATAAGACCTGAGTTACGCAACACTTTGGGTTTCTGGCCAAACAACTCCTTGATTTTGCGGTTCTGACGCTGAACCTCTTCCATAAACACCTCACGCGATGCCAAAGAAGACAAGCCGTGTGAATAGGGCTCACACAAGAACTCGCAACAACCGGTTTTGTTAATCTCGTGCAACAACTCGATAACTTGGGGAGCATACAACTCCAACATCTCCAAGCCCACACCCGAAACCGAGAATGCAACTTTGAATGCACCGTTATTCTCCTTAATCATCTCCAACATTGTTGTCAATGCAGGAATATATGATTTCTCGGCAATTTCGGTAATTGCGCTCTCGTTTGCATAATCGTCATAGTAGTAGTGGTCACTGCCTATGTCGAAGAAACGGTAGCGTTTCAACTGTCTAATCTGATGAATCTCGAAATAGAAACAAATTGTTTTCATATTATTCGTCTTTTTTAAATTTTACCAACCCATTACTTTTTCATATACCTTACGCAGTTTAAGAGCTACGTTCTCCCAAGTGATCTGGTTCACCTCATTACGACCTTCTACCTTCAAATACTCGTACAACGACTCGTTGTTACATATAGAGTAGATAGCGTCGGCCATAGCATGAATATCCCAATAGTCGGTCTTAATACACTTGTCGAGAATTTCGGCACAACCCGACTGTTTTGAGATAATGGTGGGCACATCGCACTGCATAGCCTCCAACGGAGAGATACCGAAAGGCTCACTCACCGAAGGCATTATATACACATCACTCGCTTTCAAGCACTCGTAAACCTGACGTCCGCGCATGAAACCGGGGAAGTGGAACCTGTCGGATATACCGCGAGCCGCCGCCAAGCGAATCATATCGTTCATCATGTCACCGCTACCGGCCATACAGAAACGAATATTCTTTGTACGTTTCAAAACCATAGCTGCGGCCTCAACGAAATACTCGGGACCTTTCTGCATTGTTATACGACCAAGGAAAGTCACCACTTTCTCACCGGGTATCTTGTTGGGGACAATGTCCAAAATGTCCTGCGACAGGGGTGTCACCGCGTTGTGCAATGTAGAAACCTTGTCGGGGTGCTGGTGATACTTTGTAATAACAGTCTGGCGAGTAAGCTCACTCACGCAAAGAATGTGGTCGGCATTATCCATACCATTCTTCTCAATAGCGTACACTGTGGGATTCACATTACCACGGCTGCGGTCGAAGTCGGTTGCATGCACGTGAATAACCAATTTCTTACCCGACACCTGCTTTGCATGAATTCCGGCAGGATATGTGAGCCAGTCGTGCGAGTGAATAATATCGAACTCCTCGGTGCGGGCAACAACACCCGCGATAATTGAGTAGTTGTTAATCTCTTCGTGTAGGTTTTCGGGATAACCGCCTGCAAACTCCATGCAACCGAGGTCGTTGGTGTGCATATAGCTGAAATCGCCATATATATGCTCGCGATAACGATAATACTCATCGGGTGTCATCACAGCACCTATGCGGGAATTTACATAATCGTGTTCAACATTTTTCCATACAATGGGTACGGAGTTCATACCTACGATTCTTAAAAAGCTGTTATCCTCGTCACCATAGGGTTTGGGAATGCAGAATTTAATTTCAACATCACCTTGCTGAACAAAACCCTTGGTAAGTCCGTAACTTGCAGTACCGAGTCCTCCCGAGATGTGAGGGGGAAACTCCCAACCGAACATTAATACTTTCATATCGTTTATCCCTCCAATTTAGATTCATACTCTTTTAGCAACTGGCTTGTTCTCAGTATTTGTGCCACGTTCATGGCAAAAGCCACTGCACCACGTCCTTTGAACGGCGGGTTACCGTCAAATACCTCGGGTATAGAGCCCACACAATGCTGTACAATCTCGTCCTCAAAACCAATCATCTGGCGTTGAACGAACGAAACACCGCTCAGTTTGTATATCTTCAAGTAAGCCTCGTAGTAGAAACCGCCGAGCCAAGGCCATGCTGTACCCTGATGGTAAGCATAGTCACGCTGAATTTGCGGACCAACATAGTTGGGGTTGTAACCAACGCTCTTTGGTGAAAGCGAACGCAAACCGCGCGGTGTGAGCAACTCGCGTGTAACGATGTCGAGAACTTTTTTCTTCTGTTTAGAATCGAGAGGAGAGTTGTCGAGTGCCACGGCAAATATCATGTTGGGGCGTACGCTCCAATCGACATAATCACCATCTACATAGTCGTAAAGATAACCATGCTCGTTCAAGAATACCTCGGTAAACGCTTTACCGGCAAGAGGTATAAGACGAGCCAACGAGTCGATAACCTGTTGGTTGTGCATCAACTCTGCCATCTGCTGTACAAAGACAAGAGCATTGTACCACAAAGCATTTATCTCTACCACATAACCTGTGCGGGGAACAACAGGACGACCATTAACTGTTGAGTTCATCCATGTAACAGCCTTGTCCTTGCCGTTTGTTGCCAAAAGGCCGTTTTGTGCAACACGCAGGTTGTTGTGTTTATTATTGCGTATATAGTCGAAGATGCGCATCAACAAGTCGCCATATTTATCGCGACAAGCCTCCATGCTACACTCTTTGGCATATTGTTGTAGTGCCCAAACTGCCCACAAAAGAACATCGGGGTGCTCAATCTCGTAAATCTTGCACTTGCTCACTCTGTCGTTCATAAAGTCGTCGATAGCAATACTTGCTGTCTTCATAACCTTCTCGAACTCGTCGTAGTGTCCTTGTGACAGAGCCAAGCCCGGCAACGACACAAAGAGGTCGCGTGCACGACATTTAAACCAGGGATAACCTGCAAGAATGTAAATGTGCTCACCTTGTACGTTGAAGAACTGGTTACCTGCACACTGCATACAGTGCATGAAGTTGTCACGAGGGTCGCGAATCTCCTCTTCGTGCTCAAAGGCCGCCTTCATGGTGCGGGTTGTCATGGGAGCAACACCACCCGAGAAGACGATGCTCTCGCCGGCCTTCATCTTAACCTCGAAATAACCGGGAACAAAAAGGTCCTCGTTAAAATCGTAACCACGCTCAAGCTCTTTTACATACTCGATACCACGATACCAGTCGGGCTGATAAACAAAATCGTTCTTTTTATTCAACTGCATGTAGAGGTCAGGATAATCGGCATACATGCGCATGCTGATACCATTTTCTACCTCCTTGTAGCTGCGGTCGGCAATAGAATTCTCGTGAGTATATTCACGCACGCTGCGGAATGCGAGGAAAGGACGCAAGCGCAATGTTACTGCCGTATTCGCCTTCAACAAAGTGTAGCGAATAAGAATTCTGTTCTCGTGATGCACAAAGGCTTTCTCTTTTTTCAACCACACACCACCTACGTTGTAAATAGTTGTGGGGACACGCTCCCAAGCGAACTCTCTGATGTACTTGTTGCCGCGAGGACTGAAATTGTCGGCATTGTACTTGTGCAAACCCAAGTTAAATTCAGCACCATGCAGAACCACTGTCTCATCGAGTGATGATAGCAGTACGTGGTTCTCATCATCGAGCTGTGGGATAGGAACTACCAACAAGCCGTGATATTTACGGGTATTACAATCGACAATAGTCGAACAATGATAAGCACCCGAACGGTTTGTCCTCAAAATCTCCTTTTGCAACGACTCTTCCAAGTTCGTCATCAGCGTTTTTTCGAATCGCAAATAACTCATCTCGTATAATTTTATTATTAGACTATTTTACTTATCACCTTCCAAATGTAGTGATTATAAAATTGAATAACAAAAAACAATACACTTTTTTTAAAAAAAACATAAAAAGTTACAAAAAGACTAATCTTCGAATAAAGAAACCGTTACTTTAAAGCCCACTTTGTAGAAACGGGTATTTTCGAAACCGACAAAGAAACCAACATTCAAGTAGGGTGTTTGCCCACCATAGCCCCACTCGGTATACGGGTGAAGTTTCGACATGAAAAGCATATTAAAGAAGAGCATCTCGTTTTTAAAAATATTTACACGAGGCAACACCTTATTAATAAAAATAAATGAGGAGACATATGAAGCGTTGGCCCTGAAATACCTATTCGCCGAGTTGTACCACTCCGAGTCGAGCAGGTGAAAAACCCCACTTAGCTCATCATCGTCGTCAAGTGGCAAAATATTATCCTTCAAAAAAGCATAATCTATGAAATAGGTGTTTTTTTCATATAAGTAACCTCCACAACCCAAACGGGTGTAGAGCTTGGAGTGCCCAGAAAGACGTTTTTGGTGTTGCACATCGAATTCCATGCGCGTGTACACACTCTTCGACTCAAAAGGGCCTCTCACCCCCTGCTCCACATTCAACGAGAAGCGTGGCTTGCGCGAGCCAAGATTGACCTTTCGGTCGCCATCGTAATAGTGATACATGCCCGGTTGCCATGCAAGTTGCATGTTCACGGCAAAGTTTTTATACTTGTCCTGCAACGTCTCCCCATCGACCACCTGCCCCACGGCGTTGCCCGATAATGTTCGATAGTAAAACGTCGCACCCGCTTTTGCATCAAAGCCGTTAAACAACTCGCTTTGCAGGTTCAGAGCAAAGCGTGTGTCGCGATAATAGGCAAAAGCCATCTCCGAGAAACGCACCTGCGAGAAATTCAAATCCTTTATCTTTTCAACCTCGATATCCCTGTAAATACTATTCTCTCTGCTTGCATTCACATAAAGCACACATCTGCGTCTTGGGTTGAACACATAGTGTCCACCCAAGCCCCAATAAAAATCCTTACGTTTAAAGCTATAGCCCACCATGGGCTTGACATAAAAAGCATTATATTTTCGAGGATTATTCCTAAGGTTTAAGGCAAATTTATATGTAACACCCTTACCCGTGCTATAACGCAAATAAGAGGGGTTTATCAACGGATACACCTTGAGAGGGTTTCCACCTATATCTATATAATGACTGCTTATCATGCCATCGCCCACCTCCCAAAGCCAGCGCAGGACCTTATCGCTTTTACCCTCGTCCTCCCTCTTATTCATTGCAGGCAGAGTATCGTGCGACAGCTTTATTACACCTTTTTTAATATATATAGCCGAGTCGGCATGCGACAAAGGCCCCGTTCTCCTTTCGGCAAGCACCTCTTTGTATGACACATCGCTATCGTTTGTCCAATTAGAGTTAAGCAAGCCCGTAACATCATATTTACTTTTGGTCTCGTAATCTTTCAGCTCATTCGACAGTGTCGAATAGTTGTAGGCACACTCGGCCGAGATATCCACTTTGTTAAATGCAAAATCGTAGTCGATACATAGCGAGAGATTCTTAACCACAAAACGCTCGAGCCCCTCGTCGCCCATATTGCACTCAACAGAAAAACGGCTCTGCTCGTCCCACCCCTCCAAAGCCATGGAACGCACAGAATAGTCCTTATCGAAAACGAACCACCCGCTTGTGAGCAGTTTGATATTTTTGAACCTGCCTTTAAAAAGCACCTTCACCCCACCATCGTTCGAAACATAAGCTGTATCTATGGCATAATTGTAATACTTGTAATTAGCAGGATACAAAGGAGAGATATATTGCCCCTTAAAAAGCCTCTCCTGCAAATAGTCGGGGTTCATATAAAAAAGCACACGGTCTATCTCGCCGCTTCCCCTTTTGAAAGAGGTGATACCGGCCTTACGACGTATGTCGGGTACCGAGTTATCGACATAATGAAACTCGTAGAAAAACTCCGACAGATATTTCTGTTTCTCGGTATCGAAACGGGGAAGTTCCGGAATAAGGTTCAACCACAAGCTCTGCTTTTTCACATCGGCATACTCCTTTACATAGAGGTCGCCAAAAACCTCTCCCACCGCAAAATCGCCGTCAAGCAACCTCTGCCCGAATGCCTGCATAACACGTTTGGCAGCACCGTCATCGGCACTGCCAAACAGAGGTATCTCTACAAATACCACTAAAACGAGTATTGCTAAAAAGCGATTTATCATTATTCAAGCACTATCGCACCGAAGCACGCACTCTCACCAAGACGTCGAGCAAGTCCTCGAGCAAGTCGAGACGAAGCATGTTTGCACCATCGCTCTTTGCCTCGGCAGGGTTCTCATGTGTCTCGATGAAAATACCGTCGGCACCGACAGCTATCGCAGCCTTTGCAATTGTCGATATCATCTCGGGCATACCGCCTGTGACACCGGCTGTCTGGTTAGGCTGTTGCAAAGAGTGAGTAATATCCATCACAACAGGATATCCAAAAGAGCGCATCTGAGGGATACCGCGAAAATCGACAACCAAATCCTGATAGCCGAAGGTAGTACCACGCTCGGTGAGCATAACCTGCCCTGCTCCACCCTCCGAAACAACCTTTTCGGCAGCAAATTTCATTGCCATGGGCGAGAGAAACTGTCCTTTCTTGATATTTACCACACGACCGGTCTTTGCGGCAGCGCAAAGCAAGTCGGTCTGACGGCAAAGGAACGCCGGTATCTGCAATATATCAACATACTCGGCTGCCATCTCAGCCTCTTCGGCCGAATGAACATCGGTCACAACAGGTATATTAAATGTCTCGCGCACTTTGCGCAACACGCGCAACGCATTCTCGTCACCGATACCCGTAAAAGAATCTATGCGCGAACGATTAGCCTTACGATAGGACCCTTTAAAAACATAAGGTATATTTCTATCGTTGGTCATTGCCACAACCTTCTCGGCGATACGCATAGCCATATCCTCGCCCTCGATAACACAAGGCCCTGCAAGAAGAAAGAAATTCTCGGTCGATGTCAAGTCTCTTAATGTCATAATTCTATTTTATTTTTGTTGGTATTATCAAATTTAACGATTCGGGCTTCACAGTCACGGTCAAGGGGAAAGAGGGCACGAACATACGCCCATCTATACCCACATGTGCACCACCCACATCTTCTATAACAACCTCCGTTGTTCTGAACGGTTCCATAAGTTCAAAATTCATAATTTTGCGACGATACACCATCATCAACCCCTCTATCATGCCAAAGAGCTTAGGCATCTTTATCGCCGACACATCTACACGGCCGTTATAAGGCACAGCACTTGGTGTCATGCCGTAGCCACGACACTTGCCCACACACAACATCATGAATTTTTTATCCACAACCTGATTATTGAGTTTAAAGCGCATCTTGTAGCTCTGGCGGAAGAAGAGCAACTGAAAAAGCCCCCTGAGCATAGAGCCCAATTTGGCAAAAAAGAACCTTTTCTGGTTGGCAATCTCCACCACTCTGGCCGAAAGACCAATATTGAGCACATTAAGAAAATAACGCACCTGCTCCCCCTCATCGGTGTTAAATGTACAGCACCCCACATCTACGGCTCTCACCCTGTGGGCTATTATACAATCGACAGCAGTCTTATAATCGTGGTGCGACAATTTCCAGTAAGAGGCATAGTCGTTAGCAATACCGTTTGGTATAATACCCAACGCCACCTTACCCGAGTTTTCCGATGCCATAATTCCATTCACAACATCTTGCAAAGCACCGTCGCCACCCACAACAACTATCGTACCATAACCATTATCGGCAAGCATCTTTGCCTGACGCTCCAAAGATGTATAATCCTCCGACTGAATGCAGTCGAACTCCACATGCTTCTCTATAAGATACTCGCGAATCTCCCCCCACCTCTTGCGCGGAGAGAAAGAACCTATCTTGGGGCAATAAATTATACCCCAACGATGGCGGTTTATCTTATTAACACTACTCATAGAACCAACCTCTTATCGTTTCGAGCTGAGCCTCGCGAGGCATCGCCGAATCTATCCAATTAATTTTTGTGCCACGTTTTTCCATGCCCCTGAACCATGTCATCTGCCTTTTTGCAAACTGATGTATCGCAATTTCGAGGCCATGAAACATATCCTCGTAGCCGAGTTGCCCTGTTACATACATTGTAACAAACTTATACTCCAAACCATAATAAATGAGTTGTTCAGGGGTGATACCCGATGCAAGTAACCTCTCCACCTCCTCTACTAACCCCTCGCCAAGTCGTTGCACCAAACGGTCGGTTATGCGCTTGCGACGCACCTCTCTATCGACACTCACACCAACGGTGAGAGTGCGTATGGAGGGAAAAGCACGCTCCTCCACAGGGCACGAAGCATAATACTCCTCTATCTCTATCGCACGTATCGCACGTTTTTTTGTATCGGTGTCGGTGTTGTTATGCAAAGCCTTATATGTTGCCAGAATCTCCGTGAGCTCCTCTAAGCTCTTCTCTTCGAGCCTTGCTCGCAAGGCAGGGTTTTCGGGAACAGGTATAAGCCTATACCCCTTCAACACCGACTCCACATACATACCGCTACCACCACACAACACGGGGAGAGCACCACGCGCCCTCACATCGTTGTACGCCACAAGAAAATCGCGCTGAAACTCAAAAAGATTATATTTTTCACCTGCATCGGCAATATCAACAAGATGCACAGGAACCTTGACGCCCCCTCTCTCATACTCGCACAAATCCTTACCCGTGCCAATATCCATGCCACGATACACCTGACGGCTGTCGGCACTTATAACCTCGCCACCAAGAGCAACGGCAATATCCACAGCCAACGAAGTCTTACCGCAAGCGGTAGGCCCCACAACGGCAATCATATCATATTTATTCACTTTTTCACCCATCGGCAACAGCACGCAGAATGCGATATTACAATATTATAATGTGCGAAGTTAAACAAGTTCGTAACAATAGCAAAATAATAGACTATATTTTTACCACCTCACACCGCAAAACAGCAAAAACAGAACACAAGAACAATGTTAATGTAACACCGGCAATTAAGTTAAAAAAGTAAAAAAACAGACAAATCAATATACTTTTTCGGGCAGACAGCAGTTATAAATATAAGAAGTTGTTAAATTTATATCCAAGTCAATAAAAGCAAACAAACCGCGCATATAATACAAACAACTTTTTGAAGGAAATTTAAACAACTTCCAAAAACCGAAGAAAATGTACGAAAACCTATTGAGCCTGCCCTACTTTCAAGGCATGAGCAAAGACGACATAACCGCCATACTCGACAAAGTGAAACTCGAATTTCAGTGTCATGGCGAGGGAAACACCATCTGCAACAAAGGAGACGAGTGCAACAAATTCATAATACTCACCAAAGGAGCAATAACCTCAACAGCAACAGCCCCCGATGGCAGCTACACCATAGAGGAGGAGCACAAGGCACCACACGCCATAGAGCCCTACTCCATGTTCGGCTACCCCACCATATACACACACAACTACACATCGAAAGGCGACAGCACCACACTTGTCATAGACAAAAGCTATTTTTTCAGCGAGTTCACAAAGCAAAACATATTTACCCTGAACTTTATGAACCTCGTAAGCCGAAGAGCACAAATACAAAGTAGCATCGCATGGAACCACACCCCGACAAGCATCGAGGGACGCATCATAATGTTCATAGCACAAAGATGCGAAACAACAACCGGCAGTAAAAAAGTAAAGATAAAGATGGAAAGGCTCGCCGGCATTTTGTGCGAAACACGCCTCAACGTATCGAAAGCACTAAACAGCCTGCAAGAATGCGGGCTGATAACATTGAGCAGAAAAGAGATTCATATACCCGATTTTTCGAAGCTCATGCCACTCATAAAGTAACACTGGGCAATTATTTAATCTTTTTTACCAAAAAACACACTATTTTTTTGCTGAAACGAAGAAAACGCGCTATCTTTGCACCCGAAAGATAAAAATCTTTCTACACAAGGTAGGTTCCGTAGCTCAGCTGGATAGAGCAACGCCCTTCTAAGGCGTGGGTCGAGCGTTCGAATCGCTCCGGAATCACAAAAAGGGAAAAATCGATTGATTTTTCCCTTTTGTGTTTAAAAGCTGTCCATGACATCAACGATAAACGCAGTGAAAAAGTACCGCACAACTGCTCTTACCCCCTCTTTTTATAAAAAATGTTTAAATATTATATTATATATAAACAACACCTAAATTTTACATTTTTTATAAAAAACATACATCTCAAACCCATATATTTGCAATATTGACAATATTAACTAACCTAAATATATTTTATGAGAAAACATCTACTTTTTACATTAATGGTCTTTTTATCGGCAACCGCATGGGCTGCCACTCCGTTTAAGACCACAACTATTGTAAACGGAGAGTTCGCCACAGGCACCACATGGTACACCATGGCAATAGGAACCGGTGGCAGTATAATTTCGGACAACGCCGATGCTACACACATCGCCCTCGGCAGAGCAACCACAAAATACGAAGACAGCGACCTTTGGTGTTTTGTAGGCAACGAAACCGATGGCTATTCAGTGTACAACAAACAGGCAGGTGCAGGCAAAGTGCTTGCTACGCCCACATCAATGAGCTCCATATCGGGCTATGGCGGTACCGGCGGAAGCACCTACCCCACAATGCAAGATGCCCAAAGCCTCCCCACAGGTTATGTAGCTCTTTGGGACTTTGCCACATCGGACAAGATAGCCAACGTAAACGGCTACTACATGAAGATTCACGGCACCAACCATGCAGTAAACAATTTCGGAGGTCGTGGCATGCTCGCCTTCTGGGCCGAAGGCATGGACGCAAACTCCACCATTCGTTTCGGTATAGCCGAGGCCGGCATAGAGGTACTTATTTCAAGCGGAACATTCACCGCAAGCAACTCGGCCAAGACATGGCACTCAAAGTGGGAAAGCAACGAGGCAGCAGGCTTCTCCATAAACACCGGCTACAACAACATGAAGGCCGTGGGCGACAACATAGCCGGCTACTCGGGCACAGCGGGCAACTGCACCTACACCCTCACCGCACCCGAGGGACTATGCGTTGCATCATATAGCTTCGATTTTGTGAACACCGACAGCGACAGCTACTCGCTCACCCTCACAGCCGGCGGAAAGAGCTACACCTCCTCGTCTACAAAACAGAGCGTAAGCGTAAACATCGAGGAGCCCCAACGCACCGCAACATTCACACAGAGCGGTAGCAACAAAGGCATAACATTCTCAAACTTCCGCGTAGTGCTCAAGCCCAATATAATTGAGCCGGAACCATGCTTCGAGGTGTTCCCCACCCTCACAAGCCAAGCAATCCCCTACCGCATACCCGCGATAGCCACCGCATCGAACGGCGATATCATAGCCGTTGCCGACTACCGCCACAGCCGTGCCGACATAGGCATGGCAAATAACGGACGCATCGACCTCCGCGCCCGCATAAGCAAGGACAACGGCAAGACATGGGGCGACATCTTCGACATTATTCAAGGACAAGGTGCAGCGTCGCCCGACTCCATGCACGTCGGTTTCGGCGACCCCTGCATCGTAGCCGACCGCGAGAGCAGTCGTGTACTTGTGATAAGCTGTTCTGGTAACGTATCGTTCCCCAACGGGCAACGTAACTGCCACCAAGGCATAGCACACTTTTACAGCGACAACTACGGCCAAAGCTGGACAGAGCCCGTAGACCGTTCCGAAAGCATATATGCACAATTCGACAACACATCGCACGGCCCCGTACGCGCCATGTTTGTAGGTTCGGGAAAAATTTCACAAAGCCAATATATTAAGGTGGGCAACTACTACCGCATATACTGCGCCGTGCTTGTAAAGAACGTAAACGGCACAAACGTAAACTTTGTACTATACAGCGACGACTTCGGTGAAAAGTGGACAGTACTAGGCGGTGGAGATGTTTCGCCTATCCCCGGCGGAGGCGACGAGCCCAAAGCCGACGAACTACCCGACGGCTCAGTAATCATCAGCTCGCGCACAACAGGCGGACGTTACTACAACATATTCACATACACCGACAGCAGAAAAGCCGAAGGCTCGTGGGGTACCAGCCAATTTTCGGGTAGCAACAACAACGGCACCACAGCCATAAGCAACTCAACCAACGGCGAGATTATGTTTGTACCCGTAAAGCGCGTAGCCGACGACAGAAAGATGTTCCTTGCACTGCAATCGCTACCCCTTGGTTCGGGCCGTGCCAACGTAGGTATCTACTACAAAGAGTTTGAATCGCTTGCCGACTTTGTTTCGCCCCAAGCCATCGCCGCCGACTGGGACGGCCGTCACCAGTCGAGCTACCTGTCGGGAGCATACTCAACCATGACCTTCCAAAAGGACAACAACATAGGCTTCCTGTACGAAGAGGACACACACGGCACAAACGGTGGAGGCTACACTATTATCTATAAAAATTACAGCATAGAATATATCACCGACACCACATACGTATACGATGCCGATGTCGATAGAAACGCCATCGTATCGAACGGCATAGAGCTAAAAGCCGAGAGCCTTCAACCCGGCGACAACATCTATGTAGGCACCATATACCCCGAAGCACTCAACACACTCGACACCGCAATAGAGGCATACAAAAACACACCCGGCTATGCAACATACGAAGCAATAAACGCCACCATAGCCAACCTTGAACGATGCGAAATTGAGCCCTCGCAATGGTACCACATACGCAACCACGAGCGTAACAACGCAAAGCTCTACCTGAAACCCGACAACAACCGCGTCACAGCCTCGTCGCTTATAAAAAGCAACGCCAACCAGCTCTTCACATTCGTACCCACTGAGGAGGGCAAGAAAGAGTACTACCTCTACAACGGCAACTACGAATACTACCTCGGCCCTCTCGGTGCAAACGAAACAGAGCCGGCCGTGACACAAGACAAGTCGAAAGCCGGAATCTGGACAATAGAGAGCAACGCGTCGGGGCAAAGCTCAATCATCTGCAAGAACAAGACAGGTAGCAACGTAGGCCTGCACCTTGCCGGCGACAACACACGCCTCGTACCCTGGACAGCAACAGCGGGAGCCTCGCTGTGGTACATAGAACCCGTCACAGAGAGCACAATAACACTCAGCAATTTAAAGATTGTGAACATGCCCTACACCATGACACTGCCCGACGAGATTACAGCATACGTTGCAGGCGAGGTTGAAACCAATGCCGACAACGTGGAGTATGCCCCCATCTTCGAATATGGCTCACAAACCATACCTGCATGCACCCCCGTAATACTCTCGGCCGAAAACGGCACATATAACATAGGCGTAGGAGGCGAGGCCGAGCCTTTCGAGGGCATCAACAAACTAGAAGGCGTGTTAAAAAGCACAAGCGTGAGCGGAACAAACATATACACCCTCAGTAGTGGAAAATTTGTAAAACGCACCACGTCGAGCAGCAGCATAAGCACAAACTCGGGCTACTACATAGCCAACAGCGAAGCAAAAGAGTTACAAGCCATAAAGAGCACGCCAACCTCCATAAACGATATAGAGACAGGGAGAAACAAGGTAACCTTCTACGACCTCAAAGGTAACAAAGTAGAAAAACCCACCCACGGAATATACATCACATCGGAAGGCAAGAAAGTCCTTGTATTCTGATGCGCAATCCCCCCGATAAAAACCCCGATGGCAACCAAATTTTGGTAGCCATCGGGGTTTTAAAATAAGTAATAAGTCACATTCTATTTATTCACACACGCACTCTTCGGCAAATACCTGTTAAGCAAAAAAACAGCTACAGCAGCCGAAACAAGCGAACCACAAAGAATACCCAACTTTGCCTGAGCAAGAATAGCCGAACCACCCACCAACGACGAATAAGACAAGTCGGCTATAAAGATGGAAACAGTGAGACCTATACCACAAAGCATGCACACCGACGCAAAAGAACGCCATTCACAGCCGGCAGGCAGGCTCACAAACCCCATTCTGACAGCAAGCCACGAAAAAGAGAATACACCCACAAACTTACCGACAACAAGCCCCACCATCACAGGCAGGCCCACCCCTGTAAAAAGAGCCGAAACACTCATACCCTCGAAATTTATACCCACATTTGCCAAAGCAAACAACGGAACAATAAAATAACCGATAAGACTCTTCAAGCTATCTTCGAGGTCCTGCAACGGGCTTATCAGATGGTCTGCCGCCGACTCGATACTCTTCAACAAATGAATCTCGGTGTTCGTAATCACCACAGTGTGGTGTGGTACGTTAATATCGTGTACAGGCAACATGGCAATATTCTCGCGAATGCGTTCGATATAATGAGAAGAACACTTTTTCAACGAAGCTGGCACGCAAAATGCCACAATAACACCGGCAATAGTGGCATGAATACCCGAATTAAGCATGCAATACCACAGCACAATACCCACAGCCAAATAATAAGATTTTGCGACAACCCTTTTCATGTTACCAGCTACCAGCGCAACCACACAGAGCAAAGAGAAAAACAGGAACATAACATTAATCTCCGAAGAGTAGAAAAGCGCAATAACAATAATACCACCCAAGTCATCGGCAACAGCCAAAGCCGCAAGAAACATCTTCAAGCCTATGGGGACACGGCTGCCAAAAAGCGAAAGAACACCCAGCGAAAAAGCAATATCCGTTGCCATGGGGATTGCCACACCCCTCATCATGTCGGCATCGGCCGGGCAAACAAGCCAAAAAAGCAACACAGGCACAAGCATACCGCCACATGCACCAATAATGGGCAACATAGCCTTTTGACGCGACGAAAGCTCGCCCACAAGTATCTCACGCTTAATTTCCAGACCGACAGAGAGGAAAAATATCGCCATGAGAAAATCATTTATCACAGCACCCAAGGTAAGAGCATGCCCATGATGAGCAAAAAAATTAAACTCACCCAGCGAAAGGCTCACAGGCATTGTCCACCAGCCCAAAAAAACATCTTTATATGGGGTGTTGGCCAATGTCAAAGCAAGAACAGAACAAACCGCAAGGCATACGCTCGAATTTTTATACTTTTTAACAGTACTTCTAAAACTAAAATTATTAGACATTTTATCTCTTTTTAATATAATGACTGCAAAAGTACCTCCTTTCGACCTACTAAAAAAAGAAGAATTATAGGCTTTTTCGATTGCAACCATAGAAATTCACTATAAACAATAAACAAAGCAAACACAAAATAATCCCACAAACAGCCCGCAAAATACTCCATGCCCACTTCACACCTTTTACATTTATTAAAAAATATTGGTTTATAATTAGGAATAAAAGAAAATGATTGTAAATTTGCACGAAACAATTTTTAAATTTACACATATATGCTAACACTCGACAAAATATACCATGCGCAGTATGTGTTGAAAGATGTGATTCGCAGAACCGACCTCATTCACGCTCCCAACATCAACCCCGACGCAACGGTATTTCTAAAGCCCGAGAACCTTCAATTAACAGGTTCGTTCAAAGTTCGTGGTTCGTACTACAAGATTTCACAACTATCCGAAGAGGAGAAAGCAAAAGGTGTTATTGCATGTTCGGCAGGCAACCATGCACAGGGAGTAGCCCTTGCAGCCACCAAGAACGGCATAAAATCGACCATCTGTCTACCCGACGGTGCACCCATCTCAAAGATTGAGGCAACAAAGAACTACGGTGCAGAAATATGCCTTGTAGAAGGAGTCTACGACGATGCCTACCAAAAAGCATTGCAGTTGCGCGACGAGCACGGCTACACATTCATTCACCCCTTTGACGATGTCGATGTTATTGCAGGACAAGGAACCATAGGCCTTGAACTACTCGACCAATTGAAAGACCTTGACGCAGTGATAGTACCCATCGGTGGCGGTGGTCTCATCTCGGGTGTGGCATTTGCAATAAAATCGCTTAATCCCAACATTAAAGTATACGGAGTACAGGCAAGCGGTGCACCCAGCATGTTCAACTCAATAAAAAAGAAAAAGATTGAACGTCTCCCCGGAGTTTCTACCATAGCCGACGGTATTGCCGTAAAAGAGCCCGGACAAAACACATTTGCCATTTGTAGCAAATATGTAGACGAGGTTGTAACCGTTACCGACGACGAGGTATCATCGGCAATCCTCTCACTCATGGAGAAACAGAAACTCATTGCCGAGGGTGCAGGAGCCGTTGCAGTAGCAGCCGCCATGTTCAACAAAGTCCCCATAAAGGGCAAAAAAGTTGTGTGCGTGGTATCGGGCGGTAACATCGACGTAACAATCCTCGACCGTGTAATCAAGCGTGGTCTCCTCACAGCAGGCCGTTCATACGCCCTCACCATCGAGCTACTCGACAAGCCCGGACAGTTGCTCAAAATCTCTCAAATCATCGCCGAGCAAGGCGGTAACGTAATCTCGGTACACCACGAGCGTGCCAACGCAAGCATGGACATCAACGGTTGTTACCTCCGCGTGAACATGGAGACACGTAACTTTGAGCAAGTCGAGAAGATTAAAAACGCCATCTTGGAAGCAGGATTCAGACTCGAAAACAACAAATTCTAATTAAACATTTATACCATGATTAAAAAAATTCATACCGACAACGCCCCTGCGGCTATCGGCCCCTACTCACAGGCAATAGTATGCGGAAACCTTCTCTTCACATCGGGCCAAGTACCCATCAACCCCGCAACAGGCGAGGTTGAGGCCGAAGGCATTGAAGCTCAGGCACTGCAAGTTATGAAAAACCTCTCAGCCGTTCTTGCCGAGGCAGGCACAACATTCGAGAAGGCAGTAAAAACAACATGCTTCCTCAAAAACATGGAGGATTTTGCAGCATTCAACGCCGTTTACGCTCAGTACTTCACCGAAAAACCCGCACGTTCATGCGTAGCCGTAAAACAGCTCCCCAAAGACGTACTTGTAGAGGTTGAAGTTATCGCCGAAATCTGATAAAAACCAACCAAAGTTCAAACAGCCTGCTCGCCGAGCAGGCTGTTTTTTTATCACACATACAGAAGCTTCTTATATAAAAATTGTTCATTATTGCAGAAAGTGGTAACTTTACAGCCAATATAAGAAACTATGCAACAATTCAAACCCATAGATATTGCCGACAAGGCAACCATCGAACACTACATACACAAAAGCAACTGTCGCAGTTGCTCGTTCTCGATAGCCAACATCTTCTGCTGGCAGAAATTACAACAGACACACTGGGCCGTTATAAACGACTTTCTCGTTCTGCGCATAAAATCGCACGACGGCAAGCAACCAATATACCTAGAGCCCATGGGCGAAGGCGACTTTTCGCAAATATTACCCACCCTTGCACAAGACGCACAAGAAAATTTCGGTGCAGAACTTCACCTCTACATATACACAGAAGAGGCAAAAACCATAATAGAGAGCAAAGGAGACGAATACATATTCACCGAGGAGAGAGCCCATGCCGAATACATCTACCTTGCCGACGACCTGCGCACCCTTGCAGGCAAAAAGCTACAACCCAAGCGCAACCACAACAACTACTTCACAACAAACTACAACTACCGTTACGAAGAGCTCGCCCCACACCACTTCGAAGAGTGCCTATCCCTCGATGCCAAGTGGCGCAAAGAACGTTGCACCAACGAGGACCGAGGCTTGTGCCGACACGAAAGAGGAGCAATAGAGGAGGCCTTCAGGTTGTGGAACGAGCTGGGGCTCACAGGCGGAGTACTCTTTGTCGATGATGAAATTGTAGCTTTCACATACGGAGTAAAGATTAACCACGACACATTCAACATACTCATCGAAAAAGGAGATACAAGTTACAAAGGTGTCTTTGCCACAATAAACAAACTATTTGTAACACAAATACCACAAGAATACATCTACATTAACCGCGAGGAGGATTTAGGACTTGTCGGTTTAAGACACGCAAAGATGACCTACAACCCCAAAAGCCTGCTTGCCGAAAGACACATAAAAACAGCCACCCCCGACGACAAAGCCTGCAAAGCATTGTGGAAGGAGGCCTTTGGCGACGACGACGCTTTCATCGACAATTTCATCATACGCTACTCAAACAACGACACCCTGCTCACCATAAAAGAACAAGAAGAGATAGTGAGCATGCTCCATATTATCCCCTTTGAGCATGAAGATAAAAAAATAGGATACATATACGGTGTTGCGACAGCCCTGAAAGAACGTGGCAAGGGACATGCAAGAAAACTCATGAAGATAGCATGCGAGAGAGGTAAGACACAAGGCTGTTCGGCTCTTGCACTTATACCTCAAAGCGACAGCCTGAAAAAATACTACGAAAGCATGGGCTACACAGGAGAATACAACGTACTTTTCCTCGAATGCGACGATTTCGATTTTGGCACAGGTTGCATGGAGAGCGACCGCCTGAGCCTGCTACCCTTGGAAGAAAGCTTCGCACTACCCCCTGCCGATGCAACCATAGCCCTTACCGCCCTGTAACTACCACTCTTTCAAGATGCGCTCGGCCTCGCTGTTACCCTTTTTCTTGGCATCTCGATAGAGGTCCTTTGCGAGCCTTTTGTTACGACGCACCACACGACCCGCCAGATAACAGTCCGCCATATATTTTATACCCTCGTGGTGGCCCACCAACTGCAACTGACGCGCCCATTTATAGGCCGAAGCATAATCGCCCTGCTCATGGTCGTGAGCAAGCATAAATAACAGCGCATCAACATCTTTAAGCTCGGCACCACGCCTTATGCAATTGACAGGAGAGCCGAAAAGAGTATCATTTTTCACACCCGTAGCCAGCATGTACAAGCCATAAGAGTATGTTGCAGCCGGGTGCTTCTGCAAAGCCGAGCAACGCAAAAGCTCGCCACCTTGCACCGAGTCGCACATAGCCACCGACTCCAAATATAACTTTGCAAGTTCATACTGCGCGTTGGGATCTCCCTGGTCGATAGCCATTTTAAACCACTCAACAGCCATCATCTCATCTTTTTCAACACCCACACCATTCTTGTACATCATGGCAAGCTCATACTGAGCGACAACATGCCCTTTACCGGCCGCCCTATCCATAAACTCAAATGCCAGCGTAGGATTTTTCTTTAAATAATAACCTCGCAGATAACTGAGACCAATCTTGTAAATTGCCGGCGGAAAACCCATCTGTGCAAGTTCTATATAAAATGTCAGAGCCTTGCCATACCTCTTTTGTAAAAAATACATTTCGGCCTTTTTATACTCTTTCTCACATTTGGCCCAAAAGAGAGAATCCTTCTCGGGCCTTACAACACGCACCTTTATATTTTTGGAGCGTTCAGCAACTTCATCGCCAGGATAGAGCTTTGTTTCTGTAAACTCATCGTTGCTGTAAAACACACTCCCGCCACGCCCCTCAACACCAACCTTAAAGGCTTTGCCCACAGCACTATTATAAAAGTCGAGTTGTAATTTACCATCGACGGCTTTAACATTCGGGTTCCACAGAAGAGTGCGACGATGGTCGGTGCTGTCGGGCTGTAAACGACTGTAATCGGGCGAGTAAAACTGCTTACTCTCGCTGTATCCCTGTACCCTTGTGTACCTGCGTGTACTGCTCGACACGCTGAGGTCGGCCTGTATGACGGCTGTGGTATCCCCCTTACCATATGGTATCAAATATGCAATATGGTTGGGGTGCTCAATAGCATCGTAGTGCCCATGAACCCTGTTTACACCATTCTCCCTCATAAACATTCCATTTATCTTTTTCAACACCTTCTCATAAACATAAAAAGAAGAGTTACTATTTAAAATCTCGGCATTATCCAATATTGATATGGGCGAAAGGAAACCATCATAGAAAATAGAATAAATATCCTTATTCTTCAAGGCATTCGACTTGTAATGCCAAAAGGCCATACCTCCATCGACCGACTCTGTCTTTTTCTTGTCGCTTGTAATTACAACCTCCTTGAAATTCACCATCTTCTCCACATTTATCCCATGCAGATACTCATTATCAATCACAGGCACAGAATCTTTGTTATACTCCCCCTTAACAACAGCCGGAAAGAGCCACCAGCACCACCCGAGTTTGTGCCTTGTAAAGATACTTTTCAACACATTACTTGCACTCAGCACATCTTTATAATCTTTCATTCGGTCACGTCTCTCATCATCAAAGAGCGAAAGATACAAAGGCGTCATGCGCTTTACACCGGCATAGCGCCCATCGTTACCCGTAACCTTTGTTTCCTCGTTCCAAATATCTTCGCTTTCCCGCTCCTCGGCAAGTTCGTTTATACCAAGAGCCTCGGCATAAATATTATTGCCCATATTAAAACGAACATCGCCATAGATACCATTCATATAAGTAACGTCCATGGCATACTCCCACTCGTCGAGGTAGTCGAAACGCAACTCACTCAAAGGCGGGCGACAGAAACGACTTTCTCTCTTCTTCTCCACAATCTCAATATCGGAGAGAATATATTCAAACGGGTTAATCATTGTCACACCCACACCCCCTTTACCTTCGGGCACAACAGCCGGCGTGCCGAGGTGACACTGCCAATAGGCATATAGCTGTGGAGAGGGCGAAAAATAACGGTCTAACGCAAAAGTATAAAACACATTAGGCCCTTTTTTCATATGCGTATGTGGCGAAAGAGCCGCCACGGTCTTTCCCTTAAATGGTTTTAAAACAATGCCGAAGGAGCCATTCTTGCCCGTGCGGAAAGCCGATGTTCGAACCTCTTTCCCATCGTAAGATATATCGAAACGAATGGGGACATCTACCTGCGGTAGCATTTTGCGAGTGCCCCTCTTTTCGTTCTTCACCGACATATAAAAATTGCCCCTCAACAAAATACCCTCCTCGGGATATGCAAGCATGCCGGCATCACCTGTTGTCAGTTTGCTCCAATCATATGCAGTCCAGCCGTTGGTTAGCATAAGCAGGTCGAGCTCTCTTTTCCTCTCTTTGTTCGAAGAATCGAAATAACGGGCTACATTAGGGATATAACCTTTGAGTTCGGAACCGAGTAACATGTATGTGTACATATTATACCCCCACGATGTTTTCTGCTCACCGGCAAGGTCGGTTACCGACACAGCAAACCGCGCAAGCGAATCTATCGGCTGTTGGTCATCGCGTTCAGCTGTTATTGTTATCTTTTCATATGGAGATGTGGAAAATTCATGCAAGGGAGTTTTGTTAAGCTCCACATTCAGTTTAACAATATTCTTGTCGTCTTTAAGCAAAGTATCGTGCTCCACAAAAAAGAGACGCTCGGCAAGAGGCACCTCACCACTAAAAACAACAGCACGGCACACCCCCTCAGGCAACTCCTTTGAGTCGAAGATAAATGTGGTATCGGCAGTTGTGACAATATTATAGCAACCTATGGAGCTACGATGCATAACCGCAAAACCTAGCTCGACAAGGGTTGTAAAATTATGTTTTATATTAAAAAGCACAGAACCTTCCTGCTGCTGCACCCTCAACACAACACCCTCCTTTTCTACTGCGGGCAGTTTAAAACCAAAACTCCTCCTTTTCCCGTTTTTATCCTTAACCGTGGTTTTTGCAACATATTTAACACCCTCTGCGGGAGTGAACAAAAACAGACCTTTACCCATGTGCTCCGGGGTTGTTTTCAACACCTCTTTGTTACCGGCCCAAATAGCAACCTCCTCGTAACACTCACAACCGGCATAACGCAACTCATAAGCCACGCGCGACTCCACACCGGCAACAAGATGCCCTCCCTCGGGATAAAAATTTAGAAAACACTCCTCGTCGCTATTCTCCTTGTAAATATCATATGAGTATGCACCACGTTTGCGGTCTATTATATTTTTAAAATCCCAATTATTGCCATTAACTTTGTCGAAGACGGGAAAAACACGAGAAAAGACCATGCTCTCACCCCAATTAAGCATATAACGAGTGTAGGCACGCACCTCGAAGAAACCCGACAGATAGAGAGGGTCGAGATAAATTTCCCCGATACAGGTCCCATCTTCCTCTATTGCATATTTTTCGGTCTTTATCACATACCCCTCGGGAGCAAGCAACTCCACATACAACACCTTGCTTAACTCAGTTGGGCGGTCGTCGTTGTTGCTTGTCACGTGCGCCTTGAACCAAATATTCTCGCCAAGAAAATAACTACTATTATCAAATTGCAGATAAACCCTTTCGGGCGGTAGCACCACACCCATGGTAAGCACACGCGACACGGCACTATCGCACGAAATAAACGGCAACGAGTCGTTTATTTGCCAAACCTCTCCCTCCTGCCTACGTACACGCACTTGTGCAAAAAGCGACACAACAAATATTATGCTGAATAAATGCAGAACAATTCTTTTCATTATTATAATTACTCCTTTATAGATAGACGCATAGAAAAGAGTTTCGTTACAAAAAACAAACAAATTTATTAAAAAAAACAGATATAAAAAGCAAAGCACGTTTCAAAAGAAACCATACACCCACCGACCACCACAAAAAAGACGCAAATTCTCATTACATAAAAAATTACGTTCAAAAATCTTTGCCAAATAAAAAAAAAGCACTAATTTTGCAAGCTGAATAGCAAAAGTAGTTTTTGAGCAAAACAATTAAATAATATAAGACGATGAAAAGAACATTCCAACCCTCTAACAGAAAGAGAAAGAACAAGCACGGTTTCCGCGAGAGAATGGCCACAAAGAACGGCCGTCGCGTATTGGCATCTCGTCGTGCAAAAGGTCGCAAGAAACTTACAGTATCTGACGAGTACAACGGCAAGAAAAAGTAATTGCCATGCAATGTAATGTTGCATAGTCGATATAAGATTTTGCAAAAAACAAGAGTTTGTCCGTGGACAAACTCTTGTTTTTTTATAAGCACTGCTTAAAACTGCCTTCCGGCCCTACTTCATAAGGAAACGCATAACAGACCCCATCAGACGAGTGCGCAACGCCTCGTCGGTTACAGACTCGAACGGAAAACTTGTAGATAGCACCTTGTAACGCCCCATGTAGGCCACGCCGGCACTCTTCTTGCTCTTGTCAAAGACAAAGGCCACAAACGCATCTTCCATGGGCACAAGCACATCGGGACGCGACACAGCATAGCACTCCTCGTTCACGGTGCGTCCAAAAGGCAAAGAGAGATTAGAGCCAAATACCACACATTCCGAAACATCGGCCATCGTTCCACCATAATCAAATTTCAGCAACGAACGTATAAACGCCCTATCATCGTTGTTTTTCGCCATGTCGCTGGCAATGTAAGCACCGCTCACAAAGAGATTACCACCACCTGCAAGATAGTGAGCCAGCACATTTTGCAACCTTTCGGGGAACGCTTTATAAGGCATGTCATACCCAAGCCCGGAGCCTTTTCCACCCTGCTTCTCAACACCCAAAATTAAATCGACCACGCGATATTTCGAAATATCCACACCACCCTCCATCAAGGCCTCACTACTGCACGAGATAAAAGAAATTCCGTTTGCAGCCAAAGCCCTGCCATGAACAAAGGGATAGTTAAAAGAGTTGCCGGCGATGAGCATACCTTCGTAATCGTTTCCGCTAAGCCCGAGACCATCTTCGAAACCTATATTTGTACGCGCGAAGTCGAGCTGAGGACCACAATACTCGGGAGAAGCAATATAAGGAACACCCGGGTCGTTCTCCATGTCGAAACCCACCTTCGAAGCATCACATACCTCGGCAGGGCCACTCAAACGATGAAAACCGTTCACAACAAGCACGGCATCACCACCTTCCTCGGCCACATAGGCCGACAAAACCTCCGAGGGAAAGCTCTCGCCACCATCGTTCAAGGCCGAGACCTTGAAACTATATTGCACGTTCTTCAAAACAGGCATCTCAAACTCGGTAGCGCTCACCACACGCCCGTTATCGAAACCATCGTCATTTATTTTGGTATAAACGATATAAGAATGAGGTTCTGCGGTAGGCTCCAAAGCGTCGCGCACCGGTTTCCAGCGCAGTTTGACACTCTTCATCTCGCTGCCGAAAGAGAGCGAGAAGCTCTTTACCGGCAAAGGTTGCACCACAAAATTTGTACCGTGCATGTAGTTCACACGACGCAAGAGCGACTTGTAGACAGCACGCGCAAGAGTAAATTTAAACCCCGGGTCGTGCCCATAGGCCATGTCCTTGTAATTTTGATGCGACAACGACTCAAAAATAACCGAGGGCACCACAGGCAAGCGCGACTCGCTGTAACTGCGGTCGAGAATACCGCGCACACGCCACTCCTTACCACAATAGGCAGTAAGGTCGCGTTGCACATCGAGCAAAAGATTGCTTGCAATATCGCGCGACACATAACGCGACAAGCCCGTAGCAATAGAGTCGCCGTTATAATCGGTTGTCACCACACCCAACGAGCCCACCAACCCATCTTCGGGAGAGATACCCGCATCGGAGTGAAAGCCGAAAGAGAGCTCTATGGGCACATTCAGACCCGTAGTGTCGGGGTTATAAACCGAACCACCCGAGAGATGATTTAAAGCATGCGAACGACAATTTATATCATCGTTATAATCGAGAGCACCACCGCTCGGGGTGTAGACCAACGTATCGAAACCGGCATACTGCAAAGCATAGCGAGCACCCTCGAGATAACGAGGCAAACCACTTGTAGAGACAACACTGTCACCACGCGCCACACAACCCATACCACCGCCGAAACGCACCGCATCGGCAGTAACAACACCCGCATGTTCGCTTTTATTTGTGAGCAACACCGCCTGATTCTCGTTCAAGCCCTTCTTAAAAGAGAATGTTCCCAGATATACCCATGTACCGCCACCCATGCACTGGTTCACCCTAAAATCGGTTACACCACCGCTGTGCAACACGCTATAATGCGCATCGGGAACAGAGTTTTCAGCACTTTTGTAAGAGACATACACGGCATACTCGCCATCGGCAGGAATCTCGGGTTGCCAACGAGCTGTCGCCACGCTGTTTTTACCCCCTTTTGTCGTTTCGACCTGCACCGACGTACCATGACAAAACGGGTTCTCCCTATCGACATAAGCCTCGGCACGCGGTTTAAAACCCGCACCTGCCTGCAACCACTCTCTCTTTTTCTCGGCCTGCAACACAAACCGCGAGCCACCCTCCGAAGCATCATTATCCACCACCACCGATAAAGGTTGCCAGTCGCGCTCACGAGGGGTATAAACCACCGCACCGGCGTTCTGCAACATAGGCATGAGAAAAGGCACCACCACCGACTGGGTAAAGAGGTCCTCAGTTGTGCAGAAAAGCGAAGGACGCTGCCACTTCCAACGCGCATCGTCGGCCGAGTAAAAACGACCGTGGCTCTGCCACAAAGCAAGATGACGCCCCGCAAGCCCTCTTTTCACCTTGTAGGGCCTCGAAACATTCTTCACCCAAGGCTCACCTTTGTAATCGACAGCGCTCCACATACGTCTTTTATCAATCTTCCCATCACGCAAATTATTGGGAATAAGTTGCTCTATGGGACGACGAGCCGCAATCACCTCAATCTTGTATTTAGAATAGGGCGACGGTAGAGCATCTCGTATACCATCATATATACCCTGCACCAAAGAGGGAGTAAACAACTGCCCCGAAAAATTTTGGTTAGCATATATCACAATCTTTTTCGAAGCCTTGTTCACTATCACGTTGTTACGACGACGATCGAGAGCGCAATTCTTTACAATCGCACCCTCCTTCGGGACATAATTTTTAAAAAACTTCTCTACCGAACGCACAACGGTTTTGTCGGCTTTCTGCGCCGACAAAACCGTTGTACATAACAGGCAGGCCGTTAAAACCAGCAGCCTAAATGTCATATACCTTTATTTATTTTGATAGTTCCTCAATCTCGGCAAGAATAGCCTTTGCATCTTTGTTGAACGAGTCGCACAAAGCATCAAAATACTTTCTGGCCGACATACCGGGCTCGACGTGGCTCACGCGAGCAATATAATCGTTGTTGAGACTGAATATCTTATTGAACAAATTAACCCACGCGGCAGTATCACCCTTTGCATCGTAAGACATGAGGAAAGCCTCGGTAGCCAAATCGTCCACAACAAATGTAATCACCTTCTTTAAATTTTTTCTACTTGCCATAATCTTTAAAATTATTGTGATAAAACAAAAAAAAGCAACAGCACATGGCAGTCACCATCATCGCAAAGATAATATTTTTCGGCAAAAGAAACAATATTCGCACAAATTAGACAAGATATTTGCAAAATATTTAATTTACACAACATAAAAAAAGCGAAAAGCACTTTTACATCTCACAAAAAAAAGCGAAATTTGCGAATAAATTTGATTTAACTTTATTTTATAATTTTATAAGATATGAAAATTAGCGCATTACAACAAGCAAGAGCTGAGTATCAGCCCAAGTTGCCTCAGGCATTGAAAGAGGTAGTTAAGATTACCGAGGGTGCAGCAACAGAATCAGTTGCCGACCAGGAGGCTATCAAGTCTATGTTCCCCAACACCTACGGTCTCCCCATCGTTACATTTGAGAAAGGTGGCGAAGCAGTAGAGTACCCCGCTATCAATGTCGGTGTTATCTTGTCGGGTGGCCAGGCTCCCGGCGGACACAACGTTATTGCCGGTCTTTTCGACGGTATCAAAAAGTTGAACGCAGGTAGCCGTCTCTTCGGTTTCCTCATGGGCCCCGGTGGCTTGGTCGATCACAAATATATGGAAATCACATCGGAGATTATGGACGAGTACCGTAACACCGGTGGTTTCGACATCATCGGTTCGGGCCGTACAAAACTCGAAAAAACCGAGCAGTTCGACAAAGGTTTGGAGATTATCAAAGAGCTCGACATTAAAGCCCTTGTTATCATCGGTGGTGACGACTCGAACACCAACGCTTGCGTTCTTGCCGAGTACTACGCAGCAAAGAACACAGGTGTACAGGTAATCGGTTGCCCCAAGACAATCGACGGCGACCTCAAAAACGCATACATCGAGACATCTTTCGGTTTCGACACAGCATGTAAAGTTTACTCAGAGGTTATCGGTAACATACAGCGCGACTGTAACTCGGCACGCAAATACTGGCACTTCATCAAGCTCATGGGACGTTCTGCTTCACACATCGCTCTCGAATGTGCTTTGCAGACACAGCCCAACATCTGTATCATATCTGAGGAGGTTGAGAAGAAAGCCCTCTCACTCGACAACATCGTTACATCTATCGCCGAGGCCGTAGCATCACGCGCTGCAGCAGGTAACAACTTCGGTACAGTACTTATCCCCGAGGGCCTCATCGAGTTTATCCCCGCCATGAAGTCACTTATCGCCGAGCTCAACGACCTGTTGGCAGTAAAAGGCGAGGAGTACGCAGAGGTTGAAGCAGCCGACAAACGTCAGTACATCATCGACCGCTTGTCAAAAGACAACGCCGAGGTTTATGCAAGCCTCCCCGCAGGTGTTGCACGCCAGCTCACAATGGACCGCGACCCCCACGGAAACGTACAGGTATCACTCATCGAGACAGAGAAACTCCTCTCCGAGATGGTAGGCAACAAACTCGCCGCATGGAAGAAAGAAGGCAAATACACAGGCTCTTTCAACGCTCAGCACCACTTCTTCGGTTACGAAGGCCGTTGCGCAGCCCCCTCTAACTACGATGCCGACTACTGCTATGCACTTGGTTACAACGCATCACAGCTCATCGCAGCCGGCAAGACAGGTTACATGTCATCTATCCGCAACACAACAGCTCCCGCAGCCGAGTGGATTGCAGGTGGTATCCCCATCACCATGATGATGAACATGGAGCGTCGTCACGGCGAGATGAAACCCGTTATCCAGAAGGCTTTGGTAGACTTGGAAGGCGCACCCTTCAAGACCTTTGCCGCTAACAGAGAGACATGGGCAAAAGAGACATGCTACATCTATCCCGGTCCCATTCAGTACTTCGGTCCCTCTGTTGTTTGCGACCAGACAACAAAGACCTTGGCTTTGGAACAACAGAAATAATTAGTTCTGTAACAAGCCTCCATGGCCGAAAAAAAGAGAAAAAATAATAGAGCCGGCGGACGGAAGAAAAATTCCGCCCGCCGCTCATTATCTCATAACAAAAGGAGTGAGATGCCCCAATGGCTATATGTGCTGTTGGTCGTACTTGTATCGAGCATATCGCTCTACTTTATCTATCTATTCTTTTTTCGCCCATACTTCTATCGTTTCCGCCCCTGCTACGGGCACAAACACTATGGCATATGCATGCCACTTGAATACAACGTATTCGGCATAGACATCTCACGCTATCAAGGCTACATAGATTGGGAAGAGCTCAAACAAGGCAAGCCCGACGAAGCCCCCGTCTCCTTCGTATACATAAAAGCTACCGAAGGTAGCGACTTTACCGATATAAAATTCAAAGAAAACTTCGACAACGCCAAGAAGCACGGAATAACAAGAGGCGCATACCACTATTTCAGCACCACGTCGAGCGGAACAACCCAAGCCGACATGTTCATAAAAACCGTTAAGCTGGAAAAAGGCGACCTTCCACCCATGATAGATGTCGAAGAAAAGCCGAAAGACAAGAAAAGATTCTTACAAGAGCTCAAAATCTTCATCACACGCATCGAAGAACACTACGGCGTGAAACCCTTGGTATACACATACCGAAAATATAAAGACAAACACCTAAAAGACCCCTTCTTCGACCGCTACCCTGCATGGATAGCCCACTACTATGTAAGCTCGCTTGGCAACGAGGTCAAATGGCTCTTATGGCAATGTTCCGACAGAGGGCGCGTGCCCGGCATATCGCAAGATGTTGATATTAACATCTTTAACGGTACCTTGGAACAGCTTCACGAATTAAAAATAAAGTAACAAAAAAGAGGCCCGAAAGCCTCTTTTATTCTACATGTTGTACGACGCGCTGGCCTGCGAGTAGCAACGCCAAGCCTCGACCAAAGCCGAAAAATCGTCGGGTAAAGGAGAATCGAAGAACATCATCTCGCCCGTCGAGGGGTGTACAAACCCCAAAGTTTTTGCATGCAACGCCTGACGAGGGCATGTTTTAAAACAATTACGCACAAATTGGCTGTATTTACTAAAATTTGTCCCCTTCAAAATCTCGTCGCCACCATACACATCGTCGTTGAACAAAATGTGCCCGATGTGCTTCATATGCACCCTTATCTGATGAGTGCGCCCCGTCTCCAGATTACACTCCACAAGTGACACATAAGACAACCTCTCGAGAACCTTGTAATGAGTAACAGCATGCTTACCCACCGTCTCGTCGGGCGACACACACATCTGCAAACGGTTACGGGGGTTACGGGTTATATTACCCACGATGGTACCTGTATCCTCTTTTACATTGCCCCACACCACCGCATTATATGTACGTTTAGTAGTCTTTTTAAAAAACTGCATGCCTAAATGCGCCTTTGCCGTAGCGGTTTTTGCCACCACCAGCAAGCCCGACGTGTTTTTGTCTATTCTATGCACAAGCCCCACCTGAGGGTCGTTTGCGTCGAAGTTTTTGTTATTGCGCAAGTGCCACGCCACAGCATTTATGAGCGTTCCATGAGTATTACCACAACCGGGGTGCACCACAAGACCTGCCGGCTTGTTCACAACCATGAGATCGTCATCTTCATATACAACATCGAGCGGTATATCCTCGGCAACAATAGTTTTGTCATAAACCGGAGTATTCATGGTTATGACAATATCGTCACAAGGCTTCACCTTGTAATTACTCTTCACCACCTTCCCGTTTACAGCTATCGCCCCGGCATCGGCAGCCTGCTGTATCTTGTTACGGGAGGTGTTCGCCATGTGGTCGATAAGAAATTTATCTATACGTATAGGCGACTGCCCCTTGTCGGCAACCAAATGTATCTCTTTGAAAAGCGTCTCCTCCTCTAATTGGAGCCCTTCGCCGTCGAGGAGCACATCATCGTCAAAATCTGCAATATCCATCACCTGCATAAAATCATTCGAACCAAGATTCCTCCATAATAGGCTCCTCGTCTACCACCTTTTCCTCCTCACCATCACCGACAACAAGTGTAAGAACCGTTCCCACCGGTATGCGTGAACCGTTTTTAAGAGTGTCGTTGCCATGAAGAACAAAATATATCCAATCCTTCTCACCCGATATTCTCACACAGGGATTAAGCGAAAAACCCGTCGCAAGCAGACGCGCCTCAGCCTCGCGCAACGAGCTGTTATCCACCACATTAGGCAACGGTTGCATAGGCTCGTTAGAGGAGCTGAGAGTAAGTTGCACCCTGCGTCCTTCCTTAACCTTTGAACCAACCGTAGGAACCACCTCCAAGACATTATCTTTCGGCTCGCCTTTTTTGTATTTATAATCCACCACCTCAAAATCGAGATTATTATCACGCAACATCGTAGCAGCCACATCGACATGCTTCCCTGCAATATTTGGCACAACAACAGCCTGCCCATGCTTTGTATAACCATCGAGACACGACAAAACAGTTGCACATATTACAAAAAGCACAATAACCATCGCCAACAAATTAAGTGCGATAATCTTAAAAAAGCGCGAGATTTTCATATATATATCACAAAGTTAATACTTAACCATTCCAACAGCCAAAGTTACTCAAAAAATACCGACAAAACAACTACCATCAACCATTTTTACCCCAAGCCCGGAATAAACAGGCGCAACAAGCATAATTAACACATTATAGACAAATTTGGAAATTGCGATAGCTTGTTTTCTTTATAGTTTTATATTATCTTCGCACCAAGTATAATATATAAATAAAATTTAAATATATGAAAAGAATAATTCCACTCATATTGTTGCTCATACTGTCGGCTACATCGGCAGAGGCACAATTATTCAAGAAAAAGAGCAAAACAACAAAAAAAGAGTACAGCATAGGCACTATACCCGTTGTAGGCAATAAAGTATGTTTCGAAGAGACCATACCCGCCGAAGGGCTCACAGCCAAAGAGGTTGAACAAATAGCAGAACAATGGTTGTCGGAACGCTTTGTAAAGCCCACCGTCATAGGCTTCAAACGATACGAAGCCGAAACAGCCGGCACACTCATCGGAAAAGCCGAAGAGTACCTTATATTCAAAAACACCTTTTTTGTGCTTAACCGCACAAGAATATACTACTTCATCACACTCACATGCGAAGAAGGCCGTTGCAAGTTCAAGATGTCGCGCATAAACTACTGGTGGGACGAAGAGGCCGAGGACGGTGGCATAAAAATGACCGCCGAGGAGTGCATAACCGACAAGAACGCCATAGATGAAAAAGGCCGACTCAAACGTTTCAACGGTAAATTCCGCACCAAGACCATCGACCTCAAAGAAAAACTTGTCGAAGAACTCAAAAACCGCTTAAACAAAAGATAACGTGGACAATATCAACAAAATAAGATTCATACTTAACATACTGTTCCTCATAGGAGCAGTAGCAACATTCATACTCTACTTTGCAGCCGGCGGTTCAACACTCTTCATGTATGTGGGGCTTGGTGCAATGACATGCAAAATGATTGAATTCATACTCAGGTTCATGCTATAAAGAAATGAAGAAAATTCTATTATACATCTTTGCGCTGGCAATATCGGCAACCGCCATGAGCCAGAACACAAACAACTCACAAAGCGGTTTCGGTAGCGGAGAAATATTCAACCCCTTTCACCAAGCCGAAGGCGACAGCACAAAAACAAACCTAAATGTGCCCACAGAGATACATCAGTGGCACATCGACGAGCGTATGGGCACGGTTATACCCGTAAATGCCGACACCCTGCAATACATGTTCCAAAATTGGCACCAGACAGAAGGCATGAACGGAGAATACAACATACTCGGCAACATGGGTTCTCCACGTATGTCGCGCATATTCTTTAACCGCCCCACAAACACCACGTTCGATTTTCTTGCACCATACGACTACTTTGTAACACGTCCCGGTGAGCTGTTCTTCACCGACACCAAGTCGCCCTACACAAACCTCACCTACCACACATCGGGAAACAAGGTCGATGGCGACGACCGTTTCAGAGCCTTCTTTACACGCAATGCAGGCAAGAAGTTCGGAGTCGGAGGAATGTTCGACTACCTCTACGGGCGAGGACGTTACGACAACCAATCGTCGGCACTTATGAATTTTTCAATCTTCTCATACTACCGTAGCGACAAGTACAACTACCACCTCTTGGCAAGCCGTTACCACATGAAACTTGCCGAGAACGGAGGTATCACCAACGACGACTACATCAAACGCCCCGAAGAGACCGATGGCTCGGGTAGCAACTTCGGCACAACAGACATACCGGTCAATCTGAACAAGGCGTGGAACAGAAACGAGGTATACACAGTATATTTCACTCACAACTACAACCTCGGATACTACAAAACCAAAGAGTCGGCCGACAGCACACAAGCCGACGACGATGCAGAAAAAGAGTTTGTTAAGGTAGCAAAAATCACCCACACACTCGACCTCTCCATAGGCGACAGACAATTTCGCAACTACGAACAAAAAGACGACCTCTATGCCGAGCGATACCTACGCTTCGACTCGATAGACCAATACAAAAACACACGCATGGACAACCTTGTAGGCTTGTCGGTGTGCGAAGGGTTCAGCCGATGGGCAGTAGCCGACATAACCGCATATGCTCGTCACAGCTACAACCGCTACTCCATGCCCGACACCATAGTAAGCGACGGCAGAGAGTACACAAAAAAATACAACGAGCACACCATAAGCATAGGAGGTATCATAGAGAGTAGCAAAAACCTCAAATACAATTTCAAAATAGGGGGAGAGACAGCCATAACAGGCGACGACCTCGGAACCTTCTCGCTCGAAGGAGATGCCCGACTCAACCTAAAGATGTGGGGGAAAAAGGCACACATAGAGGCCAACGCCTTCATAAAGAACAACCGCCCATCGTTCTACTACCGACACTTCCACAGCGAACACTATTGGTGGGACCACAAAGACCTCGACAAAGAGTTCAAGACACGAATACAAGTAAACGCTGGCATAGAAAAAACAGGCACACACATAAGCGCAGGTGTTGAAAATATAAAAAACCACACCTACTTTGCCAACGTATCAAAAAGCAACAATAAAGGAGGCTACCTGAGCAACCTCAAAGTAGCACAAGCCGACGACAACATACAAATATTCTCGGCAACCCTCAAACAAGGAGCCAAACTCGGCATACTAAACCTAGACACAGAGCTCACATACCAAAAAAGCAGTAACGAGGATATTATCCCCCTGCCCGAGCTAAACCTATACGCCAACCTCTATATAAAGTTCAAGATAGCCAAAGTGCTGAACACCGAGCTCGGAGCCGACGTGAGATACTTCACATCGTACTACGCCCCCGACTACTCACCACAACTCGGACAATTCTGCCAACAGAACCAAGCCGACAAGATAGAGATTGGCAACTACCCCATAGCGAGCATATACGCCAATTTCCTGCTCAAACAGACACGTTTCTATGTAAAATACATGCACGTGAACGAAGGTTCGGGCAACAGAAACTACTTCTTAGCCCCCCACTACCCGCTCAACCCGGCTGTGCTATGGCTAGGCCTATCGTGGAATTTTTATAATTAATACAACATGAACATTACCATAAAATGGGGATTTATAGGTTGTGGCGAAGCAACCGAGAAAAAGAGTGGCCCCGCTTTTGGCTTGGTTAAAGGCTCCGAGGTTGTAGCCGTGATGGGACGCGACAAGGAAAAGACAAAAGCCTATGCCAAAAGACATAACATACCTCACTACTATACCGATGCGCAAGCACTGATAGACGACCCCGAGGTAAATGCAATATACATCGCAACCCCTCCATCGTCGCACGCCACCTTCGCCATAATGGCCATGAAAGCCGGCAAGCCCGTATATGTTGAAAAACCCCTTGCGGCAAGCTACGAAGATTGCGCACGAATAAACAAAATATCTCGCGAGACAGGAGTACCATGCTTTGTCGCCTACTACCGCCGATACCTACCCTATTTCCTGAAAGTAAAAGAACTACTGCCACAAATAGGCAACGTACTCAATGTACAGATACGCTTTGCGGTACCTCCGCGCGACCTCGACTACAACCGCGACAACCTCCCATGGAGAGTAAACCCACACATAGCCGGAGGCGGTTATTTTTACGACCTTGCCCCACACCAGATAGACCTCCTGCAAGAGATGTTCGGGTGCATACTCTATGCCGAGGGATACACAGCAAACCGTGGCAACCTCTACACAGCCGAGGACACCGTGAGCGCCTGCTTCAAGTTCGAAAACGGCATACCCGGTTCGGGCTCATGGTGCTTTGTCTCCGACGAATCGTCAAAAGAGGACCACATAGAAATTTTCGGCAGTAAAGGAAGTTTAAAATTCTCGGTGTTCACCTTCGAGCCCATAGTACTGCGAAACAACGGCGAGGTAAAAGAGTTTACCGTGCCCAACCCACCATACGTACAACTACCACTTATTAAAAACATAGTAGAACATCTACAACGCAAATCGAGTTGTACATGTGACAGCATAAGCGCAACACCCACAAACTGGGTACTCGACAAAATACTTGGTAAAATAATTTAAAACAAACACCACATAAAATGGTTCGTATTGTCGTGAAATACCATACGTACAAGATTGTCGCATTTGTGACAATGATTTTTTTTGCGACAAATTTATGTGCACAGGAGTTTCTCCCCGACTTTGAGAAAGCACAAAAAATCATAGGCTACACCCACGACAAGCTCAACAAAGCCGAAGAGATAATAAACAAAAAACTCGATGAAAAAGACTCCCTGTATGTCACGCCCAACATATACAACATGACCATCATGACACAATATTCGTACAACTACGAATATTACAAGTTCAGCACCGAGAACAGAGAGCAAAGCATCGCCTTCCAGCCCGATAACGGCAACAAAATAGGGTTTTACGTCGGGTGGAAGTGGATATTCCTCGGGTGGAGCTTCGACCTCACCAGAAACAGCGCAAAAAAAGACATAAACCTAAGTTTCTACACATCTAAAATAGGGTTCGACATCTTCTACCGCAAGCGCGACCAAGGATTCAAAATATCCAAAATAAACGGATTCAACGAGAACGGTAGCGCAATAGAAAACTACCGACACAAATTCAACGGCTTCACAAGCCATCAGAAAGGGTTCAACGTATACTACATATTTAACAACAAGCGTTTCTCCTACCCTGCCGCATACAGCCAGACAACCAACCAACGAATAAGCGCAGGCTCATTCATCTTAGGAATCTCCTACAACGAACAATTACTCGACTTTAACTACACCAAGCTCGACAAGCCCCTGCTCAACAGCATAAAAGAGGAGCTTAAATTCAACAAAGTAGAATACAAAGATTACAGCATAAATTTTGGATACTCCTACAACTGGGTGTTTGCCAAAAACTGCCTCGCAAACATATCGCTCACACCTGCCGTCGGATACAAAAATTCCTCACTGCGTTTAAAGAGCAGTAAGGAATTTCTGTCGAGCATAAATATAGACCTTGTTACAAGAATGGCTGTTGTATACAACAACCAAAAGTTCTATGCAGGCGCGTCGCTCATCTCACACACATACACATACCGCAAGAGCACACTGAGCGTTGTAAACGGATTCGGCACACTGAACCTGTATGTAGGGTTCAACTTCTGGCGTAACAAGAAATATAAATAATCGTTAGAACCTACAACCAAGTGTCATAACAAGATTATGGCGTTCGTTCTCAACATTTACCGCCGGGTTTACATATTCCATATCATGATAGTTGTAAAAATCGGCCTTCTGCTTGGCATACTTATATGCCATATCAAAATAGACATTATCACCCGAGTAACCAAGACCCACAGTGTAAACATTTGTCTCATATTTATTAAGGAACTCGGTACTTGTATCCTGAATCATAAAATTAACCTTGCAAGCATCTTTTTCATAAGGTGCCGAGATATAGTTATATCCGCAACGTAACGAAAGGTTGCTGTCCAGATTGACAAGAGCACCGGCACGGAAAATATGCTGTCCCTTCATGTTCATCTCAATATCCTCGTTCAAGCCATATATTTCAACACCATCGGTATATTCTAACTTGGCAGTAGAACAATCAACATACTCATACTCGGCATTCAGAGCCATGAAGCCACCAAAAGTATATGCGGCCGACAGATTGAAACGCCAAGGAGTAACAAAATCATAATCGACAAAAAGCTCCTCACCATAAAGGTCATAATCACGAGTATCGTAAATCTCTCCGTCGGGAGCCACCACCGCAGCAACACAACGGTCGGTGAGAGTGTACCATGTAGGAGTATGAACAGCCACACCAAAGCGCAAAGGAGAATTCTCAAAAGGTCGCAAAATAGCTCCCAATTTAACACCTATACCCTTACCGCTCACATTATATCTGTTCTGGATAGTATAAAAATCGTACTCGTTGCTATACTCCGAATATTCCGAATACCTTGTATAATCGACATTACTTGCAGTGATGGTCGCACCAAGATAAAGCATATCGTCGATGTTACAAGAGACATTCATGTCAAAATCATCAACACCACCCTTCTCCTTCGAATAATAATACATATCGGTAGGTGCAAGCCCCGTAAAAGAGTTGTTATTTGTTGTGGGCGCATACAAAAGATTACCATCGCTATCCACAAGGCCTGTCTGCGATGCCATCAACCCCAACCAAGGATAATCGAGAGAGAAATAATCGTTACCATCAATATAATTACCGCTCATATTATAAAGGTCGAGAAGACCATACTGCTGAGAAAAGAAATTCCCATCGCTGTCGAGCAAAGAGCCCGAAAGCTCAAATATATTCTGAAAGCTGTTGCTACGACGATAATTGAACGCAATATTCATGAATTTCAAAGAACCCATATCAAGCTCGTTGGCAAACACAATACCCAGGTTATTTACCGACAACGAAGTCTTGTCCGACTTTAAAGTAGCACCCGGAAATATTGCTTTATTTATATTATTGTTCAACGACAGTGAAAAAGCCATATCTCCCGAACGATAAAGGCCCATGCCGGCAGGGTTCGACGACATAACAGATATATCGGCTCCAAGAGCACTCATGGCACCACCCATACCGACGAACTTGGCAGTACCCACCACATCACTCTCACACAAACGCATCACATCGTAACTGCTCTGTGCAAAAACCGATGCCGAGAGCAACAACGCACCTATTACAAACTTTATCTTTTTCATAGTAATTCCTTTTTTATGTATCTAACCTATCGACGACCTTGTCGAGATGTGCCACCCCTGTTTACGGCAGGTCTGCTACCCGATGAAGAGGAGTTGCGACGCACGCTTGTACTGCTGGGACGATTATATGTAGAACCCGAACCGCGACGCACATTGCTCTCCTGCTTCCTCTCACTACGCTGAGATGTGCTAGTCTTCACAGGCTTGCGGTTATTATCCTTTTTGTCACGTATCGCCTGCCCCACAGGCTTGCGGTTACCCTCGCCCCTAACCGTTGCAGGTTTGCGGTTATTATCGTTTTTATCACGCACCACCTGCCCCACAGGCCTTCGGTTACCACCTTGCGCACCCACCGTCGGACGACGTGTAGAGACCACCCCGGTACGTCTGTCGGCAACAGGGATACGTTTTCTCACGCTAGCCGGGTGATACACCAAACCATGATTGTGATGATGTGGCACATAGTGTGAATGCCACGAATAACAACTGCTTGGCCAGCACCACGAAGAGTGATACCTGAAACCTATGTTACCATAATGAAACGACCAATCCCAATAGCTGTCATACCACGGGTCGTAACAATTTCTCCAATATATATCCCAATATAAAGGACTGCTCACAACCACCGTGGTAGGGTTATGGAAACGCACAATACGTGTAGAATAGTTATAATCATCAACTTCATAATCGACATACTCCTCTTCATACTCCTGCGAAGCCGACAACACCGAAGAGACATCGGAAGAACTTACCGACTTACCATAAGCACCTCGACGATTATACTCGTCCACATCTCTCGTGTTACCATTATCGGCAACACCCCACTCTTCCTCATCAACCTCTGTCGTAACCATCTTAGTGGCACTCCTTGGCTTCACACTCTTCTTTGGCACGTAGAACATATCGTTCACCTGTGCAAAGAGCGCAAACGGGAAAAGAACAGCTAATACAAGAAAAATCTTTTTCATATATCTATTTTTTTGAGGTTTACAAATAACCGTGAAGGTATCCACCTTTTCACACTACAAAAATATAGCATGGGAGAAAAACAAAACAGGGGAAAACCCTACAAAAAGAGAGGATTTTCCCTAAAACAACATAAGACCACCGCATGCGGTGGTCTTATGCCTATCTTTTTAAAGAATAAATTACTTATTCTCGGGACGAAGCTGACGAACAACCTCGGCTGTGCGCCACATCTCACTGTCGTGGAGAGCTTTGAGTTCCTCGTTAAGTTTCTCACGATAGTCGGGCTGTGAGTTAGAGTCGATAGAACGCTGAGCCTCCTTACCGGTCTTAACAGAGTCGTACAACTGATACATAACAGGCTTGATAGCATCGTGGAAAGGAGTCATCCAATCCAAAGCACCACGCTGTGCAGTTGTAGAGCAGTTAGCATACATCCAATCCATACCGTTCTTAGCGAAGAGAGGCATGAGCGACTGTGTAAGCTCCTCAACAGTCTCGTTGAAAGCCTCAGAAGGAGTGTGACCATTCTCACGCAACACCTCGTACTGAGCCAAAAGAAGACCCTGAATAGCACCCATCAAAGAACCACGCTCACCGGTGAGGTCAGATACAGCCTCGCGCTGGAAAGTAGTCTCGAACATATAACCCGAACCGATACCGATACCGAAAGCCAATACACGGTCGAGAGCCTTACCGGTTACATTCTGGTATACAGCGTAAGAAGAGTTCAAACCGCGACCCTCGAGGAACATTGTACGCAAAGAGGTACCCGAACCCTTGGGAGCTACCATTATTACGTCAATATCAGCAGGAGGAACAATACCTGTTCTGTCGCTCCAGTTGATACCAAAACCATGAGAGAAGTAGAGAGCTTTACCAGCTGTCAAGTAGGGCTTAACCTTGGGCCAGATAGCAATCTGAGCAGCGTCAGAAAGCAACATACAAACGATAGTACCCTTCTCGGCAGCCTCCTCGATAGAGAAGAGAGTCTCACCGGGCACCCAACCATCTTTAACGGCTTTGTCGTATGTGCTACCCTCGCGCTGACCAACGATTACATTAAAACCGTTGTCACGGAGGTTACATGCCTGACCGGGACCCTGAACACCATAGCCAAGAACCGCAATAGTCTCATCTTTCAAAATCTCACGAGCCTTCTCCAAAGAAAACTCTTTGGGAGTAATAACATTCTCAATTACTCCGCCAAAATTCATTTCTGCCATAATTGTAATTTAATTTAGTTTATTGTTATTTTATTGTTTTTCGTGTCGCATCTTTATCAAAAAGATTATCGCTCAAATTTACATTTACATCTCGTGTAATAGCCACACGTCCCGATTTTACAAACTGCAAAACACACTGCTGAGCCACAAACTCCTTATAGAGGCTCATAACCGCGTCGGTTTTTCCTGTTTTTTCAACAACGGTATATATTGAGTTCACCTCTATAACACGCGCATTGTTGTGACGTATTATCTTTGAAATCTGCTGGTTTGCGAGCAGTGCAGGAGTAGATAACTTATAGAGTGCCACCTCCTGAATAAATATCTCATTATCTGTAAAATAGTAGGCACGCAGAATATCTATTTTCTTTTCCAAACGCTTTGTAACGCGCTGAATGAGCCACTCTGTTGTCCACAAAGATATTGTATAGCGGTGAACGCCCTCAACATTCGAAGAGGAAACATTAAGTGTTTCAATATTCATCTGACGACGAGTAAACTCAGCCGTAACCTGGTTCAACATTCCGGCAATATTCTCGGAATAGACAATAACGGTATATAGTTTCTTCTCCATAGTATTATTCCAATATCATATCACAAACCGACGCGCCAAGAGGCATCATGGGCATCACATTTTCCTCGGCTCTCACAGCCACGCTCAACAAGAAAGCACCGGGTGTTTCGAGCATCTCTTTTATTGCATCATCGAGTTCGCTGCGCTCACTGACAAAACGAGTAGGTATACCATAGGCCGATGCTATTTTACAAAAATCGGGGTTACACATAGGGGTAAACGAACGACGATCGTCGTAGAACAACTCCTGCCACTGACGCACCATGCCAAGATAATTATTATCGAGCACAACCATCTTCACGGGACACTTCTGCTCCATAATGGTACCAAGCTCCTGCATGTTCATCTGGAAACCGCCATCACCGCCGAAGTAGCAAACTGTGCGATGTGGAGCACCCATTGTGGCACCAATAGCCGCGGGAAGACCGAAACCCATGGTTCCCAAACCTCCCGATGTTATTATGCTGTGAGGCTCTTTATATTTGAAGTAACGAGCCGCAAACATCTGGTTCTGGCCTACATCGGTAACCAAAATAGCACTATTACCTGTTGCTTCACTCACACGACGTGCAACCTCTCCCATGAGTATCGGGCCATCTTTGGGGCAAAGAGCCTTGTCGATAACCTTCTCCTTCTCTATTTTATTGAAATTATCGAAGCTGTCTATCCACTCTTTGTGGTCGGCAGGTTCAAGATATTTTGTTATAAGGGGAAGTGTCTCTTTGCAATCGCCAAGCACGGGAAGGTCGATAGGTATATTCTTGTCTATCTCAACCTTGTCAATATCCAAATGAATTATCTTCGCCTGCTTTGCATATGTCTCAATATTACCTGTAACACGGTCGCTGAAACGCATGCCGACAGCCACAAGCACATCACACTCGTTTGTATTCACGTTGGGGCCAAGGTTTCCGTGCATACCCAACATACCCATACACAAGGGGTGATCCGAAGGAAGAGCCGACAAGCCGAGCAAGGTACGTGCTGCGGGCAAATTAGCTTTCTCAAGAAACGCAATGAGCTCTTTATGCGCGTTTCCGAGCTCCACGCCCTGGCCTACAAGCACAAAAGGACGCTTGGCACGGTTTATGAGGTTGGCCGCCTCCTTTATACACTCCATGTCGGGCTCGGGATAGGGGATATAGCTACGCACGCTCTCCACCTTCTGTGGCTCGTACATACACATTGCCATCTGAGCATTCTTTGTAAAGTCGAGGACAACAGGGCCGGGACGTCCTGTGCTCGCTATGTAGAAAGCACGCGACACAGCCCATGCAACGTCTTCGGCGTTGCGCACCTGGTAGCTCCACTTTGTGATAGGTTGAGTAACGCCAACAAGGTCAATCTCCTGAAAAGCATCGGTTCCAAGCACAGCCGAGCTCACCTGCCCTGCAATAACCACTACCGGGGTACTGTCGAGCATAGCATCGCTTATACCTGTAAGCGTGTTTGTAGCACCCGGTCCGCTGGTAACAATACAGACTCCTACTTTGCCGGAACTTCGTGCATATCCCTGTGCGGCATGAACAGCCGCCTGCTCGTGACGTACGAGTACCTGATGAAAATCGTCTCTGTAATCGTACAACGAGTCTATTACCGGTATAATAGAGCCTCCCGGATAGCCGAAGATAGTATCTACACCCTCGTTCAACAGCGAACGAAGAAGCGCCTCACCACCTGAAATAAATTCTTTCTCCATCGGTTATCATTGTTTAGTTACTCAATCTTCTATAATTCTCACACCGCCCTTATCGGCCGAGCTAACCATGTTAGCGTATGCTTTCAAGCTCTTTGATATCACCCTGTTACGTGTCAAGGGGAACATCTCGCGTGCAGCAAGCTCTTCGTCGCTCAATTTCACGTTAATTGAACGTGCAGGTATATCAATCTCAATAATGTCGCCATCGCGCAACTTACCGATGTTACCACCTGCTGCCGCCTCGGGAGATATATGACCAATACTAAGGCCCGATGTTCCACCGCTGAAACGGCCATCGGTTATAAGTGCACACTCCTTACCAAGGTGACGCGACTTGATATATGATGTGGGATAGAGCATCTCCTGCATACCGGGACCACCTTTGGGACCCTCGTACACGATAACAACCACATCACCGGCTTTTACATCGCCACCCAAGATACCTTCGACGGCGGCATCTTGCGAGTCGAACACCTTGGCGGTACCTGTAAATTTCCATATGCTCTCATCGACACCTGCTGTTTTAACAACACAACCGTCCTGAGCTATATTTCCAAACAATATTGCAAGACCGCCATCTTTTGTGTAAGCATGTTCAAGGTCGCGTATACAACCATTCTCACGGTCGGTATCAAGAGTGTCATACACCTCGCTGTGTGCACCCATCACATTGCAGAAAACATTGGCAGGGCCTGTGCTGTATATACGTTTAGCCTCAGCATCAACCTCTTCACCTGTGATGCAATACTTTGCAATATCCTCAGCAAGAGTAGCACCGTTTACACGTTTAAGAGATGTGTTCAAAAGACCACCCTTTGCCAACTCGCCCATGATACCTATGATACCGCCGGCACGGCCACAATCCTGTACGCTGTATTTGGGGCCGTTGGGAGCCAACTTGCACAAGCAGGGAACAGCACGGCTCAAACGGTCGATGTCGGCCATTTTAAAATCTACGCCCGCCTCCTGTGCCACAGCCAAAAGGTGAAGAATAGTGTTTGTGGAACCACCCATGGCAATGTCGAGTGTCATGGCATTGAGGAAAGCATCGCGCACAGCTATGCTACGAGGCAACACGCTCTCGTCGCCCTCCTCATAATATTTAAGAGCATTAGTAACAATTTGTTTAGCCGCATCTTTAAGCAACTGAATGCGGTTGGTGTGTGTCGATAGTATTGTTCCGTTACCGGGCAAAGAGAGACCTATGGCCTCGGTGAGCGAGTTCATAGAATTTGCAGTAAACATACCCGAACAACAACCGCAACCGGGGCAAGAGCGTTTCTCAACCTCAGCAAGTTCCTCGTCGCTCACTGTTGTGTCGGCGGCTTTTACCATAGCCGATATAAGGTCGAGATTTTCTCCCTTCCAAGTACCCTTCTCCATGGGACCACCCGAAACAAAGACCGTGGGTATATTCAAGCGCATAGAGGCCATGAGCATACCGGGAGTAATCTTGTCGCAGTTCGATATGCACACAAGAGCGTCCACTTTGTGTGCGTTGCACATATACTCCACGCTATCGGCAATAATATCGCGCGAAGGCAAAGAGTACAACATGCCATCGTGTCCCATTGCAATACCATCGTCTATGGCAATAGTATTGAACTCTGCTGCATAGCAACCAAGTTTCTCAATCTCTCGTTTAACTATCTGACCGGCTTCGTGCAAGTGAGTGTGACCGGGAACCAACTGTGTAAAAGAGTTGGCTATGGCGATTATAGGCTTGCCAAACATCTCACGTTTCATTCCGTTTGCAATCCACAAAGCTCTTGCACCCGCCATGCGACGGCCTTCGGTACACTGTGCACTTCTTAATTTATTTTTCATAATAAAAAATCTTTTTACAATGTGCCCGGGTGCATAAAAAGCACCCAAAGCCTATGTATATAGTAATAAAAAAGCCCTCCTCATTTATTGAGAAAGGCACGTTCTTGCACACATACAGCCCATCTCACCCTGCTTTTTCCAAGAGGACGACCACGTTAATAATAATGGTAGATGTGAGCTGTATATGCATATATTCTTTTTTTATTTGTTTTAAGCACCTTAACCCAACTTTCCCAAGTGACCGGAAAAAGTTATCGACCGCAAAAATAAGTTCTTTTTTCAGTATGACAAAAAAAATAGCAAAAAAATGCTTGCCACAATATTAAAAAATACAAAATAGCCCAATATCCTTATCAAAAAGAACGCAAAACTCCTTTACGAGTATAAAAATAGCATCAAATCGCAGAAAAAGCGAGAAAACAAAAAGTATTCCATCGGTTTTTACTATCATTGCAATAGAATTTAACCTATAATAACAATAGTAATATTTATTATTTATAAATACTTTTGCAAAAGTTTTCTAAAAACATAAAATTATGGATTTTTTACTCACACTATTGGAAGGAGTACAAGGACAGTGGAGCGGTGGCATAGCACACTCCATGATTATCCTTGCGCTGACCATCGCATTCGGCATCATGCTCGGACGCATAAAGATTGCAGGTATCTCATTTGGTGTTACATGGATACTCTTCGTTGGAATAGCATTCGCCCACTTTGGATACTCCCTCAACGGTAACCTGCTACACTTCGTAAAAGAGTTCGGGTTGATATTATTCGTATTCTCGATAGGTTTACAAGTGGGGCCGGGTTTCTTTTCGAGTTTTAAGGCAGGCGGAATAACACTTTGCGCAATAACCTGCATAATAGTACTTTTCGATATTCTCACAGCCATAGGAGTACATCTTGCGACAGACACGCCCATAACCACCGTTACCGGTATACTTTCGGGTGCTGTAACAAACACCCCCGGTTTGGGAGCCGCACAGCAGACATACACCGAAATTACAGGAACATCGGCAACAGATATTGCATTGGGTTACAGTGTCGCCTACCCCTTAGGTGTTATCGGTTGCATACTTTCGATGCTCGCCATAAAAGCCATCTTATATAAAAAGGATATAACAGCAGGCAAAGACAACAGTAAAAAAGAGATAAATGTGGAGCCTGTTACCATAGAAGTTATAAACCCTGCAATAGCCGGCAAAACACTCGACGAGATACGTCACAGCCAAAACATGGAATTTGTTGTATCGAGAATACTGAATTTCGAGACAAAGAAGATTGAGATGGCCGACGCCAAGAGCACACTGCACGTAGGAGACAAACTGCTCGTTATTGTAAGCCCCGTTTTGCGTGAGGGGCTTTTAAACCTCTTCGGGCGCGAATGTATTGTCGATTGGGACAAAGCCGATGCACAATTCCTATCGAGCAAAATAATTGTCACCAACCCCAAGCTCAACGGCGTACACCTTTCCAAGTTGAGCCTAAGACAAAATTTCAGAGTAAACCTTACACGCGTGCACCGTGCAGGTATCGACCTCATAGCCTCGCCCGAGCTTCGCTTGCAGATGGGCGATGTTGTTACAGTTGTAGGTATGGAAAGTTCTGTAAACAACGTGAAGAGGATACTTGGCGACTCGCGCAAACACCTCGACCACCCCAACCTCATACCTATATTTATAGGTATTGCGTTAGGTTGCACCCTCGGCAGCCTTCCCATCTTCATACCCGGCATGTCGCAACCCGTTAAATTAGGACTTGCAGGCGGACCGCTTGTAGTAGCAATACTCATCAGCTACTACGGGCCCAAGCTGAAACTTGTAACATACACCACCATGAGCGCAAACCTCATGATACGAGAGATAGGTATATCGCTGTTCCTCGCATGCGTGGGGCTCGAGGCCGGCAAAGGCTTCGTCGATACCATTGTAAATAACGGTGGTATGTGGTGGGTGCTTTACGGTGCCATAATAACAATTTTGCCATTGCTCATCGCAGGAGTTGTAGGCCGTTACGCATTAAAAATACCCTACAACACACTCATAGGTGTCATGTCGGGTTCTTGCACCAACCCGCCCGCGCTTGCCTTTGCCAACGAGCAGGACAAAAACAGCGATAAATCTTCGGTAGGTTACGCAACCGTATACCCTCTTGCAATGTTTTTGCGCATTCTCACCGCACAGCTCATGATTCTTATGTTCTGTTCATAAAAGAAGAACATATAAAAAACAAAACAGGTCCCGACAGCGCGCTGTTGTCGGGACCTGTTTTGTTTAACGAATTTACACCGTTTTAAAAAGGTGTAAATAAAAGCCTTTTATCGTTTAACGAACAACCTTTGCGTTATTCTTTATATAGATACCTTTTGCAGGTTCTGTTTTCAGTTTACGACCACTCAAATCGTAAATTTCAGCATCAATATTCTCCTTTTCAACAACCTCGATGCCTGTACCCGATGTAACAATCAACTTTGCATCTACAATAGAACCGCTGTTTGCAAGGAAACCATTATGCCCAGTACAAGTACCATCGGCTGCAATCTGTCCACCTGCATCAATACTGTTCCAGTCCATCTTAAAGCGAATGCGATACTCACCCTCCTGCTCAGGCGCAGTAAACGAAGGGAGCACATGAGTGTTACGAGCACCACCTGTAATAGAGACACCGGCAGAGTTCACACCACCGTTTGAATCATCGGTAAAACTACCTGTGTAGAAACTAAACGAGGCAACATCGGTACCGCTTTGGTCTGTTGAACCATCTCTGAAAGAAAACTGCCCATCGTTGTCAAAGTCGATGTAAACATACGCATTCATCCAACCTGCACCTTTTGTTAAATCCATCACAGTTGTAATAGTAGAGCCGGGGGTGCAAACAAGAACAGAAGCCTCGTCGGTAGTTTTATCAATATAAGGCTTTGCATAGCCTATTGTTATTGTTTGTGTTTCACCACCGGCCTCAGTAAAATTTATACTGTTAATTTTATTACCGCTTTTTACAGAGTTCATCTCCTTATCGAAGTTTGTCGAGTAAGGTTCCATCACTTTGGGAGTAATTTTTAGGGTTATTGTCGCGCTAACGCCCGAACCATCTTTTGCTGTTGCAGTTATAGTAACATCGCCCTCGGCAACAGGCACAACAAGACCACCCGACACCTTTGCAACCGAGGCATCACTGCTTGCCCAATCGAGAGCGGGGAAAGTAGCATCGGCAGGGTTCACTCTTGCCTGAATGATAAGTTTTTTGTTTGCAGGGAGTTCGGTTGCTCCATTCTCTGTGACAAGCTCAATGCTTGTCACAGGTTTAATAGTAGCTGTTGCATCTATTCCGTCGAAACAGAAAACAGTGCTTGCAGGAAGTTTTACAGTCAGTTTTGCATCTATGTCAATAGGCTCACCCTCGGTAAAGCCTTGGAGAGCATCTTGCTCGCCAAACGAAGCACGCATCACAATACTACCGTTCACATTTGCCGGGATATTGAGAGCCTCGCGCAAGGTAAAGGTATAAGTTTTGGCACTGTTACCACCGTTACGCAAAGCAAGGGTCGATTTCACACCGTTCCATGCTGCCCAACCATAAACACTTGTCACGCTACCGTTCCAAGGATTGCCACCAACCCAGTGAGCATCGGGGAGGACATCGGCATTACGTTTCTGCCAAGCAATGCACTCGGCAAGGTCGGCCCACAACTTACCATTGTTTATGCTATTCATCAAAGCATAGTCGTTATACAGCTCAACCAAACCCGAACCACATACAAATGCACAACGCATCTCACGACGCACGGCCTCATAGTCCATATTCTTACTTACCGCACCGAAACTGCTCAGAATGAAACCATGAGTCATAAGAGTGTTAATGGGGCAAATAGGCGAGTTTGTAACATAGTTCTGATAAACAAGACGGTCGCGGTATGTTATCCAACGTTCGCGGTCGATGGTGTTACTGTTGGCATCTTCGCCATAGTCGTTTTCCTGTCTCCATGTTGCATCGGTTATCTGATACCAGAAGGGGCTTGCCCATGTACCCACGGTTGTGTTGAAGAATATATCCTCTCTCAACTCCTCACGCACATAACGCTCCAAGCGGATTATACCTTCGGCATTTTCATTACCGGTATCACCTCCGTCGGGACCTGTTGCCGAGAATTGTGCCGAAATACCGTCGTATTTAAAGAACTTGTAATCGCCTTGATTCTTAACCAAATTTTCTGCCGCTGCCTTAAATATTTCGTAATATGCGGGGTTCGACAGTTGCATGCCTCCACGACCGTTGTTCCAGTAGCTACGACGATAGTTACCGCTCTGTCCGTAACCACCTACAGGGCCTAACCATGCACCCACGCCTGCACCTATCTCCTCGGCACCGGTCGCCATATCGCGCATTTCATTGGGGAAACCTTTATGGAAGGTCCAAGGACCATAGTTATCCCAGCCATCGTCTATTACGAACGCCGCAGGAGCCTCGCCATATACATCGTAGAAGTCGCTCTTCCAGTGAGCAATGATATCGAGCACCTGGTCGGCTGTCATGTTTGTATGCTCGCTACCGGGAGCCGCGTTGTTGCGATTGATGTTAAGTTCGTACCAAGATATGTAACAAGGGAAAGCACGCCAAGGCACAGCACGCTCGCGCTCGCTATATGCAAGGAAAGAACGACGTTTCTGTGTCTTGTGAATGTCGGCATTAGCCTCTGTACCATCTTGTGCTATCAAGCCCACTACACCTGCTATTTTCCAGGTTTCGCCGGCCTGCAAAGTTGTATTACGGCTCCAACGACCTTGTATACCAACAACATCGCTATTAATTACAACACCCTCCTTCGGAGTATAGATATTTGTTGTCATTGTGCTATTTGCATCTATCTCCTCCGTTTTATTCTCCACTAACACACGCAATGTATACACGCCGTCATAAGGAGCAACAATAGAGAATGTGTTTTTTTCGTGGTTTGTACCCGAGAACCCTTTATGATAATCGCTGGCCGATACCGAGCCGTTTGCGTCAATGAGGTCGGCACCACCGAAGTTCAAGCGATGAGAACCATTTTTGTACTCAACCTTTATCTCCACTTTTTGGTTCTGTTTCAACTCCACGCCGTCCTTGCAGAAAGCAAGCACATTGGGATAACCGGCACCTATTGCCTCGGTTACACGCGAAGGAACATCTTGCTCGCTCAAAGCCACCCAAGACGATGCTGTGAGCGACACAGCGTCCAAAGTTGATGTAAGGTTCCATTTATCCTCCTCACCGGTTGCACCACCCACTGTGTTGTATGCAACGGGGTTTTCAAGTCCTGCAAAAATTTTATTGCTCATGAGCACAGCGCCACGGGTGTTGCCCACAACCTCGGGGGTAGAACCCGCAGCCTTTGCATCGACGTTGTACATGAGAGGAATAACATTGAACATATCGACATCATCAATACCCTTCAACTCCATCTCGGTGCGCAGGTAGTGACTACCATCGCGCAACACAGCACGCCACACGATTGCGATATCGGTATCTTTATATGTATACTCATAATTTGCAACAATCTGCTTACCTGCAAAATGCTCGACACCACCAACAGCATCGGGGTTCGCTTCGAGATTCTCTATTGCAATATTTTTCAGTGTCATCGACGATGCAGGAACATTATCGCCACTACCGAAAGCAACACTGAATATCTCGGTTCCGGGTTCAAGATTCATAGCCTCGGAGCCTGCGAAATAAACAGCATCGCCAAGTCTCATAAAACTTGCCGAAAGCACATTGTTTGCAAAGGTATAAACTCCATCTTTTTCTGTCAGACGAGCCTCGCCAACAGCCTCCTGTTGAGCAGGATACAAAACCGCATTTGTATAAGGCTGAGACTTTTCCTGCACGGGAAGTGTCGCAAAATACACATTAATAGTCTGTTTCACATCGTCGATAGCAACAGCCGAGAACTGTCCTTCGGGAGCAATCACTGTTATATCGCTCTTAGAAACCGAACCAACAATAGTATATTTGTCACCGTCGGCATATACCTTATCACCAATTTTTATTGTCTGCCCGTTGGGAACGCTTATAGAATAAATATGCTCTATAATCTCCACCTCCTCAAACAAATATCTGCTACCGGCATCATCGTTTCCACTCTGTTGCCAGAGACCAAGAGTATTATTTCCGTCGTAAGGGTTGCCACCTACGCCTTGGTACCAATTGACATACTTGTCGTTTGTCCCCGCAGTTGTATAGGGGCGAATATCATAATTATCGCCAGAGTAATTGTTTACATAGAAATATGCCTTCTCGTTACGCGAAGCCACAAGCTGAACAAAATTCTTTCCGTTTTCGTAGCTCGCAGCAGGTGTGTAACTCCACCATTTGCCGGCATTACTGCTATATATGTAATAAGCATCTTTCACACCTTCGACAGGATAAAAAGCAAAAAGACCGTAATTTTCGGCATTTTGAGTGGGTGCAGTCAAAGAGTTCGAATAAACACCATTACCATTTTTCATTGTATACACATGCTCGGGCCTTCCACCGGCACCGGGTAGCGTAACCGAACTTTCTATTTTGTCGGCAAATGCCACGCCCGTAGCACAAACCAACATAAGAATAAAAGTAAGCAAATTTTTCATAATACAATATTTAAGATTAGTTATATCATTCTTTCACAACTCCCACGCAAAAAACCAAACGGCAACTTTCATGTTATCTACATAAAAAAAACGTGGACAACTTACATTATCCACTGATGAGGTCTTGGCGTACCCGAAAGAAAGATATGCAAATTGCCCACGCCGTATACACGGCGCAGACATCAACTTTGCCACTATTCTTTCTTAAATAAACCGCCAAGTTTAACAAGCAAAAGCCTGTTGGAGCATAGCTCCCATCAGTAAGATAGTAAAGCCAATGTGCGTAATATGTCACATTTATATGTCACAACCAAAGGTTGCAGGACAACGAACCAAACTAAAAAGATAAAGTCCTTTGTCATGCCACAGGAGCACGAACGATACATGCACCCATAACATACCGCAAATATATATAAATTTATATATTTGTAGTTATAATTAATAATAAAAATTCAAGAAAAAGGCAAAACAGGGAACAACTAACGAGCCATCTTGTCCTTTAAAACAATATACACAATAACCGGTGCACCAACGATAGGAGTTATGGCACTAAGTGGCAAAAGACCGCTCTCACCCGGCAACTGACAAACAATATTGCACAACAGCGTCACCGAACCACCCATAAACATGGTTACCGGCAACAACGTGCGATGGTTGGCTGTAACAACCACCAAACGGGCCAAGTGTGGCACCGCAAGACCTATAAATGCCACAGGACCGCAAAAAGCGGTAACAGTAGCCGTGAGCACCCCCACGATGAGCAAAAGCATCGTACGCACCCTCCCGGTATTCACACCAAGATTACGCGCATAATTGTCGCCCAAAAGCAGAGCATTGAGAGGCTTTACCAACACAACAGCACCTGCTAATGCCAACAACAATATAGCAGAATAGAGAGGCAACACATCGGCAGAAACACCACCAAAACCACCCATACCCCAAATGAGATACGAATGTACCCCCTCGGCAGTAGAGAAGTAGTTTAACAACGAAATTACCGAAGATGCCAGATAGCTAATAGACAAACCGGCTATGAGCAGATAAATATTATTGCTCAGCAGTTGCGACAAGGCAATAACCACAGCAATTATAACACAAGCACCCACAACAGCACCGGCAAGCATAGCCATATAACCTCCAAAGCCCATCGCACCTTGCAACGCTCCCTGCAAAAGCAACATCACCACAGCAACCCCTAAGCCGGCACCGCTGTTAATACCAAGAACCTCGGGGCCTGCAAGCGAGTTATTGAAAAGTGTTTGCAGAAGAAGACCTGCAACCGACAGAGCCACGCCCGACAGCAACGCCGTAACCGCCTGTGGCAGACGCATTTGCAAAATTATCATACGCCACCCCTCGTTTCCACAGTCGCCACCCGACAGAATATCGACAACAGCCGATGAAGGGATATCCACAGACCCCCAAAAGATATTAACCACGAAAAGAGCAAACAACAAAAGCCCGCTCAGCGCGATATACAAAAACCTACCTCTGCAACTTTTCATAATACCTTAAATTATACTCAGGGAAGAGTGATGGGTAAAATATTGCCATAAGCTCTTTAAGTAGAAGGTCGGGCCTGAAAGGTGTCTCCTCGTAAAAGGGCCTAACCGCAGTGTTGCAAGCATAGACCTCGCCATTCTTGAAAGCCCTGAAACGAGCATACCCCGGAAAATCGGCAAGGAGAGAGGAGAGGGTTTTACAGCCTCTTGAATTATATTTAAAAAGCCACTTATCGGCCTCGACCGCCTTGTCGAGCACCACCTCATAGGCAAGAGGCACAGAACCACTGCCACCCGTGTAGGCAAACAGGTATTCGGCACCTGCCATTTTGTACATCTGTCCCATGGTGCTCCCGCCTGCCGGCACATACCACGCCGAACTACTTTTAAGCTCACACATAAGCGTCGGTGCACCGGTACATGTATCGACCATCGCTCTCAAATGTTCAAAATTATCACACACCGCATCGAAAAGAGAGTCGGCCACATGACCACAGCCCAACAAACGACCATAGAAGCGTGCCCACTCGGCCGCCGCAAGAGGCGACGTCTCCATATATTCGGCACACTCCACAACCGGAATATTCAACTTCTCTATTTTGCCATACCCACCATTCTCAAAAGGGAAAGCAAATACCGCTTCGGGAGCAAGCAGGCACACACGCTCCACATCTACATCGAGCGAGCCGCCACAATCGACCACCCTGCCATCGGCTATCCCTTCGTACACCTCGGGCATCAGCATATATTGCGCATCGCACACCCCTTTAACAGCCTCCAAGCAACCAAGCGAAGAGAAGAGATTGACATGCACCGCCGAAAAAAGCAGAGCCTTGTCGAGCGGTGTGCGCAAAAGAGAGCCCTCGGGCATGTTTGCAGGGAGAGTTTTTCCCTTCGGCACAAGAATATAACGATGAAGAAGAGCGTCGCGCCACGGGCTTTTAACATCGACAACAGAAAAGCTGTCGCACTCCACAATCTCGAGCAACGACGCATAACGCATGGGCAACGTATCGCCCACTATGCAAAAATCTCCTTTCCCGGGAGAGCCACAGCCCGATAACAAAGTGGCAACACACAAAAGCACCACACCGAGGGCACCAACAGAAAAGCGCACGACACCTGCAAGCATACTAATCTTCGTTACCATTCACTATACCCAACTGCCTGCGGACACTCTCGGAGTGTATAGCCTCGAAAATACCTTTTACAGCCTCAGCATCGAGATTATGGTTGGCACAGAGGGCCTCGCAACGCTCCATGCTATCCTTGTAACGGAAAGGCTGAAACACGGTAAGCCCCTTTTTTCTCTTAATTCGCCCAATCTCCTCAACCACCTCCATGCGTTTTGCGAGTAGAGAGATTATTTCGTTGTCGATAGAATCTATCATGGCACGTTGCTCTACAAATTCCTCAACATCATTTTGCGACGAACGACGTACAAGCCCTTCGAGCATTGCAGACAAGCCGACGGGAGTAATCTGCTGACGAGCATCGCTCAGAGCGCATGAAGGGTTGGTATGCACCTCCACCATAAGACCATCGAGATTAAGGTCGAGAGCCAGCTGTGCAACAAGCATCACAAGCTCGCTTTTACCCGATATATGGCTGGGGTCGCAAATAACAGGCAGTTGAGGAACGCGGTTTTTAAGTTCAAGAGGAATCTGCCACTCAGGAGAATTACGGAACACCTTTTCGCCATATAATGAAAAACCCCTATGCACAGCAGCCAGACGGGTGACACCACTGTTATTAAGCCTTTCAAAAGCCCCTAACCATAGTTCAAGGTCGGGGTTCACAGGGTTTTTCACAAGCACCGGAACATCGACACCCCTCAACGCCGAAGCAATCTCTTGAACAGCAAAAGGGTTTGTTGTGGTGCGTGCACCTACCCACAAAACATCGACACCGGCTTTTAAAGCCAGCTCCACATGTTCGGCAGTAGCAACCTCGGTAGCCACAGGCAGAGCAAAACGCTCCTTGACACGTGCAAGCCACGGCAAGCCTTCGGCACCAACCCCTTCGAAACAGCCGGGGCGTGTACGCGGTTTCCACAGGCCTGCACGAAAGAGTTTCACCCCTCGTTGCACAAGAGCCTCGGCAACAGCCATCACCTGCTCTTCGCTCTCGGCGCTACACGGGCCAGCCACCACAACCGGTCTGGCACAATCGGCAAATATTTTTATCTCGTTTATTGTCATTATCTTTCTATTTTGGGAAACAAGCGTAAAGCATTCTCTGTGGTCACCTCGGCCACATGCTCCGGCGTGCAACCATACACCTTAGACAAAGCCTCGGCTATGTAGGGAATATACGCACTCTCGTTTCGCTTGCCACGGCAGGGAACGGGAGCCAAATAGGGAGAATCGGTTTCGAGCACCAACCTCTCCAAGGGGACACTGCCAAGCACACGTGGCAAGGTTGAATTTTTATATGTGAGAACACCTCCTATACCCAGGAAAAAACCCTCGTGAGCAAGAAGAGCCTCAGCCTCCTCTTCTGTCCCCGTAAAACAGTGAAACACACCACTAAGGCCGACACCGCGATACCTATCCATAATATCAACAAGCTCCTTGAAGGCATTGCGCGAGTGTATGGCAAGAGGCAGGTTCATCTCCCTTGCCCACCCTATCTGCGTTTCAAAAGCCTCGTACTGCTCATTGCGAAACTCCTCGCTCCAATAAAAGTCGAGCCCAACCTCCCCGACAGCTATCACACGGCTATCTGTCGCCAGAAACTCCCGCATCACGGCAAGCTGTTCTTTATAGTCGTCGGCAACATCGGTGGGGTGTAAGCCAACCATAGGATAACACACACCCTTATACCTGTCGCACATGTCAAAGAGAGGTGCTAACGAAGCCCTGTTTATCGACGGCAGACACAGACAACCGACACCGCCCGCCAAAGCACGCTCCACGGCACATGCACGGTCGTTGTCAAACTCCTCGCAAAAGAGGTGAGTATGTGTATCTATATAATTATTCGGCATTTACAGCATCTTTTTTTGCACGGTCGTTACGATAATAATAAATAACCCCGTATTCAGCACATTTTTTTATGCGTGCCTCGCCTGTGAACGAAGAAAAAGCCTTCTCAATCTCTCCCCACGCCTCAAATATTATCTCATCGCCTTCGAAGCGCATGTCCGAAATATTGCGAAGAGCCTCCGCTGTGCGCTCTTGCAAAGAATGTTGCCTGTCGTACATCTCTTTAAAAAGGTCGAACACAACCGACACACGCCCCATCGTGGGGTTGTATATAGGGATTCCCCCCTCACCCTGCCTGCGACGCTCACCCTCTATAACCTTTGTACCCCATTCGAGCACCGATGCCTCGGAAAAGAGGTTCGGGGTGGTATCCTCGTCTTTCGGCAAGCCGTAATATTCTCGCTTTTCGCGAGCAATCTCGCCACGCATTATCGACATACTCAACACCTGAATAAAATGCGATACATACATACGCGCACGCCTCAACGCCGCCTCGTATTTTTCGTTTCCACGCTTTGTCGATTGCTCGGCCACGCAACGCTTATACACAGCCACCTCACGCGAGAACTTTTCGAGAAAGGTTTTTGCCTTGTAATATGTGTTATGCGACAAGACGTTGGTAAAGACGCCATTCTGCACACTGCTATCAACAGCCATGCGAAGAGCGCGTATACGAGCTTGGTCGGTCTTGGGTAATCGACGATACGGCATACCTCGGCTTTTTAAAGATTACGATTCAACAGAGAGTTTGCAAAATTCTTCAAGCATACCTTCTTCTCGTCGGCAACAGAAATTTTGTCCATAAACTCGTCACACTTGGCAAACAACTCTTTTATACGTTGCTCGCACACCTCTTTAACACCAAGTTCGTTATAGATATTTGTGAAGAAAGCAACCTTTTCGTCATCGTCGCATGCAGGGTTGTTTATCCACGCCTCCATTTGAGCTTTTTGCTCGGCCGAAGCAAGCTCAAAAGCCTTAATAAGCAAGAATGTTTTTTTGTTGCAACGAATATCGCCACCTATCTTTTTACCAAAGACAGCAGTGTCGCCATAAACATCAAGCAGGTCGTCCTGCAACTGGAAAGCAAGCCCCATGGTTTCACCAAAAGCATACAGATTTTCCAAATCGTCCTCCGATGCACCGGCAACCAAGCCACCCATCTTCATGGAAGCAGCTATGAGTACCGATGTTTTCAGACGAATCATCTCCATATATTCGGCCTCGGCAACAGCATCGCGAGTTTCAAACTCAATATCATATTGCTGACCGTCGCACACCTCTTTTGCTGTCTCCGTAAAGAGAGCAAGCACGGCCGGCAACTTCTCGACAGGAGCATGAGCAACAAATTCAAAAGCGAGCAATAACATAGTATCGCCCGACAAGATAGCCGGTGTATCGCCCCACTTGGCACAAACCGTAGGCTTGCCACGTCGTATGTCGGCACGGTCCATAACATCGTCATGAATAAGAGTGTGGTTATGATAGGTCTCCATGGCCACAGCCTGATAGAGCACCTCCTGCACATTCTCCTTATACATATTATAGGCCATAAGGCACAGCACAGGACGCACACGTTTACCGCTCTGCTCTATCGTATATCTAATAGGTGCATAAAGTTCCTGCGGTTCACGCTCGAATTTAAGACTCTCTATAAACTCATTTATTATGTCACGGGCCTGTTCCCAGCTATACAAGTTGCTCATATCTCTTTTAAATTAATTTGTATAAATTCTACCATATATAAGAGAGCTCTTCCGACCTCCCTTATACAATTTACGAGAGCCATAGGACTCTCGTAAATTATTATTTTAACTTTTGGAGAGTAAACCCCATAAGTATGTTTCTATTATTTCAAACGGAATGTCACGGGCAATGTAAAGCGCACGCGAACAGCCTTACCTGCTTGCTTACCGGGGTTCCATTTAGGCATACCGGTTACCACGCGAACAGCCTCCTTGTCCAAATACACATCGTTAGAGCTCTTTACAACCTCAACGTCCTGAATAGAACCATCGGTGTTTACAACGAATGCGATGAACGAACGACCTTGTGAACCATTCTCACGTGAAATACGAGGATAGTTAATGTTCTCCTGCAAGTATTTCATAAGAGCCTGCATACCACCGGGGAACTCGGGCATCTGCTCTACCACCTGGTGGATAGTCTCCTCCTCGGCGGGTTCCTCAACAACGACATTACCAACATCGGCAATCTCGACAACCTCACCGGTCTCCTCTACCGAAGCAAGCTCACTCTCCTCAATTTCGGCATCGTCCTCAACAATTTCAAGAATTTCTGTAATTTGCTTTGCCTGAGGAGGAGGAGGTACAACTTTTTTCTCGGGCATTGTGATAGGAATCACAATCTCTTCCTCCAAAAGGATACCTGCACTCACAATTTCACCTGTATGCTTTTTCTCGGTAGCAGTCCATTCAAAAGCCACAAATAAAATAGCAAAAACCAATGCAAAACCAATGAACATCCATGTTGGTTTGTTCGTTTCAAGGTTTGCAGCCTCAGTCTTCTTCACTTCGAGAAGGCTGTTCTCTTTAACCTGTTGTTTGTCTGTTGTATTCATATGGTAATTTGTATATATTTTCCAAAGGGCAAAAATAAACAATATTTTTCAATACACACGATTTAATGCACCTTTTTTTTATTTTAATACTATTTTATTTCTCTTTCACACTATAAATTCCCCTTTTTCGTTTGTTTATTATAACAAAACACATTTTTATTATTTAAAATTATAGCACCGCGATAAGAAAGAAGAAAAAAAGCATTATCTTCGCAATGCAACGCAACAATCACAAGTATTTTCGCCTGCAATATTACACTTTTTTACAACAGAGCACAACGTGAAACTTAAAACATTTTTAATAACAGCCCTGTTCTCAATGCAATTTGCATTGTTAAAAGCACAAACAGGAGAGATAGCATTCAACTTTCTCCGTCTGCCCTATTCGTCGCATGTGGCGGCACTTGGCGGGACAAACATCTCTATTATCGAAGACGACATCACCCTGTCGGCCCACAACCCCGCTTTGCTCATAAACACAACACACAACACCATAAACCTGAGCTACATGAGCTACATGAGCGACAGCAAGGTTGCCGGTGCCGGTTACAGCCGTGTTTTTGGCGAGCGTTCGGCAGGAGCCGTTCTTGCACGTTATGTCGATTATGGCGAGTTCGAAGGATACACCGAAGACAACATACACACAGGAACATTCAAGGCCAAAGACATAGAGCTATCGGCAGTGTACAGCTACCTCCTAAGCGACTTATGGAGCGGAGGTGTTACCGGCAAATTCATCTATTCCAAGTACGAAAGCATGAGCTCGATAGCCCTTGGTGTAGACCTCGGGCTCAACTACTATAATTCCGAGACAGACCTCTCTATATCTTTTGTTCTCAAAAATTTAGGAGCACAAATAACCGCCTTCGAAGAAGAGACCGAAAAGATGCCCTTCGACATACAGGCCGGAATAACCAAACGTCTGTCGCACGCCCCCATACGCCTTTCGGTAACCATGAACAACCTCCACAAATGGGGCGACGACGATTTTTACAACGCCGACGGAAGTAAAGACGGTTTCGGCAAAAAGTTGCTTAAACATTTTACCTTTGGAGCCGACATACTGTTCGGCGAACGCTTCTATGCCTCTGTGGGATACAACTACCGCATGACAAAAGAGCTCGCGACCGATAACAGCAAGTGGGACGGCATGAGCATAGGAGCCGGTTTCAACACAAACAGAATAAAACTTGGAGCATCGTTCAGCAAACTTCATGTATCGTCATCGTCGTTGCTGTTCAATGTATCATATACTTTATAAACCAAACCATCAACATGAAAAAGATAGTTATAGCGATAGACGGCTTTTCGTCTTGTGGAAAAAGCACCATGGCAAAAGCCTTGGCACGTGAAATAGGATACCTTTACTTCGACAGCGGAGCCATGTACCGCGCAGTTGCACTCTACTGCTTGCAGAACGGGCTTATTGAGGGAGAAAAGATAGACACCGCAAAGTTACAGGAACAACTCAAAGAGATTAATATAACCTTTGAGGCCGACCCCGAAACACGCAACTCGGTAACCCTGCTCAACGGAGTAAACGTAGAGCACGAGATACGTTCGCTCGAAGTATCGCGCATGGTAAGCCAGGTTGCAGCACTCGACTTTGTTCGCACCGAGATGGTTGAACAACAACGTAACATGGGCAAGCAGAAAGGCATCGTAATGGACGGACGCGACATAGGCACAACAGTGTTCCCCGACGCAGAGATGAAGATATTTGTCACCGCATCGGCCGAAGTACGTGCACAACGTCGTTACGACGAGCTAAAAGCACGCGGCGACAACCCCGACTACCAAGAAATTCTCGAGAATGTGCAGTTGCGCGACCACATAGACCAAACACGCGAAGTAAGCCCATTAAAAAAGGCCGACGACGCACTACTGCTCGACAACGGCAACATGACACGCGAAGAACAACAAGCATGGCTTAAAGAAAAATTCATCGAACTCACAACACAATGTTAAGAATAGAGATAGACGAACACTCCGGCTTCTGCTTTGGAGTAACCACAGCCATAAAAAAAGCCGAAGAGGAGTTATGCAACGGTGGCACACTCTACTGCTTGGGCGATATCGTTCACAACGGCATAGAGTGTGAGCGACTAAAAAAGCTCGGTCTCATAACAATAGACCACGAAACATTTGCCAACCTGCACAACGCCAAGGTATTACTGCGTGCACATGGTGAGCCACCCGCCACCTATGAGATAGCACGCAAGAACAACCTCGAACTTATAGACGCCACATGCCCCGTAGTACTCAAACTACAACAGCGCATAAAACAAAAGTGGCAAAGCACAGCCGACGAGGAACGCCAGATAATTATTCACGGACAAGCCGGACACGCCGAGGTACTCGGCCTTGTGGGGCAGACACACGGTGAGGCCATAGTAGTTGAGAACACAGCCCAGATAGAAAAGATTGACACCGGCAAAAACACATACATATACTCCCAGACAACAAAATCGCTCGAAGGCTACAAACAGATAGTAGAAGCCATAGAACAACAAGTAGATAAAGGAGTGAAGTTAGAATCGTTCGACACGGTGTGCAGGCAGGTAGCCAACCGCATGAGCGGAATAGGCGAGTTTGCAAAATCGCACGAACTCATATTCTTCGTTTGCGGACGCAAAAGCTCAAACGGCAAAATACTCTTTAACGAGTGCAAGCGAGTGAACCCCAACTCGCACCAAATAGAGAGCCCGAGCGAGATAGATTTCACGCTTACCGACAGCGTGGAGTCGATAGGAATATGCGGTGCCACCTCCACCCCCAAATGGCTCATGGAAAATTGCAAACAAGAAATATTAAACTATAAAACCACAAAAAACACTAACCATGAAGAACAAGATTAATTGTGTGGGAATACTCACATCGGGAGGCGATGCTCCCGGTATGAACGCCGCCATACGCGCCGTCACACGTGCCGCCATCTACCACGGCATTAAAGTAAAAGGTATATATCGCGGATACAAAGGCCTCATCACAGGCGAGATAAAAGAGTTCAAAACCGAGAATGTGAGCAACATCATTCAACGTGGAGGAACAATACTAAAAACAAGCCGTTGCGACGAGTTCAAGACCGAGGAGGGCCGTGCAATAGGCTATGCAACATTGCAAAAAGAGGGGATAGACGCATTAGTTGTCATAGGAGGCGACGGCTCAATTACAGGAGCATACAACCTTGCCCGCGAGTATGACATACCCTGCATCGCACTCCCCGGCACCATAGACAACGACCTTTACGGCACCGACACCACTATTGGTTACGACACAGCCTTGAACACAATCATGGAGTGTGTCGATAAGATACGCGACACCGCATCGTCGCACGAACGCCTCTTCATCGTAGAGGTTATGGGCCGTGACGCCGGTTTCCTCGCACTTAACGGAACACTCGCAACCGGTGCCGAAGCATGCGTACTCCCCGAGATAGACCCCGAGTTTGAGCGCATCAACCAATTTATTGCCAACGGATTACGTCGCACAAAGAGTAGCAGTATCGTGCTCTTTGCCGAAGGCCGTGAAAAAGACTACAACATAATGGACGTAGCCGAAGGCATGCGCCAGAAATTCCCCGAGCTCGATGTTCGCGTTTCGATACTCGGCTACCTGCAACGCGGTGGAAGCCCCACAGCCAACGACCGCATCTTGGCAAGCCGTTTAGGAGTTGCCGCCATCGATGCGTTGCTCGAAGGCCAACGCAATGTAATGATAGGCTTGCGTAACAACGAGATTGTATATATCCCCTTCACAAAAGCCATAAAAGACGACAAGCCCATCGACCGCGAAACAGTTCGCGCACAAGAGATACTTGCATCGTAAAAGAGCAAGCACACAATATAATCAAAAAGGCACCACGTGCGTGGTGCCTTTTTGATTATATTGTAACCTCAATTATACTACTTGTAAACAACCTCGTCTACCTTAACATCATGCTCATCGCACGGCAAAGCATCTAACAACTGCTCGGCATAACAGACACCTATCTTATAGGCAGTAAAAGCAGGTTGCGACATATATTTATCGTAAAAACCCTTGCCACGCCCCATGCGACAACCGCAAGAGGTAAAAGCAACCCCCGGGACAACCATCACATCAATAGCTTCGGGCGCAACAGGCTCACCCTCCAAGGGCTCCAAAATACCATAAGAACCTTTACGCATAACAGCCGGCGAAAAGGGATAGAAGCGCATAACATCACCCTCGACACGCGGTAACACGACACGCCGTTCACGCGAAAGCACCTCAACCACATCGCCCACCTGCACCTCGTCGGGCAAAGGAGAGAAAAGAGCAACACACCCCGCCTCACGCACCCTCGGGTGCACCACAAGAGCAAGGGCAAGCATAGTAGATTTTTGAGCCTTCTCACCCTCATCGAGTGCAGAAAGCCTTTTGCGCACCTCAACACGCAACTCCTTTTTATTCATCTCCTTTTGTTTTTATCAAATCGTAAAACTCAAACAATTTCCCCGCAGCCGAGAAAGATGTAAGCCTGCCGGCAAGCAACTCACCCTCGTAAAAAGCAAGCATCTCCTGCATACCCTCGGCATTAAAGAAACGACGATGCAGGTGCTCGTTCACCGTTTCGTAGAGCCAATATTTAGATTGATTGTTGCGACGCGCCTCAAAACAACCACTCTCCTTCACCCTTGCAACATAATCGAAAATCATATCCCAAATCTCCTTTATACCAATATCATAGAAGCCCGAATATGTTAAGACCTGTGGCCTTATTCCGCTTTGAGGCATGGGAAAAAGCTGTAAAGCATTGCGATAGTGAGTAGCAGCACGTTGAGCCTCATCTTTGTTTGCCCCGTCGGCCTTGTTTATGACGATAGCATCGGCCATCTCCATGATACCCCTCTTTATACCCTGCAACTCATCTCCTGCACCGGCTATCTGAATGAGCAAAAAGAAGTCGACCATGGAGCATACAGCAATCTCGCTCTGCCCCACACCCACCGTCTCCACAAAAACAGTATCGTAACCGGCAGCCTCGCACAACACAATAGTTTCACGAGTTTTTCGAGCCACGCCACCAAGAGAACCCGCCGAAGCACTCGGGCGGATAAAAGCATTCGGGTGTGCCGACAAACGCTCCATACGGGTTTTGTCACCCAGAATACTACCCTTGCTACGTTCACTGCTCGGGTCCACAGCCAGCACAGCCAACTTACCACCACGTTCATTAAGCACATGCATGCCAAAAGCATCGATAGAGGTACTTTTTCCTGCACCCGGCACACCTGTTATGCCCACACGAAGAGAATTTCCCGAAAAAGGCAACAAACGCTCAATAACCTCCTGAGCTATGGCCTGATGCTCGGGCAAGAGGCTCTCAACCAAAGTCACGGCACGCGACAAAATGGTCACATCGCCCTTTAAGATACCCTCGACATAATCGTTTACCGAAAGAAGAGAGGCACGCCTCTTTTTAAAACGCGACAGATAGGGATTAACCGAACTCATGTGCTCCACCCCGTCATTAACCTTCAGACCCTTAAAAACCTCATCATTCTCGAGATGCTTCATAACACACCTTAAATTAAAAGTATTACTTATTTATTAGTAAACCGACCCAAGAAACGCTCCTTTAACGCAGACACAAACGAAGTATTCTTTTGAAGAATGCGCAAAGAGTAAAAAGCAGACAACAACAACAAGACGACACCAACGCCATACTTGAGCCACAAATTACCCTGCACACACACAAAGACACCTACAAAAAGCAAGATAGCCTGAACCAGTACAAGGCGCAAAGTCGAAGATTTAAACGAAAAACCATACTTGCGGGAGTAACAAAAATAAATCATCGACACATCGAGCAAACTCGCCACCGACAAAGCAACCCCCGTGCCCGTGATACCACCCCAGTAATACCCTGCCGCAATAAGCACAAAAGAGAATATATCGTAAGCAATCTCCATAAAGAGATAAGTCACACTATCTCCCTTCGCCAACGAAGTATATGCAATAGGCAACATCACAGCCCTGAAAAACATATAAAAAGCCGAATAAACAGCCATGTTTACAACAGGCAAAAACTCGGCCGAAGCGAGCAACTTTATAATAAAAGGCATTGCCAGCATCATGAACAACAAAAGCGGAGCTATAAAAAGAACACAAATATCAATCTGTTGGTTTATAGCATGGTTCATGCGTTGCACATCGTTGTTCACAGCCGACAGACGAGGGAAATAATCGGTCTCCACCGCCACAAACACAATACCGGCATAAACCACCATCAAACCATAGCCCACCTTGTAGAGCCCCACATCGTCCATGTTACCCATCGAGAGCAACACCGCGGGAACAGCCAACGCCGTGAGAGAATTCAAAATAGAGGCCGTTACATAGGGAACACCAATTTTTATCATGCCCGCACCCTTTTGGAGCACTTCGCGCGAAAATATTTTAACACGCCACGGGAACACCTGTAACGAAAAATATAGATGTACAGCCATGACAACCAACGAATTGACCACCAAAGCCACAAGCACACCCTTTACACGCCACAAATAAAAGAACGGTAACACGCTAACCAAGGTAAGTATAGCACTTATCACCGAAATTACAGCCAGAAGCTTTAATTTGCGACAACCTTTAAGAATAGCCACCTCGCCATTTGTTATGGCTATGGCAAAAATCATAGGGGCCAGCATCGCCACCTCGGCAGTGTACCCCCAATCTCCATCAAAAGTAAAATAACTGATGGGCGGCGCCATCAGCACGCATAATAACGCACCAAATAACGCCGTCCATAAGCTCCAGGAACGTACGGTTACAACATAGGACTCAACCTTTTCGGCATCACCCTCCTCGTACAGTTCCGATATGTTCTTAACAGCGCTGAACGGTATTCCGGCATTCGACGAGCTCGACACAAACGAAGCAATGTTCGAATAGACCATGAAAAAACCCATACCGGCTTTACCCAACCACTCCGAAGCGAGCTTATTGCGTAACATCGACACAAGCATCGTGAGCACTTGCACACCACCGAAAGCTCCAGTATATTTGAGAACGTGGTCGTAAGTAGTCTCCTCGCTGTCGTGTCTATGGGTATCCGTCTTTTCGCTGTTCATTATTTATTTTAAAATATTACTTACCCATGGCATACTCGCCCATAAGCATCATGCGAGCAACATTTACGCCATCGGCATCGAGAGAAACATTTACAGTGCTACCGTTAAGAGTAAACATCTGAGCATTGTTTTCGTCGATAAACTTCATGAGTTTAACAGACTGCTGGTCGTAAACAGCGCTCCATGTCTTTTCAGCCTCGTCGAAAACAAGTTGCATCTGCTCGTCACCGTTTGTGAGTTCGTAACCATTCTCGGTAGTTGTTATCTGAACATTCTCACCTGCGCTGTTCTTCACAATCTTTGTTTCGCCAACCTTAGAAGCTATGGGGTTGCTACCGGTCCAGAACTCGATAGAGTTGATAACCACGATATCAGCGAATATAGAAAGACCATAAGCGGGGATTATATGCAAGCATACAAATACCAACTCATTTGCCCACTGGTTACCAATAGACTCGTTCCAAGATTTCAACTTGTTTGTAAGGCTGAAAGAACCGATACAAGATGTAAACATGATTGATGCTGACAACAGCACTGCGAAGAATTTAACACACTTTTTCATAGTTTTCAATTTTTAGTTAATGAATAAAGTTTATAAATAAAAAAAATAAAAAAATAAAAAATCAAACAAAAGCTACCGCAGCACCACATTTACTATTCAACGGGCTACAAATATTCGCGGTTGAGCGCAAATATAGTAAAAAAATGTTTTTACAAATTAAAATACCTTTTTTTATTACAAAAACCACAAAAAAAATACAGGCAGACGTAGCGCCTGCCTGTATTTTATATAATATAATTACGAAAAGTTTTACTCAACACCTTTCACCACTAACTCTTTTACGAAAGCGTAGAATTTCTCAACCGAGGGAATCTCCACTCTCTCTGTGGGAGAGTGAGGAGAGAGCAATGTGGGACCAAAAGAAACCATGTCCATGTCGGGATAGTTTGTCGATAGAATACCGCACTCCAAGCCGGCATGTATCACACGCACCTCAGGCTCTTTATCGAACATCTTGCCGTAAACCTGTTTAATAGTAGCCAAAAGGGGCGATTTTACATTCGGTTGCCAGCCTGTGTAGCTACCGCTAAGCTCAACCTTCATGCCCGCCATGGCAAAACAGCTCGACAACTGCAAGGCAAGATACTCCTTCATCGACTCGCATGAACTGCGAATGAGAATATCAACCTCTGCTTCACCGTCCTCAATCTTCACAATTGAAAGGTTCGACGAAGTCTCCACGGTGTCGGGTATTGTGGGTATAAAGCGTAGAGGACCATTATGGCATGCAAGGATAGAGGCAAGAAGGTTCTCTTGAATCTCCTCGGGAACAACATTCTCGGGCATGTCAGTAGCCTCGATACGCAATGTAACGCCCTCCTCGATAGAGGCATACTCGCTGTTTATAAGAGCCTCGTACTTTGCGGCGATGTCGGTGAGCTCGCCAACACCCTCCTCGGGAAGGGTAAGCACCACCTCGCAACTTGCTGGAATAGCATTACGCATGTTACCGCCGTTCCAGCTTGCAAGCGAAACACCACACTCATCGATAGCCTCGCGCAAGAAACGCGCCATAAGTTTGTTAGCGTTACCACGGCCCTCGTTTATCTCAACACCTGAGTGACCGCCACGCAAGCCCTTCAACTGCACCTTCACGGCAATATCATCTTCGATGGGCTCTTCGGCCATAAACTCCATCTTTGCCGAAAAATCTATACCACCAGCACAACCGATGTACATAACACCCTCCTCCTCTGAGTCGAGGTTGATAAGCTCGCAACCATTAAGCTCGCCGGCTTTAAGACCGAAAGCACCTACAAGGCCGGTCTCCTCGTCCACAGTGAGAAGAGCCTCCAAAGGACCATGTTGCAAGGAATTATCCTCCATGATAGCCATAATTGCAGCAACACCCAAACCATTATCGGCGCCAAGAGTAGTATTGTCGGCATAAAGCCAATCGCCCTTTACAATAGTTTTTATGGGATCTTTATAAAAATCGTGAGTACTTTCGGGAGTTTTCTGTGGCACCATGTCCATGTGAGCCTGCAAAATAATACCCTTACGATTCTCTAAGCCGGGAGTAGCAGGCTTGCGCATGATAATGTTTCCCACTTCGTCCTGCCAAGTCTCAACATTTACACTCTTACCCCACTCCAACAAATACTGCTGAATTTTCTCCATGTAACCCGAAGGACGAGGAATTTGACAGATTGCCTCAAAATTTTTCCACACCTCGCGAGGTGACAAATCTTTAATAGTCTGTGCCATAAATTTATTTTTTAGTTGTTATACAATTTTTTATCTGCAACATCACAATTCCGAACACACCGAGCAAAGCCACAAGCAAAGTCTGCGTAGAATGAACTATTAACGCAAAAAGCGATGCATCGGTTGTCGAAAGCCCATAAATAACCATTATACTTATTATAGCAAAGTGCCATGGACCGGCCCCGTTGGGCGTGGGAACCACCACAGCTATACTGCCCGCCACAAATAGCAAAAGCCCGGCAAGCACTGATAGCGAACAGCTAAAATCGAAACAGAAGAAACATAGGTAAAACTGCATAAAATAGCAAAACCATATACCTATTGTTTCCACCACAAAAAGCCCTCTCTTTTTCATTCTTGCGATAGAGGTCATGCCCTCGACAAAACGGGCAAAGAAAGACTTCATCTTTGCCCACAAGGACATCTTACGCGCAAGGAAGAAGAGAAGAAAAGCAATAGCCAGCAACGACAAAGACATCACCACCGACCCACCCGTCGAGGCGGGCAATGCAAACTTCAAGCCACCCGCATCTGCTATGAACAAGCAGAACACTTGCCACTGCAAAAGAACCGCCACCAAGGTTATGAGCACCACCATCACGGTGTCAATGAGACGTTCCGTAACAACCGTGCCAAACGACTGCGCAAAAGGCACATCGTCGTAACGGTCGAGCACCACACAGCGCGACACCTCCCCCACACGAGGCAACAGCAAGTTGGCCGCATAGGCAATAAATATCGAATATACACAATTATCGTGCCTTGGGTAATAGCCCAACGGCTCCAAGGCAAGCACCCAACGCCACCCCCTCAGTACATGACTGAACACGCCAAAGAGGAGCGACACCGTGAACCAAAAAAAGTTCATCTCGGCAAAAGCCTTGCTCACCTGAGCAAAATCAAACTCGGCATATATCCAATACAAGATAACAGCACCAAGCAGAACAGGAAGAATGCTTTTTATTATAATGTTTAAAATCTTTTTCACAAGATTGAGAACAAAATTAATAGTTTTAGTTACCTTTGCATCTAATGGAGCAACCCAGCAACAAGCAAAATTGTTCCATAGAGAGGAAAGCAACAACAAATTATTGCGGTTATCGCAAAGATAATAAATAGTTAAAAACTCTCTATCTTTTTATTGAGATTTAATTAAAAATAACACAACGAGCCAACCATGAAAGCAGTAACAGCCAAAAAGCGTCTCGGGCAACACTTCCTCATCGACCTGCAAATAGCACGCGACATCGCCGACACCGTCGATGTCTGCCCCGGCATGCCTGTACTCGAAGTAGGCCCCGGCATGGGAGTCCTCACACAATACCTGCTCGAAAAGGCACGCCCTGTCAAGGTTGTAGAGATTGACGAAGAGTCGGTGAGCTACCTGTGCAAGAACCTGCCACAGTTGGGCGAAGACAACATAATCCCCGACGACTTTCTTAAAATGCACCTCGACCGCATCTTTGCAGGCGAAAAATTCATGCTCATAGGCAACTACCCCTATAATATCTCGAGCCAGATATTCTTCAAAATGCTCGACAACAAAGAACATATCCCCTATTGTAGCGGTATGATTCAAAAAGAGGTAGGCGAACGCCTTGCCGCACGTCCCGGGACAAAAACATACGGCATATTAAGCATACTGGTGCAGTTGTGGTACGATGTCGAATACCTCTTTACCGTGCACGAGAACGTATTCTCGCCACCACCAAAGGTAAAGAGCGCGGTAGTGCTCATGAAACGCAACAACCGCACCGAGATGCCCTGCAACGAAGAACTTTTCAAAAAGATAGTAAAAGGCACCTTCAACCAAAGACGCAAAAAACTACGTAACTCCATACAACAGATTGTGGGCAAAGAGTCGCCGTTGCTTGCCAACCCCATACTCGACAAACGCCCCGAACAACTATCGATAGACGAGTTCATAGAGCTCACACAACAAGTTGAACGAGAACTACAATAGAGGAGGAACCACCATGACCAAAGAATTTACAAGCTACATAAAAGAGCTCATAGAGCAGAAAGACTCTGTGTTGTTGCAAGAGAGCATCTCCAAACTGCACCCTGCCGACATTGCAGAACTCTGTTTGGAGATCGACCTCGAAGAGGCACGTTTCCTCTATCGCCAGCTCGACAACGAGCGTGCAGCCGACGCCCTCACCGAGATGGACGAAGACCTTCGTAACGAACTACTCGAAGAGCTCCCCTCCGAGGCCATCGCCAAACGCTTTGTAAACTACATGGACACCGACGATGCCGTGGAGATTATCCGCGACATGGACGAAGAGAAGCAAGAAGAGGTGCTCCTCCACATCAAAGACATAGAGCAAGCGGGCGATATTGTAGATCTCCTACAATATGACGAAGACACCGCCGGCGGTCTCATGAGTACCGAGATGGTTGTTGTGAACGAAAATTGGAGTATGCCCGAGTGTCTGAAAGAGATGCGCAAGCAGGCCGAGGACATGGACGAAATATACTACATCTACGTTGTCGATGACGACGAACGCCTGTGCGGTCTTTTCCCACTGAAAAAGATGGTAACAAGCCCCTCGGTATCGAAAGTAAAGCACGTAATGAGCACCAAGGTGGTGAGCGTAGATGTAGACACCCCCATCGACGAGGTAACCCTGCTCATCGAAAAATACAACCTTGTGGCAATACCCGTTGTCGATAAGATAAACCGTCTGGTGGGACAAATCACCGTCGACGACGTAATGGACGAGGTGCGCGAACAAACAGAGCACGACCAACAACTTACAGCCGGTCTTGCCCAAGACATCGAGAGCGACGACACCGTCTTCAAACAGACAAGTGCCCGCCTCCCCTGGCTACTCTTCGGCATGTTCGGAGGTATCGGCTCATCGTTGCTCCTCAACTGCTTCACAAGCACACTCGGCAGCCACCCCGAGATGGCACTCTTCATACCCCTTCTGGCAGGTATGGGAGGAAACGTGGGAACACAATCTTCGGCCATAGCAGTGCAAGGCCTTGCCAACAACTCGCTCGACTCGAGCCACATGTTCCGCCACATAGCAAAAGAGATGGTTGTAGCACTCATCAACGCCACAATACTCTCACTCATGGTATACATGTACAACTTCTTCATATACGGCCCGGCCGACATCGTAACCCTGTCGGTACCATTAAGCCTTTTTGTAGTAATTCTTTTTGCATCGGGTTTCGGCACACTCATACCGCTGGTACTCGAACGCATAGACATAAACCCCGCAGTAGCAACAGGCCCCTTTATACAAATTATAAACGACCTCAGCGGAATGACATTCTACATGATAATATCCATGATATTAAGCAACATGATGATGTAACAACCCAATAAATTAAAGAAAAAGACCATATAGATATAAAAAAAACCTATATTTGCGCGTAAACATATACTACACCATTAGTATATTTGTACCCGATAGGCTTTTATTAACTACTTAAATTCAAGCAAATGACTGAGACAACAAAATCGAATGTTCAGCTCGAAGAGCAAAGCATTACGACTACCCCTGAACAGGCTGTAAATGCCACTATGCCCGAGCAAGAAAACACAACAGTAGCAAACGAGTGCGAAGCAGACGTTCCCCCGACCGAGAAGCCGGCAACACGTCATGATATACTCAAACGCATAGAAGAGATAGCAAAAGAGGGAGATATACTCAGCAGTAAAGCCGAGGTAGAAGGCCTTAAAGTACAATTCTACCGTTTAAGAACAGTAGAGATAGACGAAGCACGCAAAAACTTTGTAGCCAACGGAGGCGAAGAACCAATGTTCATACCCGATGCCGACCCCCTCGAAGAGCCATTTAAAACAGCCATGAACCTTATAAAAGCAAAGCGTTACGAATGGCAGAAAGCACAAGAAGAGGAGCAACAAGCCAACTACGAAGCAAAAACAGCACTACTCGCCAAGCTACACAACCTCATAGAAAAAGCCGAGCAAGGCGCCCCCAACGTAGCAACCTTCAAAGCACTTCAAGCCGAGTGGAAAGAGATTAAGAACGTACCACAAGACAAGGTTACCGACCTGTGGAAACAATATCAGCTACTCAGCGAGCAGTTCTACGATGTCATGAAGATAAACCATGAGTTCCGCGAGTACGACTTTAAAAAGAACCTCGAAACAAAAACCAGAATATGTGAAACAGCCGAGTCGCTTACCACCGACGAAGATGTAATAGGCGCATTCCGCATGTTGCAACAGTTGCACAACGAATTCCGCGAGACAGGTCCCGTGGCACAAGAGTTGCGCGAAGATATATGGAACCGTTTCAAGGCAGCCTCGACAATAATAAACCGTCGCCACCAAGAACACTTCGAGGGCAAGAAAGAGCAGGAGCGCATAAATCTCGAAAAGAAAACCGCCCTTTGCGAGCAAATAGAAAACATAGACTACGGCACCCTCACAAGCTACCAAGCATGGAACGACGCCACACAAAAGATTCTCGACCTGCAAGCCGAGTGGAAAGAGATTGGCTTTGCACCCCAAAAGATGAACACAAAAATCTTTGAGCGTTTCCGCGAAGCATGTGACAAATTCTTCAAGCAGAAGAGCGACTACTATAAAGAGGTAAAAAACACACTCGCCACAAACCTCGAAAGAAAGAAACAACTCTGCGAGCTGGCCGAACAGTTGAAAGATAGCGAAGAGTGGAAAGAGACAGCCGACAAACTCGCCAAACTACAAAAAGAGTGGAAGGAGATAGGCCCCGTTGCACAAAAACACTCCGAAGCAATTTGGAAACGCTTTGTAGCCGCATGCGACGAATTCTTCGAGAGACGCAACGCCGCAACATCGTCGCAACGCAAAAGCGAGCAGGAGAACCTTAAACAAAAACAAAGCATCATTGAGAGCATAAAAGCGATAGACACCCAAGCACCCGAGCAGGAGCAAATAAACAAGCTCAACGAGCTCACCAAGCAGTGGAACAGCATCGGGCACGTGCCTTTCAAAGAGAAAGACAAGGTGTACAAAGAGTACAAGAATGCGATAAATGCAATATACGAGAGCCTGCACATAAACGCCAACGAGCGCAAACTTGCCGACTTCCGTAACAACATCTCAAAAGGCGGTAACAGCCTGCAACGCGAGCGCGAACGCCTCATACGTCAATTCGAAGCTCTTAAAGCCGAGATTGCCACATACGAAAACAACTTGGGTTTCCTGAGCACCACCAACAAGAAGGGTGTAAGCCTTGTCGATGTTATGCGCCAGAAGATGGAAAAACTTAAAGGCGATGCCGAGGTAATACTCAAAAAGATACACCTTGTAGAAGAGGAGATTGAGAAAGCATAAACACCACTTTAACAACAAAAAAGCAGAACCATTGAAGGTTCTGCTTTTTTGTTGTACATAGCAATATCGGGCTCCCCGCAAAAGTCGCGGAGATAATATACGTATTCAAAGCAAGCTGTTTTCCCCGTTGAGATTTATTCTACCCAATCAACACACGCGACACAGGTAGCTTAAAAAAAGAGAGCGACACCATAAAAACAAAGCACCCCGCATGTAAGAGCCAACAATATCAACACAAAAAAGTGCAACTGCCTTGGCGGTTGCACTTATATTTTAAAACCCTTGCGTGATTATTTTTACTCAGCAGGTGTCTCTACTGTTACATCAGCAGGAGCCTCATCGGCAAAGTTAGGAGTAGTCTCAGGGTTCATCATCACATTCTCAATAGCATTCTGCTCGATAACGCTGTCGCCGGCTACTTCGTGACGAGGCAAAGACCAAGCTGCCACAACACTTACAACAACTATAAAAGCAGCTATTGACCATGTTGCTTTTTCAAGGAAGTCGGTAGTTTTTCTAACACCCATAATCTGGTTCGAAGAGGCAAAGCCCGATGCAAGACCACCACCTTTTGAATTCTGAACCAATACTATCAGACACATCAACAACGATGCAATCAAGATCAATAATACGCAAACAATATACATGTTATTCTTTTTTTGTATGTTTAACTATTTTTTCTAAAAATCTAATTTGGTCTGCAAAGTAACGATTTTTATTCGGATATTCCAAACATAACCGTTTAATAATTTCCAAAGCCTTGCTATATTTTTTCTGTTTAATGTAAATATTTGCAAGCGTTTCGGTAAAAAAGGAGTTTTCGGGCAGTTCCTCCTGCGTCGTCGATTGCTCGGTAGCCTCACTCTCCACTTTTAAATCGAGAGTAATTTTTTCGTTGTCGCCCGAAAGAAACTCGTCGATAAGACTCTGCCCGCGCAGCTCCGTAACCTCCCCCTTCGGTGCCGTCTCCTTCGACAGATAGGCCGACACATAATCGACCGCGGCGGCCCCCTCAGCTTCGAGCGAGAATTTATCCTGTGGCAAAGTCTCCAAAAAAGCATCTATCAGCGCCATCGTGCGGTCCACCGGGACATCAACCACCGCAACATCTTCGACGGTGGAACTTCCATACCCCTCCATAAGTTCAAAAAGAGGCCAACGGTTTTTAAGATAGAGCGCAGCCTTGCGCATCTCCTTACCCAGCTCAATATCGTGCAAAAGATAGAGATTTTTAAGCATGAGCAGACGCGCCACATCAAATGTGGGATATTTTGCCACCAGCAAACGCAACTCGTACAACGTGTCGCGATTAAGCCTTTCTGGGTGCGATATGTATACCGACAGTTTTTCCATCTGTTACCAGTTGGCTACCGCCGCGTTAAAGATAGCATCGACAATCTCGTTAATCATCTGAGTAACAAGCTCCTCCTGCACAGCATCTAGCTGTTGCGAAGAGTCAAAATCGCGTGTCGCCGAGAAGGTGCGCTCAAAATCCTCTTCGTGGTTCTTATTATTTGTAAAACGCACGTTTACAGTCATTTTCAACTGCACCATAGCCGAATAACCGTCCGAGGAGATAGATTTGTTCACCTGGTCATACGCAGTAATCTCACCAGCCAACTGCAAGTCGCCACCACGATTAACCTGAACAAGTTTTGTCTGCTGAATAAACACATCGCTCAAACGCTCGTTCAGCATTGTAGCCATAGGACCCCACTGATAAGCCGCACGATTCTGGAACGTCTCCATAGAGATTGTTTTCACCACAGAATAATCTATCGAAGCACCGGTAAATTTGTAACTCACCTTGCAGCCCGCAACCACAAGCAACACAAGCAACGGTAACAACAAATATATTTTCTTAACCATCTTATTCAATATCATACTCTTTTATTTTTCTGTAAAGTGTTCTTTCCGAAATATTCAGCTCCTTTGCGGCATCGCGTCGCCGACCCCGATGTCGCTCAAGCGCCTGTTTAATAGCCTTCCTCTCCATATCCTCGAGCGAGAGAGCCTCCTCGACATACTCCTCGGCCATAGGGGCGGTAGAGTGCGAAGGTGTAAGGTGAATAGTAGGCTGTACAGGGTGTTGAACAACAGGCATAACCTCCTGTGCATCGGAGTACAACTGCACATCGTCAGCCACATGAGAGCGCGACGAACGCAACCCCTCCACCTGTTTTTTAAGCTCCGTTATATCCCGGCGCATGTCAAAAAGCACGCTATAAAGAATCTCCCTCTCACTCTCAAATGTCTTTCCATTACTACCACCTCCAAAGAGAGCGGGCAGGTTGCTTTGAGATTGTTCGGGCAGATATTTTCTCATGACATCGCCCGTGAGAGAACGATTAAGCTCGAGCACCGACACCTGTTCGGCCACATTCTTCAACTGACGGATATTACCCGGCCACGAATAGGCAAGAAGCGCCTGACGCGCTTGCTCGTCTAGTTCGATGCGTGGCATATTATATTTATTGGCAAAATCCATGGTAAACTTCTTGAAGAGCAACAACACATCGTTCCCCCTCTTGCGCAACGGCGGAATATTTATAGGCACAGTGCTGAGGCGATAATACAAATCCTCGCGGAAACGACCGCTTGCAATAGCCTCGGGCATGTTCACATTAGTAGCACACACCACCCTGACGTTGGTCTTTTCCACCTTCGAAGAGCCCACCCTCATAAACTCACCATTTTCGAGCACACGCAAAAGACGTGCCTGTGTCGAGAGAGGCAACTCGCCCACCTCGTCGAGGAATATCGTGCCCCCGTCGGCCTCGCAGAAATAACCCTTTCTCTCGCTTACAGCATCGGTAAAGGCACCCTTCACATGACCGAAAAGCTCCGAATCGATAGTACCCTCAGGGATAGCACCGCAGTTCACCGCAAAATACTTCCCATGTTTACGCACGCTGTTTGTATGTATTATTTGGGGAAAATACTCTTTTCCCACACCACTCTCACCTGTTATGAGCACGGACAAATCGGTCCTTGCCACCTGCACAGCTGTGTCGATGGCCCTAAGCAACTCGGGGTTATTACCAATAATCCCAAATTGTTGTTTCACTCTATCAATCTCCGATAACTCCATATAAAAAACCTCCTTACTACTCTTTTGCTGACAAAATTACACATTTTTACCCACATACAGGCAATTTTGGCATAAAAATCAGAACGGGAAGAGGAACGGCAACACAAGAATCATCACAACACCCAAAATTATCTGCAAGGGCAAACCCACCTTCACATAATCCATGAAATTATACTGACCGGCCGGCATCACAAGCGCATTAGGCGGTGTTGAGAAAGGCGAAGCAAAGCAAAGGCTCGCACCAAGTGTCACGGCAAACAAGAACGGTACCGGGCTCACACCCACCTGCTGAGCACTGCTCATGGCAATAGGAGCCAAAAGTACAGCCGTTGCAGTGTTGCTTATGAACATGGTCATAAACGAAGTTGTAAAATAAATTCCTGCAAGCAGAGCCAAGGGGCCGAAATTACCCAAACTGCTCACCAAAGAATTTGAGATCCATGCCGAAACTCCTGTTTTCTGCAAAGCCACCGACATAGGCATCATTGCGGCAATAAGCACCACACTCTCCCAATTTATGGTTTTATAGGCCGCCTCCACATTGCGGAAACAACCTGTAAGCACCATGAGCAAGCCCGCAATCATTACAGCCGTTACGGGAGCTATGGGGATAAAGTCGAGAGCCATCACAGCAATCATCGCCGCCATAATCAACGCGGCAACAGGAGCCTTATAGTCGAGAGTCACCTTTGCGGCCTCCTCCAAGGGACGACCAAGCACAATCCATTCACTGCTCTCGTTTTCGAGTTTGGCAATATTATCCCATGCACCTTGCACCAAAAGCACGTCGCCACTATGAATAGTCTCGTCGGCTATACCCTGTAATATATACTTTTTTTTGCGACAAATACCCAAAACACTCACATTATACTTACTCCTGAAACCCACCTCGCGTATGGTTTTGTTCACCACGGTAGAGGTAGACATCAAAACAATCTCTGCAACACCGATATTGTAAAAATCGAGCCCCTTTTTGCCACCCTTCTCCTGCTCGCTATCGTTAAGAATGAGCAATTTGTATTTATCGGCAAAAACCTTTACAATCTCTTCGTTTCCCGAAACATACAACACATCGTCGGTACGCAACACCGTGTCGGAATCTACCGCCTGCTGTGTAGCACCCTTCAATATTCTGCGCTTACTGCGTTCCAGATGGCGCAACTCGATAATATTCAACCCATATTTTTTGCGGATATTGAGCTCACCTATCATCTTACCTACAACGAGCGACGACGCGACAACCTGCAAACGGTGCAAGTTGCTCGATATACCATACTCTGTGACAAGCGTCTTTAACGACTTACCACTGCTCGCACTTGCCGAGCTCAAAGCACCCGACTTCGAAAGAAACCTCTTGCTCAACGGCATGAGCAACATTGTACCCACAACCGCACAAATGAGGCCGACAGGCAGGAAGGTGAAGAAACCCAATCCCTCGTAACCATTAGAGATAAGTTCATCGTTAATCACAAGGTTAGGCGGTGTACCGATGAGTGTCATCATACCACTCATACTGCTGGCAAAGGCAAGAGGCATGAGCAACCTTGCAGGGTTCATCTTCACGCTCATGGCCATGCTCACCACGATTGGAATCATTATGGCAACGGTACCTGTGTTGCTTACAAAAGCACCCATGAGAGACGTAACAGCCATCACAAGCAAAAAGAGCTTTGTCTCGCTGTTCCCCGCAAACCTCATGAGGCGCGAGCTAATCATCTTTGCAAGACCCGTTTGAAAGATAGCTCCACCTACCACAAAAAGACCAATCATCATAATTATGACACTACTCGAAAAACCCGACAAAGCCTCATCGGGCGTGAGCACCCCCGCCGCAACCAAGGTTACCAAGGAACATAGAGCCACAATGTCGGAACGCACTTTTCCCGATATGAAAAAAGCCACCGAAAGCAAAAGAACGATTATTGTAATGACCATAGTATAAAATTATCTTGATATTTTATATTTTAAGTTTGCAAATTTAATAAAAATAGCGTTTAAAACAAAGGGAGAGAGCCCCCGAAAATATCAAACACTTTTTTTTGACAGCACAAGCCCCAAAATATCACCGTAAATTTAAGAACAAACAAATTTTCTATATATTTTTGCATGTAAAGAAAGAATAAGGCATATAAAACCATTCAAATACATAATAATTACCGTTGCGACACTCTTAATTACCATCTATGGAGTGTCCATGCTTATGCGCCTCGATGCTGTACAGCACCGTGTAGCTCTTTCTATTACCCGCATGCTGGCCGACAACGAACTACCCATAGAGGTGGGCTCGATACAGGTGCGCCACCTCAACCGGGTTATTTTAAGGGAGATACACATAAAAGACGAAAAAGGAGATACCGCGGTAGACATACCGCAAATAACAGCCCACCTGTCGCCCCTCCACCTACTCAAAGGCGATATACAAGTAAACACAGTTACCATAAAGCAACCAACGATAAAACTATACAAGAAAGAGGCCAACTCCCCCTTAAACATACAATTTATAATTGACAAGCTCGCCGGAGGTGACAACAAAAACAACAACACAACCCCCAACATAAGAATAAACCAAATACAACTGTACGATGGCAAGTTCACATACGACGTAAAAGAGAGCACAACAACAAAAGCCACCTTCGACCCATCGCACATAAAGATTGACGACATAGCACTCAACATATCACTGAAAAAGCTCAACAGCGACACGTTGAGCCTCTACCTGCGCACCCTTTCGTGCAAAGAGCGCACAGGCCTAAGCTTAAAACGACTATCGGCAAGAATAAACGCCAACCCCGCAAGAACCGACATAAAAGATTTAGTCATATCCCTTCCGCAAACAAAAATAAAAGCCGATGCCATAAGCATAAGCCACAAGAAGAACAGCCCCATAGGCATAAACGGAGAGATATACAGCAAAGCCATCGTACCTGCCGACTTTGTCGCATTCAGCCCGATATTAAAAAGAGAACTACCAAGCGTTGCAACAAACATAGGCCTGAAAGGCAACAAAGAGAAGATGCTATGCACCATCGACCTGAGAGGGTGCGACAGCAGTATACAAATGTCGGCAACCGGTAAAATAACCAACACCGGCAAGCGCAAAAACAAAAGCATAGAGCTACAACTTAACGAAGGCACAATAACCGAAAAAGGAACAACCCACATACAAACAATCCTTGCCGACAGCACCGGACAACTCGATATTCTCAAAAAACTAGGTAAAATAGAACTTAAAGGCAAAGCAACCATTGCCAACGAAACACTACACACCAACATCAACATTTTAAGCGAAAGCGGAAACATAAAAGGATATGCCACGATAGACAAACAGAGCAACTACACAGGCGAGTTCGCGACACAAGACATAAACCTGGGCAAAATATTGCAAAACAACAGCACCGACTGCTGCGATGCGCTCATAACCACAAACGGCAACTTGTCGAGCAACAACCCCACAGGGAAAATAAATGCCACACTAACCTCTTTCGACTACAAAGGTTACGAATACGCCCCCATAACCCTGCACGGAGAGTGGGACAACAACAACATCATGGCAACAACCATATGCAACGACAAAAACGCAACCGCACACATCAACATCATCATAAATAACAGCAACGAACAAAACATAACACTTAAAGCACGCATAGACACACTCGACCTGCACCACCTCAATCTAATAGAGAACAGCAAAGGCGCCATCTCAACCACCATCGAAGGCAATTACCGACTATGCAAAGAGGACAAATTTGCCCTCGACACGCGAGTATACAACATAACACTCTTCACACCCGAAGAGAGCCACAACCTGCACAACCTGCACATAACCGACAACAACCTATCGGGCACAAGATACCTCATAGCATCGTCGGACATTGCCGACATAAATGTTGCAGGACATTTTAATTACACCACCCTCGCAAAAACATTTGAAGAGATTGCACGTATCCACCTGCCTGCTATAATGCCGGTTGGCTCATACACACAACCAACAAACGAGTACAGCTTCAAGATAGACTTAAAAGAGACAACAGCCGTAAGCCAGCTTTTCGACCTGCCTGTGAGCATAGGTGAACGCTCCACAATCCTGGGAAACTGCGACGACAACCGCAAATACTTCTACGTAAAATCGGAGCTTAAAGACGTAGTGTACAACAAACAAGAGTACAGCAAAGTAGATGCCACAATAATATCGAACAACGACAAATTAACATTCAACGCCGACCTCATAAACAACGCAAAAACAACAAAAGATAAAAAAAGAGAGAAACACCCGGCCACAATAATCAATATAAGTTCCACAGCAAGCAACAACCAGATAGCCAACCAAATAACATGGAAGGAGTACACCGAAGAGAACAACAAACAAATAACCGACACTCTGCCCGCAAAAAACAGAGGCTCGTTTGAGTTCAATGTAGCCCTCTCAAAGAACGCAAGCTACGGAACCGACTTTATAACAACAATAAAGCCCAACACCATCTTATACAACGGAACAAAATGGGAGCTGTCGCCCTGCACGATAACAGGAGAAAATAACAGATACACAATAAACGACCTGCTTCTCAACAGCGAAAAACAATCGCTCCACATAAACGGAACGATAGGCAAAAGCGAAGAGGACAACCTCGCCATAAACCTCGGTCAGATAGACTTAGATGCGATATTGAAACTCGTAAACTTCACAGCCGTGCGGTTCGGCGGTAAAACCACCGGAAGCATCTCGCTCAGTCGCATGCTCAACACACCACAAGTAAGCACAACGCTTAAAGTAAAAGACTTCACATTCCACGAAGGCTACATGGGCGACCTCGACTTCGAAGGGCGTTGGAACGAAGAAAACAAAGCCATCGAGCTGCAAGGCGACATATACGACATAGACAACGCACACACAATAGTAAAAGGCATAGTGTCGCCGGCCAACGACACAATACACCTGCACATCGCCGCCGACCGCACAAGGCTGGCGTTCCTCAACAGCATGCTCAGCGGAATAATCTCCGATGTTAAAGCCAACGTAACAGGCGACATATATGTAACAGGCCCCATGGGCTCTATCAATCTCCTGGGAAAAGGAAGCGCCAAAGGCACCATGCGTCTTGTTGCAACAAACGCCACATACAATCTCTTGGGCGACACCATAAGGCTGACACACAACAAAATGAGCTTCGACCGGTTTAAGATTGCCGACTTAAAAGGACACAAAGGAGAGCTCACAGGCAGTGTGAACCACGACTGCTTGGGCGACTTTACTTGCAACTTCAACATCGAAGCCGACAACCTGCTTGCCTACCACTCCCCCTACTTCGACGAAAACCCCTTCTACGGCACCGCCTATGTAACCGGCGATGCAAGCCTCACAGCCGACGACCGCGGAATATTCCTGCATGCCGACGTGAGCAGTGACGAAGGCTCCTCGTTCGTGTACGATGCAGGTAGCATGGGCAGTGTCACAAACAGCAACTTTATAACCTTCATCGACAGTCGCAAACACCACCAAGAAGATAAAAAAGAGAAAGAGGCAAAAAACGCCAACTCCCTTTTGAGCCGTCTCAACCTCGAATTTATGCTCGACATCACCCAAGACATGCAACTAAGGGTATACACAAACGTCAAAACCGAAGACTACATCGACCTCTACGGCAACGGCCCCATCACAGCCATATACGATGAAAAAGACGGGTTCAGCATGAAGGGAAACCTCGCACTCGAACGAGGCACATACAAATTCACCATGCAGGACATCTTCCCCAAAGAGTTCGACATAATAAAAGGTAGCACACTCACATTCGACGGCGACCCCTTTGAGGCCGACCTCAACCTCAAAACCAAATACTTAGTGCCAAGCGCATCGCTCAGCGACCTCGACCCCAACGGTAAACGCCACAAGAGCGTAAAGGTAAACTGCCTTATGAACATCACAGGCAAGCTCGAAGCACCACAACTCGACTTTGACATAGAGCTACCCGATGCCAACGAAGAACAACGCGAACTACTGGCAAGCGCAGTAAACACCCCCGAACAAAAGAACATGCAGTTCATCTACCTTATGGGTATCGGAAAATTCTACACCTACGACTACAACCGTAGCGAAAACGGCACACAAAGTTCAAGCGCCATGGAGTCGCTCATATCCAACACAATATCGGGACAGCTGAACAACATGTTATCACAAATTATAGACAACAAAAACTGGAACATATCGGGTAATTTCAGCAGTAGCGAAAGAGGCTGGAACAGTATGGAGATAGAAGGCATACTCGAAGGCCGTCTGCTCGACAACCGCCTGCTCATAAACGGGAACTTCGGATACCGCGAGAACCCCATGGCCAACACCAACTTTGTGGGCGATTTTGAGGTACAGTGGTTACTCGACAAAAACGGCAACGTAAGCCTCAAAGCCTACAACAAAACCAACGACCGCTACTTCTCGGAATCGACACTCACCACCCAAGGAGCCGGAATTATACTGCGACACGACTTCAACGAATGGCGCTGGTGGCTGCGCAAGAATAAAAAAGAGAAAGAGCAACCATAAACAAGAAAATAATGGTATATTCGCAAAATAATATAAAAAAGCATAAAAAACAATGAGAAATTTTATAACAGTAAACGACATAGGCGACCTGAAAAGCGCCGTAAAAGAGGCATTAGAGATAAAAGCCGACCGCTACAAATACTGCGAGCTTGGCAAGAACAAAACCCTCATGATGGTATTCTTCAACTCGAGCCTTCGCACCCGTCTGAGCACACAAAAAGCAGCCCTCAACCTCGGCATGAATGTAATAGTGCTCGACATAAACCAAGGAGCATGGAAACTTGAAACCGAGCGAGGAGTAATTATGGACGGCGACAAACCCGAACACCTGTTAGAAGCAATCCCCGTGATGGGTAGCTACTGCGACGTAATAGGCGTGCGCTCTTTCGCCCGTTTCGAGAGCAAAGAGGACGATTACAACGAAGTAATACTCAACCAATTTATAAAATATTCAGGTCGCCCCGTCTTTTCTATGGAGGCAGCAACACGCCACCCACTACAAAGCTTTGCCGACCTCATAACCATCGAAGAGCACAAAACAAAAGAACGCCCCAAAGTGGTGCTCACATGGGCCCCCCACCCCAAAGCACTCCCCCAAGCCGTCCCCAACTCCTTTGCCGAGTGGATGAATGCCACCGACTACGAGTTTGTGATAACACACCCCAAGGGCTACGAGCTCGACCCCGCATTTGTAGGTAACGCCCACGTAGAATACGACCAGATGAAAGCCTTCGAAGGTGCCGATTTTATATACGCGAAAAACTGGTCGGCCTACACAGGCGACAACTACGGCAAGGTTATCAGCACCGACCGCAGCTGGACAGTGAGCGAACGCCAGATGGCAGTAACCAACAACGCACACTTCATGCACTGCCTCCCCGTGCGTCGCAACATGATTGTAACCGACGATGTTATAGAGAGCCCCCGTTCACTTGTTATCCCCGAAGCCGCAAACCGCGAAATTTCGGCAACCGTGGTGCTCAAAAGAATAATTGAAAATTTGTAAAACAACACACGTAAAAGGTGGAAAAGCCGAAATGCCCGCAGGTACACAAATGCAAGCAACTGTACTTTCTAGCACCGAAATTTCTATAAATTAAAAGTAGACACGCTCTCTCTATTAAAAAGGTTGCCATGGCAACCTTTTTTTACAAATAAATTGGTAACGTTGGCAAATGGGATAGAAAAACATACATTTGCAGAAATTTTACAAATTATGCAAACCACACACCTACTCATATTCATGCTATCCATCGCCGCCAGCTTCATACAAAGAGCCAGCGGGTTCGGCTTCGGGATATTTGTAATGATGTTCTTCCCCTTCATTCTCCCCACATACGGCGAGAGCATCACCCTGTCGGGGTTACTTGCAGGCTCCACCGCGTTGTTCATAACCCTGCGTCATTGGAGACACATCTGCTGGCGCAGTGTGGCAATAATAATCCTTTTCAACATAGTTGCATCATATTTTGCGATAGAATTCATGGCATCGATAGGTAACGACACCATGAAACGGTTGCTTGGAGCGGTACTCGTTGCAGTCTCGCTCTATTTTCTATTTTGGGAGAAGAGAGTAACAAACGCACTGCAATCGAACAAAGCAAAGATAGCGATAGGAACGACCAGCGGAATTATGGGAGGCATGTTTGCGATGCCCGGCCCTCCCGTGGCACTCTACTGCATAGGTGCAATAAAAGACAAAATGCAATACATGGCAACCATGCAGGCACTCTCGGTGGTTTTCAACATCTTCTACACCTCGTTCCGCGCACAAGCAGGGTTCTTCACACAAAACACCCTATTATACTATGCTGTCGGAATATGGGGAGTAATCATAGGCTCGCTTGCCGGCGCATGGTGCTTTAAGAGAATAAGTCGCGACACCCTGAAAAAAATTGTTTGCATCATAATGATAGTAAACGGAATTATCGCCATGCTCAAATAGCGGGTCGAAGGAGTAAAGAGATTCTTGCCTCTATTCACAAAAACCTATCAAAACAGCAAGGCAACCTTATAGCCTACCGCGACAAGAGCCAGCCCCGTCACAATGCTCAACAAGAGATAAATAATAAAAGCGGTGATATTACCACTCTGCAACATCAGCACACCCTCATGCGCAAAAGCCGAAAAGGTTGTGAAACCACCGCAAAAGCCTGTCGTGAGCAACAGACACCACATATTAGAAGGCATGCTGTGCTTGTGAAACAGAGCAAAAACAACACCGAACAAGAAACAACCCAAGAGGTTCACCATTAAGGTACCCCATGGAAAGCCCTGCCCTGCAATATTTTTCATAAGCGTCGATATATAAAACCTTGACGCACCACCTAAAAAACTGCCGACACCAACAAGCAATAGCGATTTTATCATATACCTGTTACAATATTAAAGCCCCATGCACTCAACACGAGATATTCGAGGGCAAAAATATTACTTTTTACAGAAGAAGACAAAACAATGTCCGACATTAGTGCATGAGAAGCATATTTTCCCACATTCACCGACAAAACCAACACCATTAACTTCTTTTAACTACAAAAATTAGTTTGCTAACTAAAAATTATAGTTATTTGTATTCAACTAAAAATTATAGTTGAAATATGAAAAAAGGACTTACAAAAAGAGAAGAGGAGATAATGGAGCTTTTTTGGCAAGAAGGCCCGCTGTTTGTAAAAGAACTTATACAGTTTTTCGACGAACCAAAACCGCACATAAATACAATTTCCACTATTGTGCGCGGGCTCGAAGAGAAAGGCTACATAGCGCACAAGGCCTACGGCAACACCTTTCAATACTACGCAACGGTTAGCAAAAACGAGTATGGAAAAAAAAGCTTAAAAAGCATTATCAACCAATACTTTAAAAACTCGTACCTAAACGCAGTATCCTCGCTTGTGGAAGACGACCACATCTCCCTCGAAGAGCTCAAAGAGCTTATTGAAAAGATAAACAAAGAGAAATAACTCGCAACATGGAAAGCCTCCTTATATATATATTAAAGTCGTCGCTGTTGCTTGCACTGCTAACATCAATATTTACAGCACTCATGCAACAAGAGACGTTTCACCGCCTCAACCGCTTCGTGCTACTTGCCACAACAGCACTCTCACTTGTTTTGCCGGCGGTGAATTTAGGCATAGAGAACCCCATAGGCCGACTTTTTGCGCAAGAAGAGAAAACTTCAATAGAGAGCTACGGAACCATAGAATTTACAAACAGCTACACGGTAACAAGCGAATTAACAGAGGTACAAGAACCTGCAAAGGAGATAGATTGGAGCTCAATAATTACAGTAATATACATCTTGGGTGTCGTCCTGTCAATTACACGCCAAATAACAATGTACGCAAGCCTGTGTAAAATAATAAGAGAGAGCAAGGAGGAAACCTCACACCCCTATACGACCCAAAGGATACACCTGCATGTGACAGAAGATGAAAACATCAAGCCGTTCAGCTGGTTCAACCAAGTAGTAATAAACCACAACGACCTTATCGAGAGTGGTAACGAAATAATCACTCACGAAACAGCACATGCACGCTCCCTGCACTCTGCCGACATTCTTTTCATAGACCTTGTGATAATAATGCAGTGGTTCAACCCCATGGCATGGTTTGTAAAAACCTGCATGAAAAACATACACGAATTTGAAGCCGATGAAACGGTTATAAACAGCGGAGTAAATATAGAAAAATACCAGAGATTAATAATAAAAAAAGCCGTTGGCGCAAGGCTCTACTCTATTGCCAACAGCTTTAATCACAGTTCAACTTTAAAACGTATCACTATGATGTGCAAGAAAAAATCGAATCCATGGAGATGTACAAAAGCATTGTACATAATTCCGGTGGCAACCATTGCCACACTGCTCTTTTCGCAACCCGAGAGCGCAAACGCTGTCGAGCCACAAAGCAACGGCGAAGTTACCAATTTAATTTCAAACAAGCAAAGTTCGATACCTATAATCGAAATTTCGGCTCTGGACACACCTATTGAAGACAAGAGGGATAACGTAAAGATGTCGCAACCACAAACTGACGACACAAAAAACAGAGTATACCAGATTGTCGAGAAAAAGCCTCAATACCCCGGAGGAGAAGCCGAGATGATGAAATACCTCATGAAAAATATTAAGTACCCGAGCGATGCACGCAAAGCCAACATCGAAGGCCGTTGCTTCGTAAGTTTCGTAGTTACCGACAAAGGCGCAATAACAGATGTATCGATAGCAAAGAGCACAGGCAACGAAGCACTCGACCAAGAGGCCATGCGCGTGGTTGCAAACATGCCAGCATGGATACCGGGCAAGCAAGGCGGGAAGGCTGTAAACACAAAATTAACATTGCCCATAAACTTCAAATTGCAAGGTGGCGAGAAGCAACCGCAAGAAAACACAAAAACATACAACTTCACCACCCCCGTATACCAAGTAGTAGAAGAGATGCCTCAATACCCCGGAGGAGAAGCCGAGATGATGAAATACCTCATGAAAAATATTAATTACCCGAGCGATGCACGCAAAGCCAACATCGAAGGCCGTTGCTTCGTAAGTTTCGTGGTCACCGACAAAGGCACAATAACCGATGTATCGATAGCAAAGAGCACAGGCAACGAAACACTCGACCAAGAGGCCATGCGCGTGGTTGCAAACATGCCCGCATGGATACCGGGTAAGCAAGGCGGGAAGGCTGTAAACACAAAATTCACGCTACCCGTAGCCTTCAAACTACAAAACGGAGCGAGCAAAGTAATTACTCCTGCTCTCGACCTTACAGCGACAAACAGCGAAGAACCACTCACCCTAAACGCCGACTCCCCCCTGCTTGTGATAAATGGCGCAATTTACGATGGAGATGCAGGCATAATAAGCAATTTCAGAGATGGAGATGTCGAAGACATCACAGTCATTAAGCCCGAAGAGGCCACTAAAATATATGGCGAAAAGGGAAAACACGGAGCAATACAGATAAACCTGAAAAAACGCACCTCGTTCAACAAAAGCGCATTCAATGAGGAGAAAAAAGGGAACGCGGTTACAAAATTCACACGCGAGAATGCGAGCGGGAAGTACGAAATTGAGTTAAAGAACGCAATACACGTATTCAACAAAGAGAGCGAGATACCCAACGACGGCAACGACAGAAAAGCCGTATTTACAGGTTCTATGCCTTCGCTCATATTCACAGACTGCACAGGGATTGATGCAAGCCGGCTTACACAAGGAAAGGCACGCATAAAGGCAGTTGTAGAAACAGACCGAAGACTCACCTCGCTACAAATAATAGAGAGCTGTGGTAACGAGTTGTGGGACCACGCAGCATTTATATCACTGAACGATACACAAGGTCAATGGGAACCGGCCATAAAACAGGGTAAGCCGGTACCTTCAACGATAGAGGTATCTTTTAGTTTCAGCATGCCTAAATAACTTGTAGATAAATAATTAAAATAGTAGCAGGCTGTGCAACACACAGCCTGCTACTATTTTAATTCACGCAAAATCTATCACTTGGAAAAACCTCTGTCATCGCCCCAACACATATTCATGAAAGCACGAATCTTTTGTTCGGCAGGGTTATCCTGCGGTTGCCAAAAAGAGAAATTCCGCCCCTCGTCGGGCAGAAACTGTTGCTTTACAAAGTGATGCGGATAGTCGTGCGAATATTTATACCCGTCGGCATAGCCCAACTGCTTCATAAGCTTTGTGGGCGCGTTACGCAAGTGCAACGGCACAGGCAGGTTGCCTGTCTCTCGCACCTTCTCGAGCGCACTGTTTATAGCACAATAGGCCGAGTTACTCTTAGGCGAGGTGGCAAGATAAACAGTTGCTTCGGCAAGGGGGATACGCCCTTCGGGCCAACCAATCTTCATCACAGCATCGAAAGCGGCGTTGGCAAGAAGCAAAGCGTTAGGGTTGGCAAGGCCAATATCTTCGGAAGCCGAGATGATGAGACGGCGGGCAATAAACTCGGGAGCCTCACCACCCTCTATCATGCGTGCAAGCCAATATAGCGCCCCGTCGGGGTCGCTACCACGTATCGACTTTATGAAAGCCGATATAATATCGTAGTGCATCTCACCATCTTTGTCATACGCAAGAGGGCTCTGTTGCAAGCACTGCACCACCTTTTCGTCGGTCACAACCACGGGCGACTCGGGGTCGGCCTCCACAACAAGTTCTAGAATGTTGAGCAACTTACGCGCATCGCCACCGCTGTAACGCAACATGGCATCGGTCTCCTGCAAACGCACCCCACGTCTTTTCAGAGCCTCATCGGTGGTTATTGCATGGTTAAGCAGTTGCATGAGGTCCTCTTTTTCAAGCGATTTAAGCACATATAGCTGACAGCGCGAAAGAAGAGGTCGTATAACCTCGAAAGAGGGGTTTTCTGTGGTTGCGCCTATGAGCGTTACCACACCCGTCTCCACCGCGCTGAGCAGAGAATCCTGCTGCGACTTGTTGAAACGGTGAATCTCGTCGATGAAAAGAATAGCACCCCCGTTCGAAAAGAGAGGAGAGCCTTTTGCCTTGTCGATAACCTCGCGCACCTCCTTCACCCCCGACGACACAGCGTTGAGGGTGTAAAAGGGGCGATTCAGTTTGTTGGCAATAATCTTTGCTATGGTTGTTTTTCCCGTGCCGGGAGGGCCCCACAGAATGAACGAGAGTATTCGCCCCGAATCTATCATACGGCGAAGCACAGCACCCTCTCCAACAAGGTGCTGTTGCCCCACATACCCCTCGAAAGAGGTCGGGCGAAGTCGTTCGGCGAGAGGCTTTGCCATAGCGTCGTGTTTTTAGCTCAAACCAACAATTTCTCCATTAATATAATCGATGTGGTTGGCCTGAGGATCCTTGGGCAGGCCGGGCATGCGAATGATATCGCCGGCAATAGCAACAATCATCTCGGCACCCGCATTTAGCACCACGTCGCGTATCTGCAAGTTAAAGCCCTTAACGGCACCATACAGCTTTGCGTCGGCACTGAAAGAGAACTGTGTCTTTGCTATACATACAGGGAACGATGTCATGCCAAGCTTCTCGGCAAGTTTTATGCGGTCCATGGCAGGCTTTGCGAACGAAACCGATGCCGCACCATAAATATTTTTTGCAACCTTTTCTATTTTGGTAGCGATGCTATCCTCGTCGGTGTATGTAAATTCGAGCTTCTTAGAGGGGTTGTTTGCTATTGTATCAACAACAATCTGCGCCATCTCAACAGCACCCTCGCCACCCTGTGCAAAGGCGTTGTTTATAACAAAAGGCAAGCCGAGCTCCTGCTCCACGTGAGCACGCAAGAGCGCCATCTCCTCGTCGGTGTCTGTTGCAAAACGGTTGAAAACCACAATCACCGACTGACCGAACGATTGCAAGTTGGCAACGTGACGGTCGAGGTTGGCAAGACCATTGCGCAAACCCTCCATGTCGGGCTCCTTAATTTTGTCGAGCTCCACGCCACCGTGCATCTTCAAGCCCTGAGCAGTAGCCACAATAACTGTTGCATCGGGTTGCAAACCACTCTTGCGACACAAAATATTGTAGAACTTCTCCGCGCCAAGGTCGGCACCGAAGCCAGCCTCGGTAATAGTATATTCGCTATGGGCAAGTGCCATCTTTGTGGCAAGCTGTGAGTTACAGCCATGAGCAATATTTGCGAAGGGACCACCATGAACAACAGCAGGAGTATTTTCGGTTGTCTGCACGAGGTTGGGCTGAATAGCATCTTTCAAGAGCACCATAATAGAGCCGGCAACACCGAGGTCTTTCACAGTGAAGGGAGCACCATCGTAGGTATATCCCAGCAAAATGTTTTCTATGCGACGACGAAGGTCGTTCTCGTCCGAAGCAAGACAAAGAATAGCCATAAGCTCCGAAGCGGGAGTAATATCAAAACCGGCCTGCTCCAAAAGACCGTTTGTGGCAGGACCCACACCTGTGATGATAGAACGCAACGAACGGTCGTTCACGTCGAGTACACGACGCCACAAAATCTCTTTAAGACCAAAGCCCTCCTTTGCATGCTGGTACAAATAGTTGTCGAGCAAAGCCGATATCATGTTGTGAGCCGATGTTATAGCATGAAAGTCACCTGTAAAGTGCAAGTTAATCTTCTCCATGGGAAGCACCTGAGCATAACCACCACCGGCGGCACCACCCTTCATACCAAAGCAGGGGCCGAGCGAAGGCTCGCGAAGAGCAACCACAGCCTTTTTGCCAATCTTGTTAAGACCAAGCGCAAGACCTATCGAAACTGTTGTTTTACCAATACCGGCACGTGTTGCGGTAATTGCCGTAACAAGTATAAGCTTACCCTTCTGCTCACCAATAAGGTGCAAAGGCAATTTGGCAATATACTTACCATAATGTTCAAGTTCGTCGGCGGCAATACCCATCTGCGCCGCTACATTCTCAATGCGTTGTAGCTCGGTTTCGTGAGCAATTTCAATGTCACTCTTCATAGAAATATATTTTAAAAAGTTATTATTATCTATTTATGATAAAATACTTGCGAAGATACAAAATTTAGTTGAAATAATAAAGAGAAACACCCGCTATGTACCACAGAGGAGAGACAAAAATCACAAATAGCACAAAAAACTCATTAATAAAGCTCTCAATACCTTTAAATTCCGATTTTTATGTTATTTTTGTAAATTGATTAAAAACCTGCCCGCAAAGAGCAGTCTATCCACATAAAAACAAGAAAACAAAATATCTATGACAGAGATCAACGAAACTGAAAAAACCGAGAAAAAAAGTGTCAGTTTTATAGAGCAAGCGATAATAGACGACCTTGCCGAGGGTAAGAACGGAGGAAAAGTACAAACACGCTTCCCGCCCGAGCCCAACGGTTACCTGCACATAGGCCACGCAAAGGCCATCTGCATGGATTTTGGCATGGCCGAAAAATATAACGGTATATGCAACCTCCGTTTCGACGATACCAACCCCACAAAAGAAGACGTGGAGTATGTAGACGCCATAATGGAAGATATAAAATGGTTGGGCTTCAAGTGGGCCAACGTATACTACGCATCAGACTATTTTCAAGAGCTGTGGGACTTTGCCGTGCGCCTCATAAAAGAGGGTAAAGCATACATCGACGAACAGAGCGCCGAGCAGATAGCTTCGCAAAAAGGCACCCCTACACAACCCGGAACAAACAGCCCCTACCGCGACCGTCCCGCCGAAGAGAGCCTCGCTCTTTTCGAGAAGATGAACACCGGCGAGATAGAAGAGGGCAAAATGGTGCTCCGCGCCAAGATAGACATGGCAAGCAGCAACATGCACTTCCGCGACCCCATCATCTACCGCGTGGTAAAGAGCGCACACCACCGCACAGGCACCAAGTGGAAAGCCTACCCCATGTACGACTTTGCACACGGCCAGAGCGACTACCTCGAAGGCGTCACACACTCACTCTGCACCTTGGAGTTTGTGCCCCACCGCCCCTTGTACGATCTCTTTGTCGACTGGATTAAAGAGGGAAAAGACCTCGACGACAACCGTCCCCGTCAGTACGAGTTCAACAAGCTCAACCTCAACTACACCCTCATGAGCAAGCGCAACCTTCTCATCTTGGTAAAAGAAGGCCTTGTAAACGGCTGGGACGACCCCCGTATGCCCACCATATGCGGATTCCGTCGTCGCGGTTACTCACCCGAATCGATACGCAACTTCGTAGACAAGATAGGCTACACCACATACGACGCACTCAACGACTTCGCCCTGCTCGAAAGCGCAGTACGCGAAGACCTCAACGCCCGCGCCACACGCGTTTCGGCAGTCATCAACCCTGTGAAACTCACAATAACCAACTACCCCGAAGGTAAAGTAGAAGAGCTCACAGCCATAAACAACCCCGAAAACCCCGAGGCCGGCACACACACCATAGAGTTCAGCCGTGAATTGTGGATAGAGCGCGACGACTTCATGGAAGACGCTCCCAAAAACTACTACCGCCTGACACAAGGTCGCGAAGTACGCCTCAAAAACGCATACATCGTGCTATGCACAGGCTGCGTGAAGGACGAAGAGGGCAACGTAACCGAGGTACTGTGCGAATATATCCCCGACACAAAAACAGGAGAAAAAGATGCCAACCGCAAGGTTAAGAGCACAATACACTGGGTAAGCCGTAACCACTGCATAAAAGCAGAGGTGCGCCTATACGACCGCCTGTGGAAAGCCGAGAACCCCCGCGACGAGATGGCCGCAATAAGAGAAGCAAAAGGTTGCGAAGCCTTGGAAGCCATGCAGGAGATGATAAACCCCAACTCATTAGAGGTGCGCACCGAGTGTTACGTGGAAAAATACCTCGCCACACAAGCACCCCTCTCATACCTACAATTCCAACGCATCGGATACTTTAACATAGACCCCGATTCAACACCCGAAAAACTTATCTTCAACCGCACCGTATCACTCAAAGATACATGGAGCAAGATAAAAGGCAAATAACAACATCAAAGGAATGGACAACAAAGGATACTTTGAGTCGCCCGAATTCCGCGAATTACTAAAAAAATATGAGCAGGCCACATCAAACGGTGCCTGCTCATATTTCGGAATAGAGGAACTATGCGACCTGCTGGCCTATTACATATCGCAAGACATGCTACACAGCGCAGGAGAGGTATACGAACTTGCGCAACGCCTGCATGCAAACTCACCCGAGCTTGTAAAGATGAGAATAAAGCTAGCTCTCGAAAACAACGAGCCCGAGCTTGCACTCGTGCTCATAGAGGAGACAGGCTACACCGACGACCTTGAAATAAAATTATTGCATGCAACAGCCTACTTCGCACTCAAAGACCTGCCCGAAGCACGTAACACCGTATACGACATACTGAACCACCCCAACGCCGACAACGGCATAATATGCGAGGCGCTGGAACTAATGCTCGACTACGGCCTTGCGCAAGAGGTGCTACAAATAACCGAGAGCAAGCTCGGCACACACCCCGAGCAAAGATGCTACATGGAGATAAAAGCCGAAGCTCTTGTCGAGATGCAATACATAAGCGATGCAACAGCCATATACAACACCCTGCTCGACCACTCACCCTACTCCACATTCTACTGGGAGCAACTTGCCCACATATACTTCATGGTAAACAAATATGGTAAATCCCTCGAATGCTTTGAGTACGAACTTGCCATAGGCGAAGAGATTGAGTATGCACGCATGATGCAGGGCTATTGCTACTACTTTATGCACGATTACCCCCACGCAAAAGAGATATTCGCTTCACTTGCACAAAAATACTCCGAGTCGGTGATGCCTCGCTTCTATACAGCCCTTTGCGAATATGCCATGGGCGACAAACAGACTGCGCTAAAATGGTTCGACGAAGCGATAAAGTTCTCGCAAGAGGGGAGCATAGACATAATGCTCGCACGCATAAACCGCGCAATAATACTCGACGAAACAGGAGAGCAGGAGAGCGCAACAGGAGCAATATCACTCGCCCTGCTCATGCACCCCGAGCAACTCAAGCAACTGACACTCAGCGATAAGAACCTCTATGAACTGCGCGACAAGGAGAACCTCACGTTCAAAGAGATAAACATAATGGACGTGAAAGATTGGAGCCAAGAGGAGTGCCTCTTCGCCCTTGCGCGACAGCTCATGTGTAACAAACACTGGCACCTTGCAAAGAGCGTGCTCCTATACACCCACACCACAAGCACCGACACTTGCGACATAGATGCATGCCTGGCCTACACGATGTATAACATGGGCGAAGAGGAACATATACAACCCTTTGTAGCAGGTGCCATAAACGGAAAGTCGAACCTGCTCTTCGAGCTCTTCGGGCTTGTTTATAACGCAAACACCACAGCCGAAGGATTTATGCGAATAATAAAAAAATAGAGTACGCGGTACTCTATTTTTTTATTATTCGCTATTTACATCAAGCTATAAATCTTATTTATCGGAAAACTCCTTTATACGATTCTCCTCGCTCATCTTGCAAACAAGCAGATTACCCTCGTTTTCCGAAATTATGCAGTCATCGACACCTATCACCACTACACTCTTCATGCCACGAGTGTTTACGATGCAATTACGTGTCTCGCAAAAATCGGCACCGCAAGTTCCAAGCGCAACATTACCGTTAAGGTCTTTTGCCACCTGGTTGTGCAACGACACCCATGTACCAAGGTCGCTCCAACCAAAATTAGAAGGAAAAACAAAAATCTCCTCGGCACGCTCCATTATGGCATAATCGACCGAGATATTACGGCACTCAGGGAAACGCTCGTTCACCATAGCCTGCTCCTCGGGTGTGAAATAGTAGGGAACAAGCGACTCGAACACCTCGGCTATGGGACCTTGATATACCCTGAACGCATTTACAATTGTAGATACGTTCCAAATAAATATGCCGGCGTTCCAGTAAAAATTATTCTTCGCAATATAAGCTTTTGCGGTGTCAAGGTCGGGTTTCTCCTTGAAAGAATCGACACGGAAAACCTCTTTGTTGGCAAGAGAGGCCGTGCCCAAAGTAGCCTCTATGTAACCATACCCTGTGTCGGGACGTGTAGGCTTTATTCCAAGAGTGAGTATGGCGTCGGAGTCACTCACAAACTTCAACGACGATTTTATTATGCGACGAAACTCGGTAACATCGGTAACAAAGTGGTCGCTCGGCGTAACCACCATATTGGCATGCGGGTCTTTTTTCTTAATCTTCCACGCCGCATACGCAATACATGGAGCAGTGTTTCGGCGACAAGGCTCTTTCAGAATATTCTCCTCGGGAATCATAGGCAACTGCTCTTTCACCAAAGGAGCATACTTCTCCGAAGTCAGCACCCAGACATTCTCCATGGGACAAATATCCCCGAAACGCTCAACAGTCAGTTGCAACAAGGATTTTCCACAACCTAACACGTCGATAAATTGCTTGGGGCGTTCTATTGTACTCATAGGCCAGAAGCGACTACCAATGCCACCGGCCATAATAACCACATGATTGCTCATAAATAAAAACTTATAGAATGTTTATAATATACACTTGATTACTTTTAGATTTTAACAACGCGAATATAGAAAAAAGATAACTACAACAAAAATATTAAAAGGATAAAACAACTTTTTCTGCCTGCAACAACAGCAAAGCAACCACTTTTTCACAAAAAAAAATAAGTTTTAGCAAATTTATTATTTTTTATCAAACAAAAGAGTATATTTGCAATGATATGGATTTTGGAACAAGAAAACACCTACATACCTTAGTATATAATTAATTAAAAAAATAAAAAACAAAACATACAATTATGAGTAGCGCAATTTATCATCTTTTAATACCTTTTGTATGCGCTTTTTTTGCGACCTTGTGGATTCACCCCAAGATTCTTAAAATAGCGATACTGAAAAACATCGTAGACAACCCCGACGAACGCAAATTACAACGTACCCCCATTCCAGTAATGGGCGGTTTAGCAGTCTTCTTTGGCCTCATCGTAGGTATATGCACATCGCAAATCTCACTCTTCACACCCGGGGTATTTGTTCTAACAGCGGCGATGGTTGTAATGTTGTACACAGGAACCATCGACGACATTCTCGACCTGACACCCAAAACCCGATTTATAATAGAGATTGCAGTTGTAGCTTTCATAATGTACGTAAACCAGAACGGTATAAACTGCTTCTGGGGATTGTGGGGGCTCGATGTAATACCTGTTTGGGTGGCCGCACCGCTCACAATATTTGCAGCAGTGGGAATAATAAACGCCATAAACCTCATAGATGGTGTAAACGGCCTATCTTCGGGTTTCTGTTTCATGGCATCGATCCTGTTCGCCATAATGTTCTACTTGTCGGGCAATGCAGTCATGACTGTTCTTGCGACATCGGCGGCAGGCGCAATTATCCCGTTCTTCCTGCATAATGTATTTGGCAATAAAACTAAAATGTTTATTGGCGACGGAGGAACATTGGTTATTGGAACAATGATGTCAATGTTTGTAATAAACATTCTGAAAGCCGACTCGTTAAGCGCAAGCTTTGCCAAAGAGGGTGTTGGATTAATTCCTTTCACATTATCTATTCTGGCTGTTCCCGTGTTCGACACCCTTAGGGTTATGACAATGCGCATCATCAGAAAGAAATCTCCCTTCAGCCCCGACAAGACCCACCTGCACCATCTGTTCCTTGAACTTGGCTTTTCACACATAGGCACAACCATATCTATTCTCACATTGAACTTCTTAATTGTGGTAGCATGGTTTGTTTCGTGCAAGTTGGGAGCATCGGTCGATGTTCAACTATACATTGTACTTTCGATGAGCATACTTATAACATTTGTATTCTATAAGTTTGCAAAAATTCAGATAAAACACAACACAAAAGCACTACGCTTCATGAATAGAGTTGCCAAGATGCTTCACATAGAGAAACGAGGCATTTGGGCAATAGCACAAAAGCTTATCGACAAACTATAATACAACAAGTAGTATAAACGAATAAAGGCGGGTTATGAACCCGCCTTTATTCGTTTATACTAAGATTTAAACACCCTACACCTATCAATTTATCGTATCGAAGTTCGGGTCTCCTGTCATATATATATATAATGTATTCGTTATCGGTATCGAAAAAATCTCCATCGACCGACACCGCTCCCCCCTCCTTGCCTTCGGGCAACCACACATAAGAGTAGTTATACAGACCCAGCTTCAACAACCGGCTCGCCCTGTACACATGCGCTTCATCGTCGTACACGAGAGCACAATCCTCGTCGAACGCGTTGTTGCAAAAATCGCCGAAAAGATAATACTTACCGCCCTCGCGATAGGGAGCGTCAAGGGTAAAGTGCACAAACACATAATCGGCCTCGATAGAGGTTCCGTACCCCTCGAGCGTATTTATAAAATATCGACCGTTCTCGTCGCGCGTGTTAGCATGAAAGGAGTATGGTTCATCAACATACAACGACGCATGAAAGAAGGGCTCCTCATAAGCCACATGTTCCACGTTCATACCGGGGACGCGAGGGTCGGTAAGTTCGAAGCGACGATACTCGTTCCCCCCTTTGAAAACAAGTTCTCTTTTATATACATACTGCAACATATTATCCGACATATTAATATATGTGGGTACAAGAGCTGTTACCACATTATCCCCCCTCCTATTCTGGCTTATCACGGGAATTATCTCTCGCGACGCATCGTTTATCTTATAGTTCGAATGATGCACGGTGAAACTAACCTGCTGATGCGCCCTGTTGTGGTCAATCTCGGTGTTACCGCTCACCTCGGCCGAAAAGGCCACACGTTGCTCCACCACAGAAAAACAAAACTCCGCAACCGGAGTATCTTCGTCGCTCTCGTCGTCGAACACCTGTACTTTATAATTGCCCGACAATTTTAGCGACATATCCTCGTTGGGTATTGTAAAAGAGTAGTTGGTATAAAGCACTGTTGTATTCTTTGAGTTCTCCCACTCGGCAACGGGCACATCGTTGAAGCCTTCTATAAAATCTATATCGAAAAGTTCCGACGGCTCCCACTCGGCATTGCAGTGCGTCACCTTGTACACGAAACGACGATAGGCATGCGACATCTCGTCGAAAGAGAAAGAGAGCACATCGTCGCTACCCAAACGCATCACAGGAGGCAAACGCCACTCATCGTTCAGCACCATTTGCAGGGATTTTATTTCGGGCGAGAAAGAGCGCATACACTGCGCACACGCCACAAAGGGAGATACAAAAAGTAATAAATATATAAGTAATCTTTTCATGATTGCACCATAATAAAAGCGAAGATAGCCAATAAAACAGAATTTGTTTATATATTTACATTATAATTTGTTAATTGTGTATGAGAAGATTAATATTCACACTATTCGTACTGACAAGCACGGTAGCGCACACGCAGGATATAATTTACACCAAGAGCGACTCTCTTTTTGTTACCCGAACATTAGAAAAGCATAGCCGTAACAAGAGAGAGAAGGGAGATTTATTACTCGATATTGCCCACGAATTTTTAGAGCACCGCTACGTTGCAGGAACACTTGAAAAGGAGGGAGAACCACTTGTTATAAGCACCTCGGAGGTCGATTGCACAACCATGGTCGAGCAGGCTCTTGCCCTGACACTCACGTTACGCAATGGTAAGAACGATTTTAAGACCTTTACCGAGAAACTCGAAGCCATAAGGTACCGCAAGGGCAAGCGACAAGGATACCGCGACCGTCTGCACTATGTCAGCATGTGGATAGCCGACAGCGCAAAGCAGAGCTTCATCGAAGAGGTTTCGACAGGCAAACACCGCAAGCACGACACCATCGAGATAAATTTCATGAGCCGACACCCTGCAAGCTACAAATTATTAAAAGACAACCATGCCCTCACCACCGAGATTGCCGACCTCGAACAGAAAGAGAGCGGACGCATAATAACCTATATCCCCAAAAACGAGCTATGGCGCGGTGCAAAAGAGCTGAATATCGAAGAGGGGGATATTCTTGTGCTCACAACCAATATTAAAGGGCTCGATGCCGTTCATATGGGCATCGCCTTCTGCGCCGGCGACGAAGTACGTTTGTTACATGCATCGAGCAGTAGCGGGAAGGTACAGAAAGAGAGCCGGAGCCTCTATGAATATCAAAAGAACAAGAAGAGCCAAACAGGTATAAGGGTATTCAGGCTCAAATAACGCAAGAAAGATGAGCCGACTAAGTCGGCTCATCTTTCTTGTTTGTGTTTAGAGATAACACAAAATTATTGAAGAGTGCCGTTGTTTGCGGCATCAATCATCTTCTGGCTTGCATAGAGGTAAACCTCAACTCGACGGTTCTTTTTACGGCCCTCGGCTGTGCCATTATCGGCAACAGGATATTTTGAACCGTAACCCTCAACGCTCTTTATCTGTGCCGAAGAAACACCCTGGCTCATGAGATAGCTTGCAACAGAAGTTGCTCTGTTCTTCGAAAGAGGGTCGTTTATGGCATCGTTACCTGTGCTGTCGGTGTGACCAAAGATGGCAACATCGGCATCGCTGTACTCCTTCAACACGTTAGCAAATTTTGCGAGGTCGGTCTTAACACCCTGGTTAAGATCGTACTTGTTTGTAGCAAAGAACAAACCCGAATCGAAAGTAACCTTAACGGCTGTGAGGTTGTTTGCATCGGTGATAGTCTCAACTGTTGCGCTCTCAATCTCAGCGGCGGCAGCTGCGGCCTTGTCCATTCTGTTACCGATAATTGCACCTGTACCTGCACCTACAGCTGTACCAACAGCTGTACCGATAGCCTTGTTACCTGCAAAATGTCCAATCAAAAGACCAAGAGCAGCACCACCTGCCGCACCAATCATACTACCTTTCGCAGTGTTATTCATAGAAGAACAACTACCCATAAGAATTGCCACACATAGGGCAACCGAAATAGATTTCAAAAATTTCATCATAGTTTTTAGTATTTTAATATACAATATTCCGTAATTATGACTGCGAAGATAGTGAATTATTACCAACTAATACATCTATTTTTGCCGTTTTCGACACCAAAGAAACAAAATAAAAAAAATATTACCCTCAAACGAGGAAACAAACACAATATATCAATATATTTTCGTAAATTTGCAGATTAGTAAAAGCAATAAAACACTATTTATATATATGGCAGAATTAAAAGAACTTACCAAGCGTAGCGAGAGCTACTCACAGTGGTACAACGACCTTGTATTGAAAGCCGACCTTGCCGAGCAATCGCCCGTGAGAGGCTGCATGGTAATTAAACCATACGGATATGCAATTTGGGAGAAGATGCAACGAATACTCGACGACATGTTCAAAGAGACAGGCCACCAGAACGCCTACTTCCCTTTGCTTATCCCCAAATCGTTCCTCAGCCGTGAAGCCGACCACGTAGAAGGTTTTGCAAAAGAGTGTGCAGTGGTAACACACTACCGTTTGAAGAACGCTCCCGACGGTAGCGGTGTAGTGGTAGACCCCGCCGCCAAGCTCGAAGAGGAGATGATTATCCGCCCCACATCGGAGACAATTATCTGGAGCACATATAAAAACTGGATACAGTCGTACCGCGACCTGCCCATCATGGTAAACCAGTGGGCAAACGTAATGCGTTGGGAGATGCGCACACGCCTCTTCTTGCGCACAGCCGAGTTCTTGTGGCAAGAGGGACACACCGCACACGCCACACGCGAAGAGGCCGAGAAAGAGGCTACAACAATGTTGCACGTGTACAACAACTTTGCAAACAACTACATGGCACTGCCTGTGGTTATGGGTGTAAAATCGGCAAATGAACGCTTTGCCGGCGCACTCGACACATATACTATTGAAGGCATGATGCAGGACGGCAAAGCCCTACAATGCGGAACATCGCACTTCCTGGGCCAGAACTTCGCAAAAGCATTCAATGTTCAGTTTGTCGACAAGAACAACAACCTCGAATATGTTTGGGCAACCTCATGGGGAGTATCAACCCGTCTCATGGGAGCACTCATCATGACACACTCCGACGACAACGGCCTTGTGTTGCCCCCCGCACTTGCCCCCATACAGGTTGTAATTGTTCCCATATACAAGAATGCCGAGCAGTTGCAAAAGATAGCCGACACCATCGACCCCATCATCAAGGAGCTCAAATCACTCGGTATCAGCGTTAAATTTGACGATGCCGACAACCGTCGTCCCGGTTTCAAGTTTGCCGAATACGAGTTGAAGGGAGTACCTGTACGCCTTGTACTTGGTGCACGCGACATCGAGAACGGCACCATCGAGGTTATGCGTCGCGACACACTCGAAAAAGAGACACGCTCTATCGACGGAATAACAGAGCATGTAAAGAACCTGCTCGACGAGATACAGAAGAACCTTCACAGCAAAGCACTTGCCATGCGCGAGTCGATGACACGCACCGTAGACAGCTACGAAGAGTTCAAAACCGAGATAGAGAAAGGTGGTTTTATTCTTGCACACTGGGACGGCACACCCGAAACAGAGGAACTTATTAAAGCAGAGACAAAAGCCACAATACGTTGCATACCCTTTGAGTTCGACAGCACACCCGGTACCTGCATGGTAACAGGCAAGCCCTCGGCAAGAAGAGTGCTTTTTGCAAGAGCATATTAATTGAGCAACATATAAAACAAGACAGGCAACCGCATTGCGGTTGCCTGTCTTGTTTTATAAAGTAATCTTCAACTATTCAGCATTGATATTATTTTTGAATATCGGGTGTGACGGCATCTTCGGTAAAACGTCTGTGACGCTCCTCGACATGAGCACGGAAAGCCTCGTAGTCGGCACGGGTTCTTTTCCAGCGATTATGTGTCCACAACCAAAGCGCAGGGTTCTTTCTTATAGCCTCCTCACCACGACGAAAATACTCGTTGGTAATCTCATGTTCCGGCATCGACGAAACATCTTCGCACATCAAGTCAAAATGAACCTTATATTTGCCACGTTTCACCTTTACAATATCGACATAAAATGCCGAACCCTTAACCCTGCGGGCAATCTTTTCGGCACCTGTAAAAACAGGTGTATCCTGGTTAAGGAAAGTGAGCCAGTGATTCATCGCCTCTCTTTTTGGTATTTGGTCGGCTATAAAGCCATATACAAAAAGTTGCTTGTTCTTTGTTATCTCAATTACACGGCGAAGAGTATTTTTCATAGTGACATTATCGGCACCATATTGCCCACGCATATCCTTAAAAAGCTTGTCGAAACGAGGGTTGCGCAACTTATGATATATCGCACCAACCACCACGTTATCGCCCTTTATATACAACGGAAGCGTTGTCAGATACTCCCAGTTGAAATTGTGCAACATATAACACACACAAGAGCGGTTCTGCGCCAACATACGACGCACCTCGTCGAGCCCCGTAAACTCCACATGCTTGCCAACCTCCTCGGCCGACATACCATAATATTTTATGGTCTCCACAAAATAGTCGCAGAAATTGTGATAAAACTCCTTTTCTATCGCCTTTAACTCCTTGTCGCTCTTTTCGGGGAAAGAGTTACGCAAGTTCTTGCGAACAACCTTACGTCGATACCTTACCACAAAATAGACAAGCGGATATAACATATCCGACAACAGATACAGAGCCCTTAACGGCAATTTGTTGAGCAGATAGAGCAGAGCTATCGCAAGAGAATTTAAAAATTTGGACATAACAGCAATAACTTAAAATTTACACCGCACAGCAGTGATCCCGCTGGGATTCAAACCCAGGACCTTCAGAACCGGAATCTGACGCTCTATTCAGCTAAGCTACGGGACCCCTCTTTTATGTCTTATCTCAATTTACAAAAATACAGGCGTATTTTCATTATTTATGACAAAGGTAAATAAAAAAAACCGCATATCGGCTCTTTTAACCATTTTTTCAACTATTATCACTTTTTATTTACTATATTATAGATATTATTTATATCTTTGCAACAACGAGATAGAAAACAAGGTTTATCAAAAACCTTTTGACAACAAAAACAAACAAAACATAGACAAATTGTCAGCATAAATGAAACTTTACAAACTACCCACAGAATACACGCCGATTCTTAACCTCAAACAGACAGAATTAGCAATTAAGCAGATAAAGGAGATTTTTCAGATGAATCTTTCGGCAACATTGAGGTTGCGTCGTGTGACAGCCCCCCTATTCGTGCTCCAAGGAACAGGCCTTAATGACGACCTTAACGGCTACGAGCACGCCGTTAGCTTCCCCATTCAGGACATGAACGATGCAGTAGCCGAGGTTGTACACTCACTTGCAAAGTGGAAGCGCGTAACACTCGCCGACTACAATATTGCACAAGGACACGGAATATACACCGACATGAACGCAATACGCGCACATGAGGAGCTCGACAACCTACACTCGCTCTATGTAGACCAGTGGGACTGGGAGCGTGTCATAACAGCCGAGGAGCGCACCGTCAAGTTCCTTAAAACCATCGTCGAAGGCATATACAACGCGTTGCGTCACACCGAATTTACAATATGTGAATATTACCCTCAAATAAAGCCCACTCTCCCCGAAAAAGTATTCTTCATACACTCCGAGGAGTTGCGTCGCCTCTACCCCACCCTCACAGCAAAAGAGCGTGAGGAAGAGATAACACGCCTGCACGGAGCCGTTTTCATAATAGGCATAGGTGGCAAGCTGGGCGATGGAGAGCCACACGACAACCGCGCACCCGACTACGACGATTACAGCACCCCCAACGAAGAGGGTTTCAACGGCCTTAACGGCGATCTCATGATATGGTCGAGCGTGCTTGGCAAAGCAGTCGAGCTATCGTCTATGGGCATCAGAGTCGATGAAAAGGCATTGTTACACCAGCTCAAGATATCGGGCAAGGAGGAGAGAAAAGAGCTATACTTCCACCGTCGCATGTTAGAAGGCACACTGCCTCTAAGCATAGGTGGCGGTATCGGTCAGTCTCGTCTCTGCATGTTACTGCTCCAAAAAGCACACATAGGCGAGATACAGGCAAGTATCTGGCCACAAGAGATGCGCGAGCAGTGCGCCAAGATAAATATACCTCTTATATAAGAGCAAAGAGATGGACGTAAAGATAGAAAGCAGTTGGAAGGAGGTACTTTCCGAAGAGTTCGAAAAAGAATATTTTGCAAAGCTCACATCGTTTGTGCGCGAAGAGTACAAAGGAGCAACCCCGGTATACCCTCCCGCCAAGCTCATCTTCAACGCCTTCGACCACTGCCCCTTTAACAACGTAAAGGTTGTAATACTTGGGCAAGACCCCTACCACGGAGCCGGGCAGGCTAACGGCCTCTGCTTCTCGGTAAACAAAGGCGTTCCCTTCCCACCCTCCTTGCTAAATATATTCAAAGAGATAGAGGCCGACTGCGGAACCCCCATACCTGCCGACGGCGACCTCACACGCTGGAGCGACCAAGGCGTGTTACTCCTAAACGCGACACTCACCGTGCGAGCAGCCTCTGCCGGTTCGCACCAAAAGAGAGGCTGGGAAGAGTTCACCGATGCCGCCATACGCACCCTTGCCGAGCGACGCGACAACATCGTCTTTATACTTTGGGGCAGTTATGCACAAAAAAAGGGAGCTTTCATCGACCGCAACAGGCACCTCGTGTTGTCATCACCCCACCCGTCACCCCTTTCGGCCTACCAAGGCTTCTTTGGCAACCACCACTTTACAAAAGCCAACGAATACCTGCTCTCACACGGCAAAGAACCAATAAAATGGTAAACATATATACACAAAAAAACCGACACATGTGTCGGTTTTTTTGTATATATATAATTATGACATCAATACCAATCGATGTTGCTACCATTATCGCGCTTATCCCATTTTAGAGCATCGGCAAGCATCTGCGATGTAGCTCTGAAACTAAAATTAAACGAGGTGTAAGGGCTCAGCACCACACCACACGACATCTCAAAGCAGTGAAGGTCGCGAGAGATATTCATAGTAGTGGTAGTCAATTTCTTATTCTCGAAATTATAACCCGAGGTAAAGTTTATGCGCCAGTTGTCGGATATTGAGATATTACCCGAGAAATTCACGTTTTGCGTATACTTGTAAGGGTAACGCATATCCTTTATATCTATGGGTTTTGAACGATCCTCCGCCATTATTATACCATAAGAGACCGAGAAACTCCATGGAATTTTAAAAGGCATATAACCGTCGTGGTCCACATCGGCATTCTTTGCCTCCGTTCTGCTCGAAGCGGCAAGAGAGCTCTTCTTCTTCTCGGCGGTATCCTCCTCCTTGGTTGCAACAACCTCTTCGTCTTCGTCGGCCTCCACCTCGTCGCGACCAAACAATTTCTTTATTTTCTTCCAGGTTGAGTTATTGAACGTATAAGAGATATTCTGGCTCATACCTTGGAAACGGCCGAAACGACCATAAGACCACTCTGTTCGGTCACCAACTATCACCTGACCTCTCTCGTTAAACTCGTAAGCATATGTTGCAAACACTGCGTTAAGGCTCAAAGTATAATTCTTCGACAATTTAAGACGCAAGCGTGTGGATAGGTTACTCCAAGGCTTTGTTTTTGCAGCCATGTTGTAGGAGAGCGATGCTCCCAACTCATCAATAAGGCTAACCTTTCTCAAAGAGTCGCTCTTGGTGCGCCACTTCATCTCCACGTTATTACTGATGTTCATAGAGATGCTACCCGTGCGTCCTTTGCCGGGGATACCGTAAAGGCTACCCTCGTATGGCGAATAATCGACAGTGCGCACCTCTCCGTTTGCGTCGGTGTAGGTGTACGAGTCGTAATAACCATATCGCTCGGCCGAAAAATCGGGAGCAAAGGTAAACTGTACACTTGGTTTAAAGACGTGTCGCACGGTGTGCACTCTGCTGTTCTTCAAGAAGCCGGCAGGCTGATAGAAACCATAGAGGGTGGTATTCATGGATAGAGCCATGTTGTAGTCGTAGACACGGTTGAAACCGCTCACAGTGTCGCGCACCACCTTGCTTGTCGCCTCGTCCCACTGCTGGTTTATCCTCTTGAAATACCAACGCTCGGTATAATTAATGCTTGGGGTAACATTTATAAAGTTGAAAAGTTGGAATGTTGCACTGATGGGGATATAGTGTTTCACACCGTTACGCCACTCTGTCGAGAAATTCTTCTCGAAAAGTTCGTCCTCTTTCGATGTAACACTATTGCTCATCTGACCACTGTACGAAAGAGCAATCTTCTCGTACCACTGCTCGTCGCCGGCACGTTTTTTCTTCTTGAAAGGGTATTTTTTCGATAACGACACATTGAGACTAGGCAAAGTGAGCGAGATTATTGAGTCCTGCACATTCTGCGAAATATTCATTGTTGTCGATATTGTAAGCCCCACGTTGGGGAAGGTTTTCGAGTAGCTCACGCTCGAAGTTCTCACCGTTTGCGAGTTATACACAGGGTTGTATATACTATTAAGGTTTGAGCGTTCGTAGTTTGACGTAGCATAGTTTACGCTCGCCGAGAAGTTGCTGTTGGGGTGAGCTTTCGAGTCTTGACGATGGCTCCAAAGAAAACGGAAGTTTTTACCCACACCATAGTCGGGCAGGCCCTTTTCCCCCTCTTTCGTAACAATATAATTAAAACTTACGTTACCCGAATACCTGTATCGTTTGGCATAAGTAGAAGAGGCTCCCAAGCCCCACGAACCTTTTGTAAAAATTTCGCCTGTGAGTTTAAGGTCGAGTTTGTCGCTTATGGCAAAATAGTAACCTCCGTCGCTCAAATAAAAACCCCTCTCGGAGTCGTCACCATATGATGGCATGATGAAACCCGATGAATAACTGCTTGTAAAGGGGAAGAAACCAAAAGGTATCGCAACAGGTAACGGCACATCTTCTATAACTAAATAAGCCGGACCAAAGACCACATCTTTTTTAGGACGCACCTTGGCGCGTGTAAGAGCTATATAAAAGTGTGGGTGAGGAGCATCACAAGTGGTATATTTGCCATTATAGGCATAGAACGCGCCTGTTGAATCTTTTTTGGCAGCCTCGCCCATCATGAAACCATCGCCTTGGGCTGTAAAGACGTTATTTATATATCCTCGCTTGCTTTTGAAGTTATAGCTTATTTTATCCGACTCGTAAGGCGTATCGCCATCTCGAAAAACAGGAAGACCTTTTATGTTGCCCAAAGTATCGGCAACACCGGCCGCACGCACCACGCTGCTGTCCATATTCATGGAGATTACAGCTGCATCGAGCTCAATTTTCTGATACTTCACTTTGCAATCCCCATAAAGAAAAGCATTGCCCGAGCGCGACCACACCATAGAGTCGGCCGACTCGTAATAGACAGGATCCTCCACCGCATCGGTATCTCTTTTCTTTTCGGGCAAAGAATCTTTTGCCTCTGCAAGCAAAGTATCGGCCTGCAAAGTATCCTGCAACATAACATTAAAGTAATCTTTATGCAAGACAACTCCATGCACCGGAGCAACAGCCATCATGGCAAGCACCGACACCAAACACGAAAAAATAATGTTCTTTATATTATGGTACATTAACATTTATCAGCAAATAACAAGCAAAAATACAAAATAAAAGGGAGTTACCGCTATTTTTACCGCAAAAAAACCTTTGCGAGCACCATTTATCATGCTTTTTAACCTTTTACATGAACATTTGCGCCCATTGCTCTATTTTTCTTACCGATTCATCGGATATTTTTCGCATACTCGCAACAACCTGTTCCATGGTTCTTGCCTCCTCGAGATGCGTTGTCTTGGAATAAAATTTGTCGGCAAAACATATAAGTTGCTCCTCCAAAGTGACCGGCACAAAATCCATCACCGGCAAAGGCCAACCCTCACGCTCAATCTGCTCTTTTGTGAGGCCCGTGCCTGTGTGACGCTCGCACACCGAAGCATGACGAGGCAAACCGTGAGAACGCAAAAGCTCGGCACCTAAAAAGCCGTGACATATGTAAGGCTTGTCGCCCAAGCAATGTATGCGTGGAGCATCGGTGAGAAAAATACCCAAGTCGTGCAACATGGCAGCCTCCTCAATAAACTGCATATCCATATTAAGTTCGGGGTGGCGTGTCGCAAAATCCAGAGCCAAGGAGGTCACCTTACGAGCATGCACCATAAAGATACGCTTTAACTCATTATCGCAAGGATAATAACGGTCGATTATTTCATTTACCATAAAGTATGTTTTACCGCAAAAATACAAACAAACGAGCGAGAAACATAAAGTTTACTTAAATGTTTTTCACAGCGAGTGTGGAATATTTTAGAGGTTTACCTCAAAAACAGGAACAAACAAGTAAAATACGCCACATATGCTCGAACATTTTACGCCAAACGAAATAAATTTTGCGTGGGTAACTACAAAGCAGAAAGATAGCAGAGCCTACCCCATAATAAAACACCAAGGAACCTTGCAAAAGGTTCCTTGGTGTTTTATATCTACCAAATAAGTTTACGGGTGAACAAAAGTTCCTATCTCCTCACCGTTCATAACCTTTTTAAGATTACCAACTATATCCATATTAAAGACATAGATAGGCAGATTATTCTGCTTACACATTGCGGTGGCAGTCATATCCATAACCTTCAAGCCACGGCTCAAAACCTCGTCGTAGCTGATATCGTCGAACTTTGTAGCTGTGGGGTCCTTTTCGGGGTCGGCAGTGTAGATACCATCGACACGGGTACCTTTGAGCATAACATCGGCCTCAATCTCTATACCACGAAGCGAAGAACCTGTATCGGTTGTAAAATAGGGGCTTCCTGTACCGGCGGCCATAATAACCACCTTACCCTCCTGCATAGCCTCTATCGCCTTCCATTTTGTATAGAACTCACCCACGGGCTCCATGCGAATAGCTGTGAGCACTTTGTTGGGAACACCAGCCGCACCAAGAGCCGAGCTCAGTGCCAAGCTGTTGATTACGGTAGCCATCATACCCATCTGGTCGCCCTTTACACGGTCGAAGCCCTTACCGGCACCGGTAAGACCGCGGAAGATATTTCCACCACCGATAACAATACCTATCTCAACACCCATCTCGGCAACCTCTTTTATCTGCGCCGCATACTCATTGAGACGTTTAACATCTATTCCATAACCCTGCTCACCCATGAGGCTCTCGCCACTTAATTTAAGAAGAATTCTTTTAAACTTTGCCATATGTATAAAATTTATAGTTACTATTTCTTTTGTAAAAATACATCTATTTTCTCAAAAATACAATATTGGTTAAAGAATACTATCTTTTGTTTCAAAACAGAAGCAAAAAGTATATGCTACAAAAAAAATGTTTACCTTCGCAAAAAATATCGATATATGAGACTTTTCAGAAAACCCAATACCACTATTGCCCTATTGGCAATATACACGATAGTTGTGTACAGTTATCTGCTACCCAGAAACACAGAGATGTCCCTGACAGAAAAGTGTATCACTGTGGGCGTTTCGTGTGTGGTACTTGTTATCTTGTGGATATTGTTGCGCAAACGCGAAAAACTGCGTCGCGAAAGAGAGGAGGATTTAAAAGACAAAAACATTAAATAACCATCTCCACCTCTTTGAAGGCATAAAGCCGTTCCGAGCCATCGGCATGCAACAGGCATAAACGCCCGTCACTCTCCACACCTTTTATGACAGCTTCGAACGAGTGCTCCCCCACACGGAAGCGCATCGTTTTCCCATACCCCATGAGCGAGCGTTTGTAATCGGTGGCAAGGGTATCGTACTCCCCACGTTGCAACATTGCATAATAATAGGAAAAGCCATCGAGAAGAGCCGAAAGCACATCTTCAACCTCGTGCGAGGTGCCAAGCAACATCTTCATCGACACAGGCACTTTATCCATGGGAGAGAATACCTCCTCATTAACATTAAGCCCGACACCCACAACAGCACTTTCGACCAACGAGCTTGAATAGTCGAGCTCCACCAATATACCTGCAAGCTTACGACCACCGACATAAATATCGTTCGGCCATTTAAGCACGGCATCTATGCCATAGTACCCCATAGCGCCCTTTACAGCCAGAGCAACAGCCTGCGAGAGAGCAAACTGACGCACAACCGGCAACGACGAAGGGCGCACCAAGAGGCTCACCAAAAGATTCTCACCCGCACGCGAAAGCCACACGTTACCCCTCTGACCACGACCGGCAGTCTGCTCGTCGGCATACACTGCCACCACCTCGGCCTTGCCGGCAACACCCCACAAACGCTTTGCCTCGGCTCTCACATAGTTGTTCGTTGAGTCTACCGTGGGCAGATGCTCTATATAAAATTCAGGATTACAACATTCCATATTTCAGACGTATCTTTTTGGGTAGTTTTTTAAGCACCTCGGAATATGAGTGGTCCACAAGTTCAAAGAAAAGTTCGTCGCTCAAATGTTCAATATCGAGTTGGTTCCAATATTTTTTGTTCATGTGCCATGCAGGAGCTATCTGCGGATAGGCATCGCGCAACTCCAAAGCCCTGTCGGCATCACATTTAACACAGAACCACTTTGTGTTTTCAAGGTCGGTAATTGCAAAAATCTTGTTTTCAACCCTAAACACCAAAGTAGTCTCGTCAAAAGGAAAATCCTCGGTCGCTCCCACCTTGCTCAAACAATATAAACGTGCCTCTTCTATATTCATAATCACTACCAACTTGCGGTAAAAGCATCTTCAATATGCACTATGTCGTGATGGTCGCCATCGCCCACCACCGTTATTATGTCGAACCTGTATTGAAGTTCAATATTATTCTCCAAAATATACACCTCGGCAGCCGATATCAACCTCTCCATCTTGGCCTCGGTCACAGCATCTACCGCCATGCCATAATCCTCGTTCCTACGGCTCTTCACCTCAACAAAGACAAGAGTGTCGCGATACTGTGCAATTATATCAATCTCCTTGTGACCGCTTCGCCAATTATATTCATGCACGGCATACCCCTTATCGAGCAGATAACGAGCCGCGAGCATTTCTCCTTTGTTGCCTAACAAGTTATGTTGTGCCATGCTATTATACCAACTTTTTGGCGAAGATACTATATGTTACAGCGAAAAACAAACTAAAATTTGCTTTTCGAAGGCTTTTACACTAATTTTGCATAAGAGAGCATTGTAGAATAAAATTTATGAGCAACAAAGACAAAACACTCAAAGCCACAGCTACACGCACCCAGCCGGTACGTCACTCACGCGTCGTGTGCCTCGTGAGCGAAGAGGAGATGAAAATAATTGACGATTATCTAAAAAAATACAAGATAACGAACAAGAGCAACTGGATGAGAAAAACCCTCCTTACATCTATATACAAGAGCATGGACGCCGACTACCCCACTCTGTTTAGCGAGCACGACATGCGTCGATAGAAAAAAGAAGCACCATGAACGACGCGGAATACATGAAACAGGCACTTGTCGAAGCACGCAAAGCCTTTGCCAAGGACGAAGTACCCATAGGTGCCGTAATAGTGTGCAAAGGGCGCATCGTTGCCCGCGCTCACAACCTCACAGAGACACTTAACGATGTTACTGCACATGCCGAGATGCAGGCAATAACAGCCGCCGCAACCAATATTGGTGGTAAATACCTCAACGATTGCACCCTATACGTAACCGTGGAACCCTGCCCCATGTGTGCAGGAGCCATAGGCTGGGCGCAGTTAGGACGACTTGTTTATGGTGCCACAGACGAAAAAAGAGGGTACAACAAATTTGCGCCCAACGCTCTGCACCCGAAAACCGAGGTTCTTGCAGGCATCTGCGCCGATGAATCAACAGCTCTTATGAAAGATTTTTTCTCAAAGAAGAGATAGTTCCCGGCTATTTATTCTCTTTTATCTCCTCAAAATCGACATACTCCCCCTCGTCCTTGTCGAAGAGTTTCTTTTTATGACCGCTCCGGGTATCTTCTTCACCCGAAGCACCGCCTCCACGATAGCCATAGCCCTCGGGAGCATCGTTCCTTTTTTTACGTTTTTTCCCTGTAAAAACAAAACCGAGCATCGACAGCAGAGTGCGCACCAACGAGTATATTAACGTCGGTATAAGCATCAGAACAACCAATGCCATGAATATTATAAATATTAGAAAGGACATATCCGGAATAATTTTAATTTAAGAAAAACAAATATAAACGCAAAACGGATTGCCTTGTCCTCTTAATTTATGCCTGCTTGGACATTTTGCGAATATAAAGAGTGGTAGAAAGCACCAGATACCACGATATTATGGCTACTGCCGCACCTATACCCAAAAGAAACATCGGTATAGAACACATCATGAATATATAACGAATTTTATTACTTCTCCACCTCAAACTTTTAAATTTCAAAGAGAACATAGGAATCTCCGAAACAAGCAAATATGAGAATATCGTTATAAGACCAAGCATAAAGAACCAACCATAATTAAGTTCTCGAATCCACGCACCCAAACCGGCTACCAAAGATGCCCAGAAAAGAGCATTTGCCGGGGTAGGCAAACCTATAAAGGTCGATTTTTGACGGGTATCAATATTGAACTTTGCCAAACGCACAGCCGAGAATACAGCTATCACAAAGGCGTAATATGGTATAAAATTCTGAATAGGAACAAGGAAAGAGGGATAGTCGAGCCCTCTCATAAAAGAGAATACTATGGTAGCCGGAGCAAGACCGAAAGTAATATCATCGGCAAGCGAGTCCATCTGAACACCAAGAGGCGAAGAGACCTTCAACAAGCGAGCCACCATACCATCGAAAAAATCAAAGACAGCTCCAATAACTATAAAACACATCGCTGCAAGAAAATCACCATGCAAAGCCATCACACATGCGATACAACCCGAAAAGAGATTACAACAGGTTATAGTATTGGGGATATGTCTTTTGATTGCCATAAAATTATCTTATTTTAATTTTGCAATAATCGTTTCGTTACCAACAGTCTTTTGTTCCAACTCAACACAAATTTCAGCATCGAGAGGGAGATAAATATCTATGCGCGAACCAAATTTTATAAAACCAAAATGTTGGTCAATGAAACACTCTTCGCCAACGGTTGAATATGTCACTATGCGACGAGCCATGGCTCCTGCAACCTGACGCACAAGAATCTCGGTACCATCGGCAGTCTCAATAACAACCAAAGAGCGTTCGTTCTCGGTGCTGGCCTTGGGCAACCATGCTTTGTGGAATTTTCCTTTTTGGTGTTCCACACGCTTCACCACACCATCGACAGGGTACCAGTTGGCATGCACATTCATGGGGCTCATAAATATGGATATCATTTTACGTTCTTCTTTAAAGTGGTCGGGTTCAAAAACATTCTCTATCACAACCACCTTACCGTCGGCAGGTGCAACAACCACGCCATCGACATCACCCTGAAAACGGCGTATGGGACTGCGGAAGAAGTTCACCATCAACAAGTAAACAACGGTTGTAATTACGCTTATGATAGAGTTGAAGACCACCCACGAAGGCAAGAAATACCACAAGGGGACATTAATAAGCAACAATATAAGGAAAGAAACGATAAGTATTTCCGTACCTTCACGATGCAACCTTATATTCCTTATTTTTCTTATTCTTTTGAATTTTTTCATCGTTAGAAGAACTTATTACATTCACAAATGTAGTAACAATTTGTTAAATTGCAAATAAAAAACAACAAAAAAGGATATTTAAAAGAATTAATCACCCACGACACACAGAATACAATATAACATCGGGCAAAAACAAGCACAACCCTACATTTTGTTGATAACTTTTTGCCAAAAGGATTATGCCGAATGAACAAAAGCTATTAACTTTATCAACTCAAACAAAAAACAGACCATGTACGATTTTGTTCACCTACACGTTCACACCCAATACTCCATTCTCGACGGCCAGGCATCGGTAAAGAGATTGGTAGACAAAGCCATCGCCGACGGCATGCGTGGCATAGCCATCACCGACCATGGTAACATGATGGCTATCAAGGAGTTTTTTAATTATGTAAACAAAGTGAACAAAGGCAAGAGCGACGAAGAGAAGTTCAAGCCTATTATAGGTTGCGAGGTCTACGTTGCCGAGCGCCGTCTCTTCAACCGCGAGCTCAAAGAGGACATGCGCGGACACCACCTTATTCTGCTTGCCAAAAACGAGACAGGCTACCATAACCTTATAAAGATTGTATCGAAAGCATGGTCGGAGGGCTACTACTACAACCCACGAACCGACAAGGTAGAGATTGAAAAATACCACGAAGGGTTAATATGCAGTTCGGCATGTCTTGGAGGAGAGATACCACAACTGCTTATAAAAGGTGAAGAGGAGAAGGCACGCGAGGCCATTCAATGGTACAAAAACCTCTTTGGCGACGATTACTACCTGGAGCTACAAATACACAAAGCCACGGTTGAACGTGCCAACCACGAGGTATACTCCATTCAGGTAGAGGTGAACAAAAAGATAGAGGAACTGGCACGCGAGTTTGGAGTAAAGCTCATATGCTCGAACGACGTGCACTTTGTCGATGAAGAGAACGCCGAGGCACACGACCGCCTCATCTGCCTGAACACAGGCAAAGACCTCGACGACCCCAAGCGCATGCTCTACTCCAAACAAGAGTGGATGAAAACAAAGGCCGAGATGAACGAGATGTTCTCCTACGTACCCGAAGCACTCACAAACACGGTTGAGATATGCGACAAAGTAGAGTTCTACTCAATAGACAGCGCCCCCATCATGCCCACCTTCGCCATACCCGAAGAGTTCGGCACCGAAGAGGGGTACAGGCAAAAATACACACACGAAGACCTCTTTAACGAATTTACCCGCGACGAAAAAGGCAACGTCGTCCTCTCGCAAGAGGAGGCCGAGAAGAAGATAAAGAAACTCGGAGGCTACGACAAGCTATACCGCATAAAGCTCGAAGGCGACTACCTGCGCAAGCTCACCTACGACGGAGCACGCAAATGCTACGAAGAACCGTTCGACCAAGAACTTACCGACCGCATCGACTTTGAGCTACACATCATGAAAACCATGGGATTCCCCGGCTACTTCCTTATAGTGCAAGACTTTATTCGTGCCGCACGCGAAGAGCTAGGCGTGGCAGTAGGGCCAGGACGTGGCTCTGCGGCCGGTAGCGTAGTAGCCTACTCGCTAGGAATAACCCGAGTAGACCCCATAAAGTACGACCTCCTGTTCGAGCGTTTCCTCAACCCCGACCGTATATCGTTGCCCGATATCGACGTAGACTTCGATGACGACGGCCGTGGCCGAGTGCTCAACTGGGTAACCGAGAAGTACGGACAAGAGAAGGTCGCACACATCATCACATACGGCACCATGGCAACCAAGCTCGCCATAAAAGATGTGGCACGTGTGCAAAAACTCCCCCTCGACCTCTCGAACAAACTATGCAAGGCAATCCCCGACCGTCTGCCCGACGGCCTTAAAATGAACCTTCCCAACGCAATAGCATCGGTGCCCGAGCTACGCGAGGCCGAAGCCTCGCCCGACCCCATTCTGCGCGACACCATAAAATATGCCAAAATGCTGGAAGGCAACGTGCGCAACACCGGAGTACACGCCTGCGGAACCATCATCTGCCGTGATGACATCACCGACCACGTACCCATAAGCATCGCCGAGGATAAGGAGACCGGCGAGAAACTACTTGTTACACAGTACGAAGGAAGCGTCATCGAAGAGACAGGGCTCATAAAGATGGACTTCCTCGGCCTCAAAACACTCTCGGTAATAAACGAAGCCATCGAGAATATACGCCTCAGCCTCAAAGAGAAAGTAGACATAGACAACATACCTATCGACGACCCCCTGACATACGAGCTATACAGCAAGGGCAACACCATAGGAACATTCCAGTTTGAGTCACCGGGCATGCAGAAATATCTGCGTGAGCTACAGCCCAGCACATTCGAGGACCTCATAGCCATGAATGCCCTCTACCGCCCCGGCCCCATGGACTACATACCCGACTTCATACAGCGCAAGCACGACCCCTCGCTCGTGAAGTACGACATACCCTGCATGGAGAAATACCTGAAAGACACGTATGGAATCACCGTATATCAAGAGCAGGTGATGCTCCTGTCGCGCCTGCTCGCCAACTTCACCCGAGGCGAAAGCGACACCCTGCGTAAAGCCATGGGTAAAAAGCTGAAAGAGAAGCTCGACGAGTTGAAGCCCAAATTCATAAACGGCGGAAAAGCCAACGGACACCCCGAAGCCACCCTCGAAAAAATCTGGGCCGACTGGGAAAAGTTTGCATCGTACGCCTTCAACAAGTCGCACGCCACATGTTACTCATGGGTAGCCTACCAAACAGCCTACCTCAAAGCACACTACCCCTCGCAGTACATGGCGGGAGCCCTCAGCCGAAACCTCGACAAGATTACCGAAATAACCAAGCTCATGCAAGAGTGTAAAAGCATGGGCATAAACGTATTAGGGCCCGACGTAAACGAGTCGCACCGCAAATTCAGCGTAAACAAAAAAGGAGACATACGTTTCGGGTTGTGCGCAGTAAAAGGCGTGGGCGAGAACGCCGTGCAAAGCATAATCGAGGAGCGCGAGGCCAACGGCCCCTTCACAAGCATCTTCGATTTTGTAGAGCGCATCAACCTCACAGCCTGCAACCGTAAAAACCTCGAATGCCTTGCACTGTCGGGAGCCTTCGACGAGTTACCCGGCGACATCAAACGAGAGCAATACATGGCAACCAACAGCAAGGGCGAGCAATTTCTCGAAAGCCTTGTGAGATACGGAAACATATACCAGACCGACAAATCATCGTCGCAAAACACCCTCTTCGGTGCCGAAGAGATGCCCGAGATACCCAAGCCCGAGATACCCGAAGGCGGAGAATGGAGCACACTCGAACGCCTTAACCGCGAGCGCGACCTTGTGGGCATATACCTATCGGCACACCCGCTCGACGATTACAGGCTCATACTCGAAGAGTTCTGCAACACAAAAGCAGTGGAGTTGAGCGACCTCTCGCAACTGCAAGGGCGCAAGATAACCTTCGGAGGCGTTGTATCCGAGGCCCCTCGCACCGGCTTTACAAAGAAAGGCAGTCCCTTCGGAGTAGTCAAAATAGAGGATTTCTCGGGAACAGCCGAACTATTCTTCTTTGGCGACGAATGGATAAAGAAACAGAACTATTTTATACCCGGTAACTTCCTATATATAAAAGGTAGTTGCCAAGGCAGACGTTGGGACCCCACAAAGCTCGATTTTTCGGTTGGCAGCATAGAACTTATGCCCGAAATTAAAGACAAGATGGTGCAAAGCATCACACTCACCTTCGACATCATGGCACTCGATGAAGATTTTTACGAAAACATCATGGACTATGCCGAAAGACACCCGGGCCCCAGCAAGTTGCAACTCAACATAAAGGACTACGAACACGAATTTACCCTCGCGCTCATGTCCAAGAGCCACAGCATAACAGTAGAATACGAACTTATAGAATACCTTAAGAGCCTACCAAATATAGATTATAAACTCAATTAATAACTTTAAAAAACTTAGAACTATGGCAGTTATTGTAACAGACGAAAATTCAAAAGAGTTCATGGCAACCAACCTCCCCATCGTGCTCGATTTCAGCGCATCATGGTGCGGTCCCTGCAAACAGTTGGCCCCCATCATCGAGGAGTTGTCACAAGAGTATGAAGGACGCATCGCAGTTGCAAAATGCGACATCGAAGAGGCATGCGACCTCACAGCCGAGTATGGCATACGCAACGTACCCACCGTTATCTTCATAAAAGACGGTAACGTGGTAGACAAGTTCGTCGGCTCAAAATCAAAAGCAGATGTACAGGCTAAATTCGAAGCTCTTTTAGGATAAACAACCATGCAGAACGACGAATTTACAGTTGAGGACCTCGACGACGAGAAAACCATCGCTTATATCCGTGAACGTCTGCCACAGGATTTAAAGGAGAAATTCAGCGACGATGAATTTTACTACTTCCTCGACACCATTTACGATTATTACGAAAAGAGCGGTATTCTCGACGGCAACAACGAATATATCGACATCGACATCGATGAGATAGCACGTTTCATAGCCAAAGAGGCCAAAAAGAACAACATAGGCGAGTACAACCCCGAGGAGCTTTTCTTTATAGTAGAAGGTGAACTTGCCTACAACGGTGTTATAGACGACGAAGAGTAAAGAACCCTTCCTCCTAATAAAAAAAAAGCGCAAGGTTTTGTCTTGCGCTTTTTTTATTAGGAGGGGATAAATCGAAAAACTCACATTCAAATATAAACCCTCTTTACCTCTTCAATTACAACAATTTTACAAACATCTCGATTGCCTGATATTCGGGCAAACCTATTTTGTCGAATAACTGAGCCGTACCCTGCATGCGGTCCTCGGCACGTTGCCAAAACTCACGAGCGTCCTCACCGGGGAAAGGAACAATATCCTTTTGCGAGAGGTGACGGAAAATAGCATGACGTTTGCGTATCATCTCCTCGGGGCTCAAAGGCACAGCCATATCGGCAACAGCCAAATCCCACTCCTGCCAAGCACCACGATAGAGCCATATGTGACATTCTTTTGCCCAATCGTCGTTCTTCACCTCTTCCCACGCACGCAAAACCGCCTCAATACAAACACGGTGTGTACCATGGGGGTCGGTAAGGTCGCCGGCCGCATATATCTGATGAGGTTTAACCTCGCGCATAAGAGCCTTTACAATCTCAATATCATCGTCAGAGAGCTGACCTTTCTTTATGCCACCCGTTTCGTAGAAGGGGAGGTTTAGGAAGTGAGCATTTGTACGGTCGTTCAAGCCTATTGAGCGACAAGCCGCACGCGCCTCGGCACGACGGATAGCACCCTTCAAGTTCAGCAAAGCGCGAGGCTCGGGCTCGCCGGGCTTCTTGTTTGCTATTATTTCTCGTATCTCGTCAAACTGGTCTCCGAAGCCCATCTCACGCGCTGTATCGATATTCTGCAACACCACATCGTCGTAAACAGCCACGTTGCCCGATGTTTGATATGCAACATGCACATCGTGACCATGCTCTATGAGACGGTTAAATGTTCCACCCATTGAGATTACATCGTCGTCGGGGTGAGGCGAGAATATTATCACACGTTTGGGGAAGGGAGTCGATGGCACGGGACGTGTTGAATCGTCGGCATTGGGTTTGCCACCGGGCCAGCCCGATATTATGTGCTGAACATCGTTAAAGACTCTTATGTTTACTTGGTCGTATGTATCGACACGCTCCAAGAGGTCGGACAAGGAGTTCTTTATATAATCCTGATAAGTAAGTTTCAATATAGGTTTGTTCACAACCTGACAGAGCCATATTACAGCCTTACGAATAAGTTTGGGTGTCCACTGCTGGGGAGGAGCTATGAGCCAAGGCTCCTTAACACGTGTAAGCTCCTGCGCGGCAGCCTCATCTATAATAACCTGCACGTTGCGGTGCTCCTGCAAGAAGGTTGCAGGGTAATTTTCCGAAATTTCTCCCTCGATAAGATGCTTTGCTATCTCGGTTTTCTCCTCGCCCCACATCATCAGCACCACCTTCTTTGCGCTCATTATAGTCTCCATACCCATGGTGATAGCAGTCTTGGGTACCTCGTTGGGGTGAGAGAAGAACTTGTTCTGTGTGCGACGCGAGTTGTAGCTCAACTGCACAAGACGGGTTGTCGATTTTGAATATGTTCCGGGCTCGTTGAAGCCTATCTGACCAATCTCGCCCACACCCATAATCATGAGGTCCACGCGACCGCGCACCATAGCCTCGTAGTTCTTGCAATAGTCGTTTACCTGCTCACGTGCAACCGTTCCATCGGGAAAGAGCACGTTCGCCGGGTTAATATCGACATATTTCAAAAAATCCTCATAAACACGGTGGTTACGGCTCTGCGGATTCTCGGGCGACATGGGATAAAACTCGTCGAGGCTGTAAACCTTTACATTCTTAAAGCTCACCTCGCCGGCTTTGTATCTTTTTACCAACTCGGCATACAAGCCAAGAGGTGTGCGACCGGTAGAGAGACCAAGCACAAAAAGGCCATCGACCTTATGATTATTTATCGCCTTAACCACGATGTCGGCTGCACGCACGGCACCCTCCTCAGCTGTAGGGCATATCATCGTAGGAACTTTTTCGAACTTGCATATACTATCCAGAGATGCAGTTACAGGCAGTTCGCCTATTTTAGGAAGTACAAATTTTGAGTCCATAATATTTTAGTTATAAGTTTTACATATTTGTTTCATCTTTTCCAATCCATAACAAGCGAGGCCGGCTCTCCCTTTTCGAGCAAAGTCTTCATGTATCTCATATAGGGGTCGCTGTGACGGAAAAACATCTTATACCCTTCGCACAACACATTCATATAAGGCTCGCCGTTACGGGCATAGGCAAAACGGTGTTTGGGGCACTCTCCGTGACACAGAAAATAGTAGTTGCAACGCTTGCACTCCATGGGCAACGCTTCTCGCTTGTCCCTGCCAAAGCTCTGCTGTTCCTCGCTCTTGTACATATCGACAAGCGTGTTGCTTGTGATATTTCCCAAACGATATTCGGGGTAGACAAAATGGTCGCACGAATAGACATCGCCATTATGCTCCACCACCATACCATCGCCACAAACCTCGCCAAAAGCGCACAACGATGGTTGAACACCATACCAGTTGGCAAGCGTTACATCGAAAAGTTGCACGAAGCAACTGCCCACGTCGCGCTTAACCCACTCGTCGAAAACGTCGCACATGAAAGCACCATACCCTTTTGCCGTAACCGACCAAGGAGCCTCCACGGCATCTTCAACGTCGGGAGATACAATCAAAGGCCTGCGCCCCGGACGCTCCTTCACATACTCCACAACCGGGAGAAACTGTATGTACTTGTTCAAAGAGCGCAGAAATTTATAAACCTCGGCTCCACGACCTTCGCTACGGCGGTTTACAGTCGTCAAGATATTAAAATCGACACCTGTGCGCTTAAACATCTCAACCGTCCTCATCACCCTTGCAAATGTGGGTGCTCCACCGCAGTCACGACGAAAAGCATCGTGTATATCCTCGGGACCATCGAGCGACAGACCTACAAGAAAGTTATTCTCCTTGAAAAAGGCGCACCACTCTTCGGTTACCAATATACCGTTTGTCTGTATCGTGTTCTCTATGGTTTTTCCGCCGGCATATATCTTTTGCAACTCCATAGCCTTGCGAAAGAACGGCAGGCCGGCCATGAGGGGCTCGCCACCATGCCAGCAAAAGCTGACATTCTGTTGCGAGGCACCCTCTAAATACTGCTTTATATATATTTCCAACAGTTCGTCGCTCATTTTAGGCATGGAACTATTGTAAATATCGGCTTTGTCGCGATAATAACAATAGCAACAATCGAGGTTACATGCCGAGCCTATCGGCTTGACCATAGTGCCGAAAGCCGGAGCACGCCTCATCTTTGCAACATCGACAAGGTTCAGATTGTTTCTTTTGTTACTCTTCATTTATGAATCGACTAATTTATATCCTTAAATGCACATTTATTGTTGCTCAATGAACTTCTCCTCGCCATAGAGTTTCTGCAACTCAACGAGCATGCCTTTGAGGCTGTCGGTAAGTTCCTCTGTGCCTTCGGTTCCGTAAATATTGTTCAACTCATTTTTGTCGGCATCGAGGTCGAAGAGCTCCCACTCGCTGTAACCCTCGCCATAGAAGTGAATGAGTTTATACTGCTCTGTGCGTATTCCGTAGTGAGGACGCACCGCATGCTCGTCGGGGAACTCATAGTAGTGATAATACAAAGCATTGCGTTTGGGGTTCCACTCTTCGCCTTTTAGCAAGGGGAGAAGCGACTCGCCATGAATATCGGCAGGAATTTCGGCACCGGCAAGCTCCAATATGGTGGGAGCATAGTCGATATTCTGAACAAGTTGTGTAACATCGCCCTTTATACCGCCGGGCAAACGCATGAGCAAAGGTGTGCGGAAAGACTCCTCGTACATGAAACGTTTGTCGAACCAGCCGTGCTCACCCATGTAGAAACCTTGGTCCGAGGTGTAGACAATAAGAGTGTTCTCCATGAGACCGTTCTTCTCGAGATAGTCGAGTACAACGCCAATATTGCGGTCTACCGAGGTAATCACGCGCAAATAATCGCGCATATATTGCTGGAACTTCCATGCATCGAGCTCCTTGCCTTTGAGCCCTGCCGATTTAAATTTTGCAATAACCTCGTTGTAATGAGCGTCCCATGCTGCTTTTTGTTCGGGGTCCATGGTGCGATATATGCGACGGCCCCACTCTTCGAGGTCGGGACGGCTATGTATTGCGCTATCTTTGTCGGCCATTTTAAGGTCGTATACAATATCCATATCTTTTGATATAGACATCTTTTGCTCGCTTGCCGCGCGACGGCCTTTATAATCGTCGTAGAAAGTCTCGGGCAAGGGGAAGTTGCTGTCGGCAAAGAGGTCGAGGTCGCAAGTATCGGGCATCCATGTGCGGTGAGGAGCCTTGTGGTGCAACAACAAGCAGAAGGGTTTCTCCTTGTTGCGTATAGAGTCGAGCCACTCTATTGCAAGGTCTGTGGTTATGTTTGTTGCATATCCTTTACGCACAACCTTCTCGCCATTCTTTATAAATGTGGGGTTATAGTAGTCGCCCTGACCTACGAGAATATCCCAATAATTGAAACCTGTCGGGTCTGATGTCAAGTGCCACTTACCGATAACAGCTGTTTCGTATCCCTGCTGTTGCAACAATTTGGGATACGTCTGCTGGCCACCGTCGAACGAAGAGCTATTGTCGGTAAAACCGTTGGCAAGGCTGTGCTTACCTGTGAGCATACATGCACGCGAAGGACCACTAATTGAGTTTGCCACAAAACTATTGGTAAAACGCACACCCTCGTTGGCTATACGGTCGATATTCGGAGTTTTTATATACGTTGTGTCATAGGCACTAATAGTTTGATAAGAGTGGTCGTCACACATGATATACAAAATATTCATGGGCTTCGCCTCTTCTGCCTTTTTACCACACGACGTCATAGGCATTATGGCTGCACCTGCCACCGATACGCACAACAGATGTTTCAAATTTTCGAACATTTTACTCATAATTATCAGTTTTTAAATTCAATTCCCAATTAAAGTTCCAAGCGCGAACTTACAACTTCGTGCTTAAAGGCAAAAATATAATATTATATTTAAAATTCACTATTTTTACTTCTATTTTTACAAAAAATAAACATTCAATCAGCGTTGTTTACAGAGGCGACGACCGACCTACATAAAAAAAGGCAAGCAACCAGGTTGCTTGCCTTTTTAAAATCAAAATATAACGTATTAATCCTTCCAACCGAGAGCCGAAGCACCGAGCACAGCAGCATCGGCACCGGGCAAAGAAGATTTAAGAACCTTCACCTTGTCCTTCCACAAGAATACCACGTTCTCGTTCATGCGCTTGCGAATAGGCTCCAACAAGAGGTCGCCTGCATTTGCAAGACCACCGAAGAGCACAATAGCCTCGGGAGCCGAGAAGGCGATAAAGTTACAGAAAGCATCGCCAAGAACACCACCTGTAAAGTCGAATATCTCATTTGCAAGTTCGTCGCCCTTCATTGCGGCATCGTAAAGCATCTTCGATGTAAGTTCGTTGATGCAACCCTCGCGCAACAAGCTGGGCTGGTCGCGCTCAACAAGCCATTTTTTTGCTGTGCGTACAATACCTGTTGCCGATGCATAAGTCTCCAAGCAATCGACACGACCGCAACCACACTGACGGCCTTCGAGCACGGGAGCTGTAACGTGCCCCAACTCACCGGCAAAGCCATCGTGGCCATATATGAGCTGACCGTTGGCAACAACACCGCTACCGACACCGGTACCCAATGTTATGTAGATAAAATCTTTCATACCCTGTGCAACGCCATACTTCATCTCACCAATAGCGGCGGCATTTGCATCGTTGGTAATTTTTGTGGGGATACCTGTCTTTTTCTCAACCAACCAGCCGAGGGGCACAATACCCTTCCAGGGAAGGTTGGCGGCATTTACTATCTCGCCGGTGTAGTAGTTTGCCATGGGAGCACCAATACCCACACCCTCTATTTTGCCCTGTACGCCACACTGCTCGGCAAGCTTGCCTATTACCGCAGCAAGAGTATCGGTATATTCCTCTATGTCGGGGTGAGCCTGAGTCTTTGTAGTGTCATCTTTTGCAAGGATATTACCCTTAGCATCAACAAGACCTATCACGGTATTTGTACCTCCAAGGTCGATTCCAATTACATACTTTTCGTCCATACTATAATATTTTTGTTATAAAGTTTTTAAATCTCGGTTGAGTACACTTTGCGAATATAGGTAAAAAAGAGATATAGCAAGCTATCTGAACGATAAAAAAAACGAAAAAGAGCATAAAGAGCCTTCCGCCCCACAAAAAACAGTGTTCCCGGCAAAAAGTAAATGTTTTTTTTTGTTCTCGCCTCGGGTTGCACTATTTTTGCAAAAACAAAAAACCTTTAATATAATTAATTTATGACAAAGAGAGTAATATCGTTTTTTATCGCCTTTGCGCTTGCCGTAACACTCCCGGCGCAGAAGGTAGACAGGCTGACCGTGTTACCCCAACCACAAAAGATGGTCATGGGCACAGCCGGTAGCAACTTCGAGCTTAACCCCGAAACAAAAATCGTAAATTTTATCGAAAGCAAAGAGAGCAAGCATGCTATTGCCGAAATACAACGCCTTGCAGTAGAGCTCTTCGGTAAAAAACTAAAAAAAGCATCAGCTGTTAAGGGAGACAACAACATTATTATAAGAAGCAACAGCTCTTTGGCCGAGGAGGGTTACAAACTCGAAATTCTACCCGAGAACATAATTATTCAGGCAAAAAGCGCGACAGGAGTATTTTATGCAGTGCAGACACTTAAACAGATTGTCCCCGTACAAGCCTACGAAACACCTATCGACCTGCAAAAGCTCAACCTGCCCACCCTGCAGATAGAGGACACCCCCCACTTTGCCTACCGTGGCTTTATGCTCGATTGTTCGCGTCACTTTTGGGACGTAAACACAGTTAAGGAGATTATAGACATTTTGGCTCTCCACAAGATGAACCGTCTGCACTGGCACCTCACCGAGGACCAAGGCTGGCGCATAGAGATAAAAAAATACCCCCTGCTCACCGAGATAGGCAGCCTGCGCGAGCAGACAACCACAGGACACAACGAAGGTTTCGACGGTATACCCTACGGTGGTTACTACACACAAAAAGATGTTAAAGAAATAGTAAAATATGCACAAGAGCGTTTCATAACCATAATCCCCGAGATTGAAATTCCCGGTCACTCACTCGGTGCACTATGCGCCTACCCATGGCTTGGCTGTCGTGGCGAGGAGGGCAACTACAAAACATGGCCCATGTGGGGTGTATCGCCACAAATTGCCTGTGCCGGAAAAGAGAGCAGTTTCAAATTCTGGGAAGATGTTCTTGGCGAGATTATAAAGCTGTTCCCAAGCGAATATATCCACATAGGTGGCGACGAAGCACCTCGCGACGAGTGGAAGGTGTGCCCCTTGTGTCAGAAGCGCATTAAAGACAACAACCTTAAAAACGAAGCCGAGTTGCAATCATATGTAACACACCGCGTCGAGGAGTTCCTCAACAAGCACAACCGCAAGCTCATAGGCTGGGACGAGATTCTCGAGGGCGGAGTAAGCCAAAGCGCAACCATCATGTCGTGGCGTGGAGCCAACGGCGGTATCAAAGCGGCGCAAAAGGGCAACTATGTAATTATGACCCCCAACAACCACTGCTACCTCGACTACTTCCAAACAACCGACAAAAAAGACGAGCCCGACGCAATAGGCGGTTATGTACCTTTGAGCAAAGCCTACGAGCTCAACCCCTACGACAAGCTCACCCCCGAGCAACAAAAATACATCTTGGGAGTTCAGGGCAACCTATGGTGCGAATACGTGCCCACACGCATGCAACTACAATACATGGCGTTGCCTCGCCTTGGTGCCATAGCCGAGATAGGTTGGAGCAACCCCGCACCCGACAAAAAAGATACTCGCGACTTTGTTGAGCGTGCCAAACACCTTTCACGTTACTATTCGGTGTTCGGTTGGAACTTTGCAAAACACTTTTTCGAGGGTGTAACAAACAAATAAAACAGATAACCGACATATAATTAAATAGAGGCTACATGCGCATGTAGCCTCTATTTAATTTGTACCGTAAAAACGTTTATTACTTTTTCTCGTTGTTTATCATAATACGACGAATTTGTGTCGCCATACGGCTCACCATATTATAAGCATTTGAACGGCGTTGATAAACAGCATATGCCTCTTTATCCTCTTTATTGACATACATATACTTCGCAGCCTCCTTGGGAAACTCCTCGTTCACCTCGTTTATCTCGAAGCGAAACTGCTTCATAAGCTCAACAACCTCGGCCGGCGACGATGCCATCTTCAACTGCTCTTTTGTGTTGTTGCAAACCTCCTCGTAACTCTCAATATAGCTTTTTCCGCAAGAGACCATGAGCAGTGCGGTAAAAAGCGCAACAAAAATCTTCTTCATATCAAATATTCACTATTTATATCAAAAAAAACAGATACACTTTAAGGTGCTGTGCAAAGATATTATTTTTTTTAACAAGCATAAGAAACTGTCCTAAATTCTTTCAAAAAAATATCGGGCATCATACAAGCATAACATGACAAAAGAATATCGACCAATCACGCGCACCACGCAATATGCATGAGAGACGGATTTTTTACAAAAAAACAAATCGCAAATAACAATAAAAACATTATATTCGCAGACATAAAACACCAACCATGAAAAAAACAATATTAATATTTGCCACCTTGCTCATAAGCTTTGCAACTGTGGCACAAGAGAGAATTAAAGTTGCCTGCATAGGCAACAGTGTTACCTACGGATACACACATGCCGACCCGGCCAAGACATCATACCCCAGTTGCTTGGGCAAAATGTTGGGCGATGGCTATACAGTTGGAAATTTCGGTAAATCGGGAGCCACGCTGCTCGACAAAGGACACCGCCCCTACACCCAACAAACCGAATACAAAAACGCCCTCGAATTTGCGCCGGATATTGCAATAATACACCTTGGGCTCAACGACACCGACCCGCGTAACTGGCCCAACCACCGCGACCATTTTATACCCAACTACCTCGCGCTCATCGACACCTTGCGCCAGATAAACCCCGATGTAGAGATTAAAATATGTCGCATGACACCTATCTTTCACTGGCACAAACGCTTCAAGAGCGGTACACGCGACTGGTATTGGCAAATTCAAGAAGCAATAGAGGAGACAGCCTCCATAGCCGGTGTCGAGCTCATCGACCTGCAAGAGTTCCTATACCACCGCCCCGACCTCATGCCCGATGCTCTGCACCCCAATGAGCAAGGAGCCGAAATTCTTGCCCGCAGAATATACTCGGCAATAACAGGAGACTTTGGCGGGCTGTCGTTGCCTACAATATATAGCGACAACATGGTGGTGCAACAGGGAGAGCCCTTTGTTTTAAGCGGTAGAGCAAATGCCGGCGACAAGGTTACAGCCCGTTTCGACAAACAGAAGAAGAGCACCAAGGCCGGCAAAAACGGCAAATGGGAGATACGTTTCAAGCCCATGAAAGCCGACGGCAAGAACCACACTATCACCATAGAGTGTGGCGATGAAAAGAGAATATTCAACAACATTGCCATAGGAGAGGTGTGGCTCTGTTCGGGACAGTCGAACATGGCATTTATGGTAAAAGAGAGTTCGCACAAAGAGGAGAGCCTCGACGATTGCGACAAGAAAGACGTGCGCCTCTACGACATGAAACCCAGAGTATACACCGATAATGTAGAGTGGGTTGTGAACGACCTCGAAAGCCTCAACAACCACGACTACTACCTGCCCACAAGCTGGAAAAAGAGCAACAAAGAGACAACCGCCTCGTTCTCGGCCGTAGCATACCACTTTGGTGCCATGCTTGCCGACTCCCTCGGAGTACCTGTCGGGCTCATATGCAACGCCATAGGAGGAGCAACCACCGAGTCCTTCATCGACCGCAAGACACTCGAATGGGACCCCACGCTGGTGGATATTCTATACGACTGGCGTAACAACGACATGATTCAAGACTGGTGCCGTGGTCGTGCATCGTTAAATACAAAAAGGAGCAAAAACCCGATGCAACGCCACCCCTACGAACCCGCTTACCTCTACGAGACAGGCATCTCGCCCATCGCCACATACCCCATAAAAGGTGCTATATGGTACCAAGGAGAGTCGAACGCCCACAACGTAGAACTACACGAAAAGATATTCCCGGCACTTGTCGATAGCTGGCGACGCACATGGAAAAACCAAGAGATGCCCTTCTACTTTGTTCAGCTATCGAGCATAGAACGCCCCTCGTGGCCACACTTCCGCGACTCGCAACGTCGCTTGGCGTGCGCGATAGAGAACTGCGATTTTGTGGTATCGAGCGACAAGGGAGCCCGCTGGAACGTACACCCCACGGAGAAAAAACCCATAGGCGAACGACTTGCACACCGAGCCCTGCACAGCACATACGGCAAAAAACATCTAACACCCTGTGGCCCCACCATAAAGAGAGCCGTAAGAAAAGGTAACAGCATTATACTCACCTTCGACAACGCCACAAGTTTGAAGAGTAGCGACGGCAAAGAGCTGAGAACATTTGAGGTTGCAGGGAAAAAAGGCATGTTCTTCCCGGCCGAAGTTGTTCAGATAAAAGGGAACACCATAAAGGTTCGCAGCTGCGATGTAGAGGTACCCTGCCGTGTGCGCTACGGCTGGCAGCCCTACACCACCGCAAACCTTGTGAACGACGAGGGACTGCCTGCAAGCACATTCGAGGTAAGTACCGAAAAGTAAAAACCTTCTTATGTAATAGCACAACCTATCAAGGACAATGTGACGTTTCACCCAAGATTGGTTCTGCCATATAACAGCAGACACAAGTTACACACATAATAAAAGCGCTTGCGAGCCTCGCAAGCGCTTTTATTACATATATTTTTTCTCTTTATTTTATGACACCAAGCTCCTTGCCCACCTTAATGAAAGCGGCGATAGCACGGTCGAGATGCTCGGGCTCGTGAGCGGCAGATAGCTGAACACGGATACGTGCCTGACCTTTGGGAACAACAGGGTAATAGAAACCTGTTACAAAGATACCCTCCTCGGCCATCTTCTGCGCAAACACCTGCGAGAGCGGTGCATCGTAAAGCATGACAGCACAAATAGCCGACTGAGTGGGCTTAATATCGAAACCAGCGGCAAGCATCTTGTCGCGGAAGTAGTTCACATTGCTCTGCAACTTTGCATGGAGAGCGTCGCTCTCGGAAAGCATCTTGAACATCTCTATCGAAGCACCAACCACCGAAGGGGGAAGGGAGTTGGAGAAGAGATAGGGGCGCGAACGCTGACGCAACATATCAATAATCTCCTTGCGACCTGTGGTGAAACCACCAACTGCACCACCAAAAGCCTTTCCAAGTGTTCCTGTAAATATATCTATGCGACCATAGCAGTCAAACTGCTCGGCAACACCATGACCTGTTGCACCAACCACGCCTGCCGAGTGGCTCTCGTCGACCATCACCAGCGCATCGTACTTTTCGGCAAGGTCACAAATTTTATCCATGGGAGCAACATTACCGTCCATAGAGAAGACACCATCGGTGACGATTATGCGGTAACGCTGAGCCTGAGCCTCCTGCAAGCAACGCTCCAAGTCGGCCATGTCGGCGTTAGCATAACGATAGCGTTGAGCCTTACACAAACGCACACCATCGATTATAGAGGCATGGTTCAATGAGTCGGAAATAATTGCATCTTCGGCAGTGAAGAGAGGCTCGAAAAGACCACCGTTTGCGTCGAAGCATGCAGCATAGAGAATAGTATCCTCGGTCTTGAAGTAGGCCGATACAGCCTTCTCCAGCTCTTTGTGATAGTCTTGTGTACCACAAATAAAACGCACCGACGACATACCGAAACCACGCTCCTCCATAGCCTGCTCGGCAGCCTTTATGAGGCGAGGGTTATTCGACAAACCAAGGTAGTTGTTTGCACAAAAGTTCAAAGCCTTTGAACCATCTTCGAGAGTAATCTCGGCAAACTGGTGTGAAGCAATATTGCGCTCTCTCTTATACAAGCCGGCAGCATCTATTGCAGCCAACTCGTCTTTAAGGTGTTGTTGAAATTTACCGTACATTTTATATCTTGCTTTAGAAATTTATAAATACTTTTTTCAAGCACACAAATGTACCTCTTTTATTAGAAATTTCACAAATTTCACAAACAAATATTTGTACTGCGAGGAATATAATTAAAAGCATTCTGACAGAAAAAGAGAGTGTAGACGATAACAGAAAGCAAGTTTTACATAAAGCACGTATAAAATTCCAGAACTGCTACAAATATGTAAAAATAATATAAATTATGGCAGCTTTTCTCCTAAAAAAGCCAGCAAAGAGGGATGTATAATAAAATTTAGCTGTATATTCGCGATATAAACATCTATGGATATATAAAATCAAAAACATATTATAGCATTATGAAAAACGTTCTTGTTATCGGTTCCACAGGACAGATAGGTTCCGAACTTACAATGACACTGCGTAAGCAGATTCCCAACGGTAATATTGTTGCCGGCTATATTCCCGGTGCAGAGCCCAAAGGTGAACTTTTGGAGAGCGGCCCTGCCGCTGTTGCCAACGTGTGCGATGCCAAGCAACTTGCCGAGGTTGTTGAGAAATATGAGATTGATACCATTTACAACCTTGCAGCCTTGCTGTCGGCTGTTGCCGAGTCGAAACCTCTGCTTGCATGGGATATTCAGATGAACGGCCTCATAAATATTCTGGAGATTGCCCGCGAAAAGAAATGCGCGGTATTTACACCAAGTTCCATCGGTTCGTTCGGCCCCAGCACCCCGCGCGACAACACCCCGCAGGATACCATACAACGCCCCAAAACCATGTATGGCGTAACCAAGGTGGCAACCGAGCTTTTGAGCGACTATTACTTTAATAAATATGGTGTTGATACACGTGCAGTGCGTTTCCCCGGCCTTATATCAAACGTAACACTCCCCGGCGGCGGTACCACCGACTATGCCGTGGAGATATACTATGCAGCTGTTAAGGGCGAGGATTTTGCCTGCCCCATTCAGGCCGGTACATTCATGGATATGATGTATATGCCTGATGCCTTGAAGGCCGCCATAGATATAATGAATGCCGACCCCTCGCGCCTCATTCACCGCAACGCATTCAACGTGGCATCAATGAGTTTCGACCCTGAAATCATCAAAGCCGCCATTCAAAAGTATATCCCAGACTTCAAAATGCACTACGAGTTCGACCCTGTACGCCAGGCCATTGCCGACTCTTGGCCTAACAAGATGGACGACAGTTGTGCACGCAACGAGTGGGACTGGAAGCCAAGCTACGACCTCGACTCAATGACACAGGACATGATAAAGACCTTGCGCG
>JAZQVO010000041.1:0-7630 GCA_045631905.1 Bacteroidaceae bacterium
GAAGAATCAAATTATTTCATTTCGTCATTAGATACAAAATCATTCATTAAAGCAAACCACCTAAGACAAATATGGCGTAATCATATATTAGGATATTCTATGTTGAAAAAAGGCGAAATCAAAAGATTTCATTACATACACCTTTACCCCGAGGGGAACAGACACTTTCATAAATATGCCGTACCCGAATATAAACAACTGCTTACTGAGCAAGGAAGAAACAGTTTCATAGACTTAACTTATGAATCCTTGTTTAAACTCATAAATTCACATTTTAAGCGGAAAGAGCAGAAAGAATGGCTGGAATACCTTAGAAAAAGATACATTGTATAAACATAACAGACATTATGGAAATTAATCAACCAGCAGCGAAGTTTCAAGATATGTCAATCGCGCCTATGCACACAGCAGAACATATTCTCAACCAAACGATGGTGAGAATGTTCGGGTGCGAGAGAAGCCGTAATGCTCACATCGAGCGCAAAAAGAGCAAATGCGATTATACACTGCCCACAGCTCCCACTACCGAGCAGATTGCAGAGATTGAAAAGAGAGTGAACGAGGTTATTGCGCAGAGACTGCCTATAACCATTGAATTTTGCAACCGCAACGAGGTTCCTGCCGAGGTCGACTTAGGGAAGTTGCCTGCCGACGCAAGCGAGACGCTTCGCTTGGTGCGTGTTGGAGATTACGACGTGTGTGCTTGCATAGGTGCGCATGTTGAAAACACAAGTGAAATTGGTTCTTTCAAAATAATCAGCCACACGTGGGAGAACGGCACCTTGCGTTTGCGTTTCAAACTACAATAATTTGAATAAAAGAGGGGGAAAAGTAGCTTTTCAACGTTTTTTTTATACCTTTGCGGTGGTAAAACAAAAAGAAGAATATTGTATATATTTTTACCTGTATTAATACGAGAATAGTACACCGAAAAGGGTTTAGAGCATAATGTTCAACAAGGAGCAAATAGTAATATCGGCAAACAAGAGAGGCACACTCAAAGAGATGTGCTACGATATTTTTACCCGTATCGACGGAGAGCGTGCATTAAAAATTTCGTTCTTCGGGCTACCTTGTGACAACAAGGAGTATTTGTTCGTAAACCGCGAGCTCCACTCTCTTGTAAAGGAGTTTTTCGGCGAAGGAGCACCGCTCGTAAGTTTTATTGCACAAAAAAGCAGTTCGCCCACTCTCATTGCGGAGATTACTTACCTTGGCGATACCGATGTCACCATAACTCACCACAGCCGTTACAAGATTATTGAGCGTGGTTGCACCAAGGAGCTTATAACAGAAGGAATTATACCTTGCGATATATCGGCCGGCACGTTTGAGCAGGCAAAGGATATTTTTTCGGCGATAGAGAATATTCTCACAAGCGAGGGGTTCCTTATAAGCGATATTTATCGTCAGTGGAACTACATCGAGGATATAACCATAAAAAACGAGGGTAGCCAAAACTACCAGGAGTTCAACGATGCTCGCAGCATCTTTTACGCTAAGGCCAACTGGTGCAATGGTTACCCTGCCGCAACGGGCATAGGTACAGGTCGAGGCGGAATTATGATTGAGTTGTATGCTATTAAAGGCACCCCAGCTGTAAACAAGCCCATAGATAACCCCATGCAGATTGCGGCGCACAACTACTCGCAAAATGTGCTCGAAGGTGTTGTTGTTGAGGAGTTACAAGAACGCACCACACCAAAATTTGAGCGTGCACGCATACTCGGCAACACTATTTATATTTCGGGTACGGCCGCAATAAAAGGCGAGGAGAGCATCACAAGCAACGATACTGTGTGCCAGGCCGAAACGACCATGGAGGTAATGAACAACCTTATATCGAAGAGTAATATCCCTGTACCAAACAACGGTGCCACATACGACTTGTTGCGCATATATGTAAAGCACGAGGCTTGTATCCCGGCCGTAAAAGAGTACATGAATGCCCACTACCCCAGCGTTCCCAAGCATTATCTTGTGAGCGATGTGTGCCGTCCCGAGCTACTCATTGAAATTGAGGGTGTAGCTCACATCTGACAAATTGTTTTAAAACAATTTACGATAATCTTGCACACCTCGCGTGCGCTTAAAATCCTCAAAAAAAACATAAAAGAAAAAGAAGGGCAAAACATTGTTTGTTGTACACGCATTATAACTGTACAACGGCAACCGCACAGCCGTGCAGACAATTGCAAATCGCACTTATGAGATTTTACAACCCCACTCAAAAGCATCGTCATAGGGGTACGTTTATTGTCGTGTATCGGCTGCGGACCGTTTATTGTATAACCAATAAACTTTAAAACAATGAGCATGCCCATGAAAAGAGGAAACCAGCACTGGATCCCAAGTATCTTCAACGATTTTTTCGGTAACGACCTGATGCTACGCTCGGGTAGCACATCGCCTGCCATCAATGTTTTCGAGGCCGACAACAAATATATTGTAGAGGTTGCCGCACCCGGAATGAAAAAAGAGGATTTCAGCATCGACCTTAATACCGACAACGACCTTTGCATCACCATGGAGAAGAGGTGCGAGAAAGATGGAAAGGAGTGCTGTTGCGACGAAAAAAAGGAGGAAGAGAAGTGCAAAGACGATGTTTGTTGCGAGCACAGCGGTTGCAAGGGACGTTACTTGCGTCGCGAGTTCTCGTACACGAAGTTCAAGCAGACACTTATTCTGCCCGATGATGTAGATTGCTCTAAGATTCAAGCGAAGGTGCATCACGGAGTACTAAGAATAGATCTTCCTAAAAAGGCGAACAGCGTCGAGCACAAGGAAAACAGAAAAATCTCTATCGAGTAATATCCCAACAGAGGCTTGCAATTTTTTTTGCAAGCCCCTGTTGGGGTAATGAATAGTATCACCGCCACCTCAACGACCGGAGGTACTCTTTTTGTTCGTTATTTATGCGCAAGCTCTCCACCGCCTTTTGTATTGTTCGGTTATGCACCTCGTGTGGCAAGCGTCTTTGCTCCAAAAAAGGCAGTGCACTCTCCCACTGCTTAACTAAGGCAAAACTAAAATACCATGCAACGGCCATTGAGACATAATACTCGAGACAGCGAACCGATGCAACATCGTGCAACATAGTTGCATCGAAAGCATCGTCGAGAAGGTAGGTCATATAGGCAACTATACCATAGCGACGGGTATATTGGTGAGGGCTTTTTAACCAACGAGCCGCTGCCTCATGTACTTCGGGCTTGTGCTTTGCAAATATCTTCGGACGCAATTGGTCGCACACTGCCCAATTATCGACATAGGGCAGGAAGCGTTCAACATCGGCAAGGGTTTCGTTTATGCTTTTGCGCGAGAGCGATAGCAGTATGCTGTGCAGTAGGTTCTCATCGAAGTAGTTATGTGGTAATTTGCTCATAAAGGGGGGTTGCGTCGCCACTCTTTTGCATCTCCCGAGCTAAGGCTCTTAACTGTGGTGTGCGCACACCTATAAATTTTTCAGCTTCGATGCCGGGCACCAGCTTTGCTGTAAATGTTGCATATTGCACATCGCGCATTGCTTGCATACGGGTTAGAATATCCATACCTTATATATATAATATTGCAAAAATAGTGCATGTTTGCGAAATTGCTAACCGATTATTTGATTTTCACTAAATTGTTACTGCTCTTTTTTCGAACTATGTGCATGACGTTTGTTTCCCCTACTTTTGCCGGCTTACAAATATATTCGGAGAGAATATATGCAATAAAAAAAAGCTCCCCGAAGGGAGCTTTTGATTTATGGTCTATAACATATTAAGCGTTTACAGAAGCCATGTGAGCGATGAGGTCGAGAACTTTGTTAGAGTAACCGATCTCGTTGTCGTACCAAGATACAACCTTAACGAAAGTATCTGTCAAAGCGATACCTGCCTTAGCGTCGAAGATTGAAGTACGTGTGTCACCCAAGAAGTCAGAAGAAACAACTGCGTCCTCTGTGTAACCGAGGATACCCTTCAACTCACCCTCAGAAGCCTCTTTCATAGCTGCGCAAATCTCAGCGTATGTAGCGGGCTTAGCCAAATTAACTGTCAAGTCAACAACTGAAACGTCCAAAGTGGGAACGCGCATTGCCATACCTGTCAATTTGCCATTCAAAGCGGGGATAACTTTACCTACTGCCTTAGCTGCACCTGTTGAAGAAGGAATGATGTTACCGGCAGCTGCACGACCACCTCTCCAGTCTTTTACAGAAGGACCGTCAACAGTCTTCTGAGTAGCTGTTGTAGAGTGTACAGTTGTCATCAAACCATCGGTGATACCGAACTTGTCGTTCAATACCTTAGCGATAGGAGCAAGACAGTTTGTTGTACAAGATGCGTTAGAAACGAACTGTGTACCCTTAACATATGTCTTCTCGTTTACACCGCAAACGAACATGGGAGTATCGTCCTTTGAAGGAGCCGACATAACTACATATTTAGCACCGGCGTTGATGTGAGCCTGAGCCTTGTCTTTTGACAAGAAGAGACCTGTTGACTCAACAACGTACTCAGCACCTACTGCGTCCCAAGCGAGTTCGTTGGGGTCTTTGCAAGCTGTTACACGGATAGACTTACCGTTTACGATAAGTTTGCTGTTCTCTACGTCTGCCTCGATTGTACCATCGAAGATACCGTGCATTGTGTCATACTTGAGCATGTATGCCAAGTAATCTACGGGGCAAAGGTCGTTGATACCTACAATCTCGATGTCGCTTCTTTTCATAGCGGCACGGAACACGAAACGGCCGATACGGCCAAAACCGTTAATACCTACTTTTGTCATATTACTTTTTATATTTAAAAGGTGAATAAAAGTTTCTTTTTAACCACAGTTACAATACTCGGCAGTGCTACATGCAACAAGAAGGAGCATAATTGCTGTGTAAATTATAATTCTCGCGCACTTCATACTACTCTATTTTTTAACTGCGATGCAAATTTAATAAATTGTTTTATATATAAAGCAACATTTTCTGTTTTATTTAACCAAAAAATTACACTTATATCCTTTTTTCATATAGGGCAGATAGCAAAAAATATTTGCAACATATGACTATGAATATTTTTTTTCGAAAATACAAATAATAGCTAACCCGACAAACAAATATTTAACAAAAATATACTATCTTTGCAAAGTTTTAGGCATAGAGAGCCGAAAGATATCACAAATGCAAAAATATTAACAAAATAAAAAAGATTATGGCAAAAAGTACATTCTTGCAGGATTTCAAAGCCTTCGCTATGAAGGGTAATGTAGTAGACATGGCTGTCGGTGTTATCATCGGTGGCGCATTTGGTAAAATTGTTACAGCGTTGGTAAATGATGTTATCATGCCTGCTGTTGGTTTGCTCATCGGTGGTATCAACTTTAAAGATCTCAAAGTTACCCTTTCTCCCGAGGTTCTAAACGAGGCCGGCGAGGTTGAGAAAGCTGCTGTTACATTGAACTATGGTAACTTCTTGCAACAGACTTTCGATTTCATCATCATCGCTTTCTCTATCTTTGTGGTTATACGCCTCATTACCAAGCTCACAACAAAGAAGAAGGTTGAAGAGCCTGCTCCTGCACCTGCACCCGCACCTGCACCCGAGCCTTCGGCTGAGGAGAAACTTCTTACTGAGATACGCGACCTCTTGAAAGAGAAGAAATAACACGCGCACATAAAAAACGAGCATTTGTGCTCGTTTTTTTGTTTACAAAAAGGTGGGTTACTATAATGCACAAAAAAGAAAAAAGCAGTATATTAGCCACAAAATTAGGTACAAACATTAAAGCATACAATATTATGAAACAAGACATGATTGTCATTTTGGACCTCGGAAGCCACGAAAACACCGTGCTTGCCCGTGCCATTCGCGCGTTGGGAGTTTATAGCGAAATTTACCCCCACGACATCACAGTTGAAGAGTTGAAGGCATTGCCTAATGTAAAAGGTATCATCATCAACGGTGGCCCCAACAATGTTATAGACGGAGTTGCCATAGATGTAAACCACGACATATACGAGGCCGGTTTCCCCATAATGGCCACCGGTCACGACAAAGCACTTTGCGAGGTTAAGCTCCCCGCCATCACCAACGATGTAGAGGTCGCCAAAGAGGCTGTTGAGTCGTTTGTGCTCGACACTTGCAAAGCCGAGAAAAACTGGAACATGACAAACTTCGTGAACGACCAAGTTGAGCTTATCCGCCGTCAGGTAGGCAACAAAAAGGTACTACTCGCTCTTTCGGGCGGTGTAGACAGCTCTGTTGTTGCAGCGTTGCTTTTGAAGGCTATCGGCGACAACCTTGTGTGCGTACACGTGAACCACGGTCTCATGCGTAAAGGCGAGTCGGAGGCAGTTGTAGAGGTGTTCAGCAAACAGCTTTGCGCCAACCTTGTATACGTTGATGCTACCGACCGTTTCCTCGACAAGCTCGCCGGCGTGGCCGACCCCGAAGAGAAACGCAAAATTATTGGTGGCGAGTTTATTCGCGTGTTCGAAGAAGAGGCACGCAAGCTCGACGGCATCGACTTTTTGGGACAAGGTACCATCTACCCCGACATTGTAGAGAGCGGTACCAAAACAGCAAAAATGGTTAAGTCGCACCACAATGTAGGTGGCCTTCCCGAAGACCTACAATTTGAGCTCGTAGAGCCCATACGCCAACTCTTTAAAGACGAGGTACGCGCATGCGGTTTGGAGCTCGGTCTCCCCTACGACATGGTATATCGCCAACCCTTCCCCGGCCCCGGCCTCGGAGTACGCTGTTTGGGTGCGATTACACGCGACCGTTTGGAAGCTCTCCGCGAGTCGGACGCTATCTTGCGCGACGAGTTCAAGAAAGCCGGTCTCGACAAGAAGGTATGGCAGTACTTCACCGTGGTACCCGACTTTAAGTCGGTAGGTGTGCGCGACAACGCTCGTTCATACGATTGGCCCGTAATTATTCGTGCCGTGAACACAGTAGATGCCATGACAGCCACCATTGAACAAATTGAGTGGCCCATACTTTTGAAGATAACCGACCGCATACTCGCCGAGGTACCCAACATCAACCGTGTATGCTACGACATGTCACCAAAACCCAGCGCAACTATTGAGTGGGAGTAACAAAAAAAATGACTTCGGAATTAATTCCGAAGTCATTTTTTTTGTTACGACAACAGGGTTAATTGCAGAGCCATAGGTCAAGCGTAGTGCCGAAGGGTGGCACCGCTTGGGTGGCGATTGCGAAGCAACTGCAATTAAGCCAATGGGATGCCACCGAAGGGGGCAACTACTTTACTATAAAGACTACCTACATAGAATTTTTGAGCAGTTAGTCGCGTGCAGCACTGACGAAGATAGTGCCACGCGGGGTGCGATTGCCGCAGGCAACAAAAGCAGTCAATTATTTTGCTTGCAAAATGATAGAGGAAATCACTGAGTAATAGTCACGCAAAGCGTGGGATACGGTTACAACGCAACAGGGATTGACTCAATGGGAGAGCCGCAACGCGGCTACAATCACCACACAGAACGCAAAAAAGAGGAATACAAAGAGGTTATTTCATTCTTAAAGCGTGGTTACTCTGTACGAAACACAGCAAAGCTTTGTTTCACGAACCACTACCGCTCGGCAAAGTAAATACATTTCCTTTGCACTCGCTTAAC
>JAZQVO010000042.1:0-18710 GCA_045631905.1 Bacteroidaceae bacterium
AATTGAATTCTTCCCAATTGTTAGGGAAGGCTCTGAAAAAGTCTAGCTGTAGCTCCTTTGCTTGTGGATCTTTTTCCAAAGTTCTATAAGCCTTGTTCAGCCTTGCTGTATCAACGGGGAAGTATTGTGCTGTGGCTGTTGCAAGCAGTGTGGTAAAGAGTAGTGCGGTGAAAAATGCTCGTTTCATAATGGTGGTTATTTGAAATAGGAACTACTCGTCGTATAAATGAACATATCTGTTTTTATCTAAAATGAATTTTTGTTCAATGGGAAAAAGGCACATCTTTTCTGGTATTTGAGGCGGGGTAATTATTGCCTTCTCCACCCCAATAATCGAGTATGCCTTCACTGTGTCGTTGCTTATAAAAAGAAGGGTTGAAAATGAGTCGAAACTGGTATTGTTGTCACATTTTATTCTTAAAGTGTTTGACATCACAATGTCATTGAACTCTTTTTCCTTTACATTATAGTAGGGATAAACTATAAAAATTTTGTCAAATTTTCCATAGCAGTACTCATTAAAGGAGAAAGGTTCTCCAGCTTGTTTTTTTTCAATAGATATATCAATCATTGGTTCTCTTGCGTGTAGCAATCCGAAAACATCCAGTACAAAATAAATATTGTTTTTTGTAATTTCGTTACATCCTGTAAACAAAGTGGTGATAATGATAGTGAAAAAAAATGTTTTAAAGCCCGATTTGTAACGTTCCATTGTTTGCTGCATTTATTACTTGATTTAAAAGTTCGTCTTCACTCCATCCATTTATAATTGCTTGGTTGCCCAGTTGGTAGCCCACGGAGTTGTTGTGCAAGTCCATCGCTTTGGCATTGTTTTTCGGCTTTTCTTCGTGAGCATTGCCTAGTTCTTCTGCAAGAGGAGAATTATAGCCTGCTGCCATTTGGTTCAGTGCGCACCAATAACAGTGTCTAATAGCATCGCCGTAGCCATTGGATTTCCCATCAAAAGGTTCTACTGCTTTAATTGCTTTGCTTCTGTTTATAAGAAACTTTGCAGCAAGGTACATATGTTCTTTTGCAAATCTCTTTTCGCTTGGCGAGAAACTTAGATAACCATTTTTATAATAATCGTATCTTTTCTCAATAAAATTTTTGTCATCATCCTTGGGTTCATCATACACTCTTCCCAGCATTGCTTCTTCAAAAAGGCTTGGTGTTTTTTGGTTGTTGTTCAAATAATTTGCCATAGAATTAAATTTTAAAATTAATAATACCGCAAAATTATTGTATGGTACTTTCACTTGGGTTGCTGGTTTGCCACTTTGTTCTGCCAAGTCTATTGCGAATATACAACTTCAAAAAGCGGTTGTCAATAGTTTGTGGGTAGAAAAGCCTTTATTTAACAAACAAAAATAAGGAAACAAGTTTATTTTAACTCGTTTCCTTTTTGAAAATCAGTGATTTATTAATTCGTTTTGAATCAATACTCCTCTTCGTCAAAGAAAAAGTCCTCTTTGCTGGGGTAGTCGGGCCATATATCCTCGATGCTCTCGTATACATCGCCTTCGTCCTCTATCTCCTGCAAATTCTCAATTACCTCCAACGGTGCACCCGAGCGTACAGCATAGTCGATGAGCTCGTCTTTTGTTGCGGGCCATGGTGCGTCTTCCAACTTCGATGCTAATTCTAATGTCCAATACATAGTATAAAATGGTATAAATTAGGTTTTTATTATAGTGTGTGCAAAAATAGTCTAATTTTGTTTACATACAAGGGTTCTGCCACTTTTTTTCCTCTCCTTCGGCAAGGGTGCGTTGGAGCAGAAAGAGGTAGTCGGACAGGCGGTTTATGTACTGCATGGCGAGGGCCGGTACGGGGCATTCTCTTTGCAGGGTTACCATGCGACGCTCGGCGCGACGGCATATTGTGCGACACAGGTTTGCGTGGGCCGAGGCTTTGCCTTTGCAGGGGAGTATGAAGCTGTGCATGGGGGGCAGGGTGCCTTCGAGTGTGTCTATCTCTTTCTCGAGCTCGTCTATCTCTTTTTGTGCAAAGGGGGCTTGTGTGTTGTTTTCGTCGGCAAGTACACAGCCTATGGTGAAGAGGTTGTTTTCTATGCGTTGCAGTGTGGTGCATAGTTTGTCGCAACTGTATGTTGCAAGTAGGCCGATGCTTGCATTCAGCTCGTCGATGGTGCCGTAGGCTTCCACGCGGGGGTGGTCTTTTGCTACTCGTGTGCCATGGGTGAGCGTTGTTTCGCCTTTATCGCCTTTGCGTGTGTATATGGTTGCTTTTTTCATGTTACATCTTCAATGTGTAGTGTTGTTTGTGTCTCTTGTCGTCGAAGAGCAACAGGCCGGCGCTGTATAGGTCGAAGGTGATTTTTGTTTTGGGGTTGTTTATCGCCTCGTTCCAGCATTGCAGGCTGTGGGTGTTGCGGTGTGGTGCATCGACAATTATAACGGTGTTGCTTTTTGCATGGCTCATGGCTGTCTCCAATATGTTTTGGGGTTCTGCTGTCTCGCCCACATATATGAGTATGGGGTGTGTGCTCTCTTCCATGAGTTGTTGTAATGTTTTTTTGTCGTTGCGGGGTTGTATGTGGCAGTTTTTCTCTTCGAGATACTGCTTGGCATGGGGGTGCAGGTTGTTGTCGGCTGTAACCGTGGCTGTTGCCGAGGGGCGGGCCGCTATCATGGCGCATGTTGTTGCTCCTTTTCCTGCTCCGATTACTATAATGCTTTTGGGGGCAAAATAGTTCGTTATCCTGAATAGCATTTGGCAGTGCCCACAATTGTGGGCACTGCACTCTTTTGCTATGCGGTCTGTCTCTTTGTATGCGTAGTAGGGGAGTTGCTCTTTTAGTACTTGGGTAACGAAATAGAAGTCCGAGGGGGATTGTACTCCGAACCCCCTGTTGTGTCTTAATCGGTTTATCCAGTCTTTAAGGCCGAGCATGGCTTATGAGTTTTAAAGTGCAAACGCCTCTTTTACCTTCTCTACATAGTCGAGTTTCTCCCATGTAAAGAGCTCTACGGTGATGGTCTTGGTTTCGAGGTAGCGTGACTCGAAGGTTTTTGTCACGGTTTGTGGCTCGCGTCCCATGTGTCCATATGATGCGGTCTCGCTGTATATGGGGTTGCGCAGTTTCAAACGCTCCTCGATGGCTTTGGGGCGAAGGTCGAAGAGGGTTTTTACCTTTTCGGCTATCTCGCCGTCGCTCATCTTCACTTTGGCTGTGCCGTATGTGTTTACAAAGACGCTTACGGGCTCGGCTACACCGATGGCGTATGAGAGCTGTATGAGGGCTTCGTCGGCTACTCCGGCTGCAACGAGGTTCTTGGCTATGTGGCGTGCGGCGTATGCGGCACTGCGGTCGACCTTGCTGGGGTCTTTACCGCTGAATGCGCCTCCACCGTGGGCTCCTTTACCTCCGTAGGTGTCTACGATGATTTTACGGCCTGTGAGGCCTGTGTCGCCGTGGGGGCCACCGATAACGAACTTGCCTGTGGGGTTTACATGGTATGTGATGTCGCCGTTGAAGAGGGCGAGTGTCTTTTCTGATGTTATGCGGGCTTTTACGCGGGGTATAAGTGTGTTTATTACGTCTTCGCGTATTTTGTCTACCTGTGCCTTGTCGGCGACAAGTTGTGCTTCGGTTGTGTTTTCGGTGGGGAGTATAAAGTCGTCGTGCTGGGTCGATACCACGATGGTGTCTATGCGCACGGGTTTATTGTCGTCGTTGTATTCGATGGTTACCTGGCTCTTTGAGTCGGGGCGCAGGTAGGTCATCTCCTTGCCTTCGCGACGTATGTCGGCAAGCTCTCTCAGTATGAGGTGTGAGAGGTCGAGCGAGAGGGGCATGTAGCTCTCTGTCTCGTTTGTGGCATAACCGAACATCATGCCTTGGTCTCCTGCTCCTTGGTCCATGGGTGTCTCGCGCTCAACACCGCGGTTGATGTCGGCACTTTGTTCGTGTATGGCCGAGAAGATTCCGCATGAGTTGCCGTCGAACATGTACTCGCTTTTTGTGTAACCTATGCGGTTGATGACACGGCGTGCTATATCCTGCAAATCGACGTATGCCGATGATTTTACTTCTCCTGCAATTACTACCTGGCCTGTGGTTACGAGTGTTTCGCAAGCTACCTTAGACATGGGGTCGAAGGCGATAAGTTGGTCGAGAACGGCGTCTGAAATTTGGTCGGCTACTTTGTCGGGGTGTCCCTCTGAAACCGATTCTGATGTGAATAGATATCCCATAATTGTAGTTTTGTGCCCTGTGTCGGGGCGGTTAATAATTCGTTGCAAAACTGTGGAAACCGGGATATTTGCATAGTGGCAGAATGCCCGCACACCTCGCTGATGGAGGTTTTTAGCATTTTTTACCGTGGTTGCAAGCAGCCCAAATCTTTCCACATGCCCCGCGTGAGGGGTCTTCGAGGGGCAAAGTTACATACTTTTATTTAATTGTATGTATATTTTGCCTTAAATTTTGTTTATACTTTGTTAATGTTGGTTGTAAGCTCTTCGATGGTGCGCCCGAGTATGGGGTGTACAAGTGTCGGTGCTATCTCTTTTAGTGGGGTGAGAACAAAGTCGCGTTTGTGTAGATGGGGGTGGGGCACGGTGAGGCGTTCTTCGTTTATGATGTCGTTGCTGTATAGGAGTATGTCGATATCTATCACGCGGTCGCTGTATTGTCCGTTGTGGCTTTTGCTTGTTCGTCCCAGCCTGCGCTCAATCTCTTCGGTTGTGTCGAGCACCTGCATGGGTGTCATGGTTGTGTCGAAGGCTATTGCGCAGTTGAGAAAGCTGTTTGTGCTCTCGAAGCCCCATGGCTCGCTCTCCATCATGTGTGAGCAGGCGACAGGATAACCTAAGGCAAGCGATAGGGCCTCTATCGCTTGCCTTAGGTTGTTTTCTTTGTCTCCTATGTTGGTGCCTAGCCCCAAATATACTCTTTTCTTGGTCATCAGTCTATTATGAGCATGGCATCGCCGTAGAGACCGAAGCGGTAGCCCTCTTTGAGTGCTACATCGTAGGCGTTCATCACGTTGTCGTATCCGCCGAATGCGGTTGTCAGCATGAGCATGGTCGAATAGGGGGCGTAGAAGTTGGCTATCATGCAGTTGGCTACCTGGAAGTCATATTCGGGGAAGATGAACTTGCTTGTCCAGCCGTCGTACTCTTTGAGCATGCCTCCGGTGAGGGTTGCTGTCTCCAAGACTCTCTGTACCGATGTTCCCACAGCGCATATTCTTCGGCCTTCGGCCTTTGCTTTGTTCACAAGGTTCACGGCCTCGGTGTCTACACTTATGAGGTCGCTGTCCATCTTGTGCTTTGTGAGGTCCTCAACATCTATCTCGCGGAAACAGCCGAGGCCGGTGTGCATGGTAACGTATGCGGTGTCGATACCTTTTATCTCCATGCGCTTCATGAGCTCGCGTGTAAAGTGCAGGCCTGCGAACGATGCTGTCACCGAGCCCTCTTTCTGTGCAAAGTATGTTTGGAAATTTTGCAAATCTTCGGGCTCCTCTTTGCGCAGACGTTTGAAGTCGTCGGGTAGGGGGGCTACGCCGAGTGCGTGCAGTGCTTTCTTGAACTCATCGTGTGGGCCGTCGTAGAGGAAACGCAGTGTGCGGCCACGCGAGGTGGTGTTGTCGATAACCTCGGCTACCATGGAGTTGTCCTCGCCAAAGTAGAGCTTGTTGCCGATACGTATTTTGCGTGCGGGGTCCACAAGAACGTCCCACAGGCGGAACTCTTCGTTGAGCTCGCGTAGCAGGAATACCTCTATCTGTGCGTTGGTCTTTTCTTTGTTGCCATAGAGACGTGCCGGGAATACTTTGCTGTCGTTAAGTACAAAAAGGTCCTTTTCATCGAAATAATGTATTACATCTTTGAATGTGCGGTGCTCAATTTCACCTGTCTTTTTGTGCAGGACCAGCAGGCGCGATTCGTCGCGACACTCCTTGGGGTACAAGGCTATGCGGTCGTCGGTGAGTTTGTACTTGAACTGCGACAGCTTCATATGCTGCGAGCCGATAAAATAGGTTTCGTCTATCATACTCATAGTATTATTGTTTTTCTAACCATTCTTGGAAATTGTCGGGCGACAGGCACTCTTCTATTTTGTAATCTCCAACTCTGGTTCGGGTTAAACTTGTTAAATATGCTCCGCTGTTCAGTGCTTCGCCTATGTCGCGTGCCAGCGAGCGTATGTATGTTCCTTTTCCGCACACTACACGTATCTTTATCTGTGGCAGGTTGCATTCGAGGAGCTCTATCTCATCAATATGTATCTGCTTGGGTGCAAGCTCCATGTCGCTGCCTTTGCGTGCGAGGTCGTAGGCGCGTTTGCCGTCTACCTTGCAGGCCGAAAAGAGAGGTGGGCGTTGTGCTATGTCGCCGATAAACTGCCCCAAGACGTTGCGAATCGTCTCTTCGGTGATGTGCTCGGTGGGGAAGGTGGCGTTTACGGGGTGCTCCATGTCGAACGATGGTGTGGTGGCACCGAGCATGAGTTCGGCCACATACTCCTTGGTGTGTGCTTGTAGCTCCTCGATGCGTTTGGTGGCTTTTCCCGTGCAGAGCAACAGAACGCCTGTTGCAAGGGGGTCGAGTGTGCCGGCGTGTCCCACTTTGAACCTTTTTACACCGAGCTTACGGCTGAGGTGGTAGCGCACCTTGTTCACTATCTGGAACGAGGTCCATTTATATGGTTTGTATATTGCAAGTACTTCTCCTGCTATAAAATCCATGTTATCAGTTCATTAGTGATATTATAATGGTGGCGACACCTGCTACAAGGCAGTAATATGCAAAGTATATGAGCTTGCCTTTGCGCACAATGGATATCATCCACTTACATGCAATGCAACCCGATATAAATGCTGTGATGAAGCCTACTATAAGTGCCATGGGGCTTATTCCGCCAAAGGCCTCCGACACTCCTACTTTTACCATCTCTATTGTTTCGAGCAGAGCCTCGCCCAAGATGGGGGGGATAACCATGAGGAACGAGAATTTTGCCATGTTGTCTTTTTTGTTACCGAGCAAAAGACCTGTGGCTATGGTTGTGCCCGAGCGCGAAAGGCCGGGGAGCACGGCTAATGCCTGGCTCAATCCTATGATGAAAGCATCTTTTATTGAGATGTTCTCTTTTTGTCGGGGCTTTGCGTAGTATGAGAATGCCAGCAACACGGCTGTGAGCAGCAGGCATGAGCCCACAACTAAAAGCCCTTCGAAGGCTGCCTCAACATAGTCTTTGAAGAAGACGCCTACTATGCCTACGGGAATCATTGAAACAACGATGGCGAGTGCGTAGCGTTGTTGTTCGTTTAGGCGTGCCATGAGGCTTTCGCCCTCTTTGGCCGGGTTCAGTTTAAAGAGGCCTTTGAAAATCCAGAATACCTCTTGACGCAATATAACCAACGTGCTGAGCACGGTGGCAACGTGCAGGAGCACGGTAAAAGGCAAGATGGTTTCGGGGTCGGTAATTTCCACAAAGTACGAGCCTAATGTAAGGTGTCCGCTACTGCTTATTGGCAGGTATTCGGTTAATCCTTGGATTAGTCCGAGAAAAATAGATTCCAATAGTGTCATAGTTGTCTTTATTTTTTATTGTTCTTGTGTAATATGGCGTATATTATAAACAGGAAACCAAAGAAGCAGATGGCGGGTGCTACCTTTATTCTTTGTACACTGAAAATATCGGGCTCAAAGGCTGTTTCGGTGGAGCCGGGGCCACTCATGAGTATGAAACCTGTTATTATGGTAACTATCCCAACGAGGAGTAGTATGTAATTGGTTTTTCCGAATGCAAATTTTTGTTTATCCATTGTAGATGTTTTTATATAAAGTATAGGTCGTTGCGTCGCATGCGCAAAAAGCGGTTTACCGATAAATAGGCACAGAATATACATATGGTTATTCCAAAGAGAATAATTCCGCCACCCACTATGGCTAAGTGTGTTACGGGGAGCAGGGTTGCAACAGCCGGTTCATGCTTCCATAACAGGTATAGACCGCCTGCAAGCAGAATATTGGCAAATATTCCCGATATGGCTCCTATTTTAAGGTTGTGCAGTATGAAGGGCTTGCGAATGAACCCCCATGTTGCACCCACAAGTTTCATTGTGTGTAGCAGGAACCTTTTCGAATATATCGAGAGGCGTACAAGGTTGCCTATGAGCGACCACGATATTATGGTGAGCAGGGCGAGGAATATCAGTAGCACGATGCCTATCTTGCGTATGTTGTTGTTTATGGTATCTATGAGCTCGCGCTGGTAGCTTATTCCGCTTACGGCACTTTTGGCAAGTAACTCCTTTTCAATATCTTTTATCTTGCTGTTGTCGGTGTACTCGTTTTTCAGCGTTATTTCGATGGAGGAGTCGTAGGGGTTGTAGCCGAGAAACTCGACAGGGTCGGTTCCAAGTTCCACAATTTGCTCCTTCAGCACCTCTTCGTTCGATATGTATCGGCTCGAATGTATGTATTCTTTTTTGTCTATCTCTTTTTTGAATTTGAGTGCTTCGTCAGGGGTGATGTCGCTTTTCATTATTACCGAGAGGGTTATGTTCTGGCGTACATATTTCGATAGCGAGGCGGCTGTTACAAACAGCAACCCCATCACTCCCAAGAGTAACAGAACCAGCGTGGTGCTTATATAAACACTGAGCGTTTGAATTTTAAATACAGGTTTACTCATCTCTTTTTTCTAAAAACATATATTATGGAACTGCTTGCACTGCGTTTCTCAAATGTGGCGAAGAACCCTTTGAGGCCGTTCCACAAGCCTTTTATTTGTTTGAAGTGGTTGCCTTTGTACCCCTCGCTCAGCATTGATATATAGAAACCGTCGAAGTACATGGGGTACTCTCTTTCGAGTATAAACCCGTGCCTCTCGCCAACTTTCATTATTGTGCTTGGTTTAAAGTGCCATAGGTGGCGTGGCACGTCGTAGGCCGCCCAGTGTGGACCATATTTTTTTGCGTCGTACGACGAGCAGTTGGGCACTGCTATTACGGCTATACCTGTCTCTTCGAGTATGCGGTAAAGCTCGTCCCAGAATGTGTCGAGCGACTGAATGTGCTCCATAACATGCCAGAGGGTAACAACATCGACCGAGTTGTCTTTTATATCCTTTAAAGCCTCTTCGGGCAGTAGCTCCATGCCAAGTTCCTGCTTCGCGAGCTTACGCGCCTGCTCGCTCTTCTCTATTGCTACAACATCCCACCCTTTGCGTTTCATCGCTTGTGCAAAGTACCCTGTTCCGGCTCCATAGTCGATTATGCGCCCGTTCTGTAACAGGGTGAGTTTTTTTATCAGCGATACTTTGTGGTGTAGCATTATCTTGCGCACAATGTGGTAGAGTTTGTTTATTACTCCTTTGTTTGTGTTGCTGTGCGAGATGTATGAGGGCGAGTCGTAGTAGGGTGCAATCTCTTTTTCGTCGGGTACTCCTTGTGTGAATACAAAACCGCAATCGCCACATTCGAATATGTCGAACTCTTCACCGCTTGCAAAGTAGTCTTTGCAGGTGAATCGTTGTTTTATCGCACTGCTTTTGCACAGCGGACACTCTTTGTGGGTTATTGTTTTCATTGTATTCTTTGCAATTTTTGCTGTTTTGGTACCGAAAAGGGCATAACCTTCCCAAACTCGCTACAAAAATACACTATTTAGGTTGAAATTGCACCTCTTTTTCGAAGTTTTACTTGTAAAAGTTATAAAATAATATTTTTTAACAGAGTGGTGCTCTTTAAGAATTGTTTTTATTTGTACTTTTGAAGTAAACTTCGAATATACACTGCACTTGTGAGGTGTGTTGTGGTTAAGATGGAGTGAAAAGTTAATTTAGCGAAATTTTATAAAATTATGGGAAGATTGTATCGTGGCAGCGATAAGTTGGTTGCCGGTGTGTGTTCGGGTATTGCCGAGGGTTTTGGTTTCAAGGCAAGAAATATTCGTCTGCTTTTTGTGGTGTTGTGTTTGTGCTCGGCGTTGTTGCCTTTGCTTGTGGCTTATGTGATTCTCGCGGTGCTGTTGCCCGAAAAGGGGCGTGAGAAAAGTTATGCCGAACGCATGAACGAGAAGTTGGGTAACAAGTAAACGCTCTTGCTGTTTTTTATTGCTGTCCCCGAAGGTGTTAAGCCGGTTCATCTGTAAACATCAAAAGCCCCTCGCGAGGGGCTTTTGATGTTTGTGTTTGTGTCGAAAAATCTCCTTTTAATCGACAATTTCTCCCAAAAGGGTGGCGGCGGTGGAGCCGTGTATCTTTACCTTTACAAAATCGCCTATTTTGTAGCCTTTGCGGTCGAACACTGCGGTGCGGTTCTGCTCGGTACGGCCGAAATATTGCTCTTTCGAACGCTTCGACACTCCTTCGATGAGTACCTCGTAGGTCTCTCCTATGCACTTTTTGTTGTTTGCCGCCGAGCACTCGTGTTGCAGGGCGATAATCTCGTTCAAACGGCGTACTTTTTCTTTCTCGTCGATGTCGTCTTTAAAGTGCTTGCTGGCGAATGTGCCGGGACGCTCTGAATATTTGAACATAAAGGCTGCATCGTAGGAGCAGTGTCGCATGAGCGATAGTGTCTGTTGGTGGTCCTCCTCTGTCTCTCCGCAGAAACCGGCAATAATGTCGGTAGAAAGACCGCAGTCGGGTACTATGGTGCGTATGGCTTCGATGCGGTTGAGGTACCACTCGCGTGTGTACTTGCGGTTCATGGCTTTGAGCATGGTTGTGCTACCGCTCTGAACGGGCAGGTGTATGTTACGGCACACGTTGGGCTCTTCGGCAATTACTCGCAAGGTCTCGTCGCTCATGTCTTTGGGGTGCGATGTGGTGAAGCGTATGCGGGTGTTGGGGGCGTGACGTGCCACGGTGCGCAAGAGGGTGGGGAATGTTATGTGCTCGCCGTTCTCGTCTTCGAAGTTGTATGAGTTTACGTTTTGCCCAAGCAATATAATCTCTTTAAAGCCTTTTGCTACAAGGTCGTCTACCTCGTTAAGGATACTTTGCATGTCGCGACTGCGCTCGCGTCCTCTTGTGTAGGGCACAACGCAGTAGTGGCAGAAGTTGTTGCAACCGCGCATGATGGATATATACCCCGATACGTTACCGCTGCATATGCGCATGGGTATCACGTCGCGATAGGTCTCGGTGGTCGATAGCTCTATGTTCATGGCGGGGTGTCCCATCTCGGCCTCGGCTATGAGCTGTGGCAACGAGAGGTAGGCGTCGGGGCCTGCCACAATGTTTACCTTGTGGGTTTTTATAAGTTCCTCTTTCACGCGCTCGGCCATGCAACCTACCACGCCTATGAGGGTCTTTTTGCCACGACGCATGGCGTTGAGCTGGTCGAGTCGGCTGTATATCTTCTGCTCGGCGTTGTCGCGTATCGAGCATGTGTTTAGCAGAATGAGGTCTACATCGTCTATGTTTTCCACAACCTCATAGCCTGCAACTTTAAGTATCGAGCCTATGACCTCGCTGTCGGCTATGTTCATCTGGCAACCATAGGTCTCTATGAATAACTTTTTGCTGTTTTCCACGTTTTTCGGTGTTTGTTGAATATGTGTGCGAAGATAGTGAGAAAAAAGGAATTTTGAGCAAAAAAAGTATTACTATTGGTGTAATGATATTTATAATTTATAATATCGGGTAATATTCTATGATTAATTTTGAAAATTTTTGGATTTTGCTCTATCTTTGTAAAAGATAGGATTTGCATATATATGAAAAGCGATTGCGTAATAATTATACCGACATATAACGAGAAGGAGAATATCGAGAAGATGATTCGCGTCCTCATGGCCTTTGAGCATGGTTACCATGTGCTGGTGGTCGACGACGGCTCGCCCGACGGCACGGCTTCTATTGTAAAGGGTCTGCAACAGGTTTTCCCGGGCAGGGTGCACATTATAGAACGTTCGGGCAAGCTTGGGCTTGGAACGGCCTACATAACGGGCTTTAAGTGGGCCTTGGAGCAGGGCTATGAATATATCTTTGAGATGGACGCCGATTTTTCGCACAACCCCGACGATGTTCCTTTGCTCTACGATGCATGTGCAAAAGATGGGTACGACCTCTCGATAGGCAGCCGTTATGTCACGGGTGTGAATGTGGTTAATTGGCCCATAGGGCGTGTGTTGATGTCCTACTTTGCATCGAAGTATGTGCGTTTTATAACACGTCTGCCGGTATACGACACCACCGCCGGCTTTAATTGCTACAAGCGCAAAGTGCTCGAAACCATCGACCTCGACTCTATTCGTTTCAAGGGCTATGCGTTCCAGATAGAGATGAAATTCACCACACACATGTGTGGCTTCAAAATAAAGGAGGTGCCTGTGATATTTGTGAACCGTGTGCTTGGAACGTCGAAGATGAGCGGAGGTATATTCAGCGAGGCTCTCTTTGGGGTGGTGAAGCTCAAGGTGGGCAGTTGGTTCAAAAAGTACCCTAAACCTTAAATTTGAAAAACAGATAACATGGCAAACGATACAAACAGAGAATTTGAGAAGGTGCTTGCGGTGTGCCGCGAGTTGTTTGGTAAGAAACTTTATGACTATGGTGCTTCGTGGCGCATAATGCGTCCCGAGTCGCTTACCGACCAAATATTTATAAAGGCAAAGCGTATACGTACTCTCGAAACAGGTGCTGAGAATCTTGTGGGCGAGGATATAAGCTCGGAACTTATAGGCATCGTGAACTACGGTATAATAGCTCTTGTTCAGCTTGAACTTGGTTATGCCGACGAGTGCGACCTCACCCCCGACGAGGCTATGGCTCTTTATGACAAGATGGCGAAAACAACTCTCGACTTGATGAAAAAGAAGAATCACGATTATAACGAGGCGTGGAGGGGTATGCGCACAACATCGTACACCGACCTTATACTCACAAAAATATGGCGTACAAAGCAGATAGAGGAGCATAAGGGTGAAACAACCGTCTCCGAGGGTGTAGATGCCAATTATATGGACATGATAAATTACGCGGTATTCGGGCTTATAAAGAATGGTATCGCCGACTAAGAAAATATTGCTCATGACACTGCTCACAAACGCTTGTCGCGTTATTCTGGCAGTTGTTTTCATGGTTTCGGGCTTTGTTAAGGCTGTCGATCCCATGGGCTTTTTCTATAAGTTGAAAGATTATGCCGCGGCGTTCGGTGTAACCTCTCTATCCGACGCGTGGTTGCAATTTTTTGCCACACTTTTTGTGGCGGTGGAGTTTGTAGCGGGCTTTTTCCTGCTCACAGGCATCTTCCGGAAGGCGACATCGTGGTTTGTGTTGCTCATGATGCTTGTTTACACACCCCTCACGTTTTATATCGCGGTGGAGAACCCGGTGCCCGATTGTGGTTGCTTTGGCGATGCCTTGCAACTTGCAAATTGGGAAACCTTTGCAAAGAACCTCTTTTTGTTGCTCGTTGCCCTCCCTGTGTGCGCGAAAAGCTCTCTTTTCAGGCGTTGCATAAGCCGTGGAAGCAGGTGGGCTGCGGTGTTGTTTGCAATCTCCTATATTTTGCTTGTGCAGGGAATGAGCATGTGCCATCTGCCGGTAATAGATTTTCGTCCGTTTGCGGTTGGTACCGACATAAAGGCCTCTATGCAGGGGGTGCCTGCACAGTACAAGGCCTATTCGATGTATGAAAAAGATGGTGTGCAACGTGAATTTTTGTCCGATTCGCTACCCGATGCCTCTTGGACATATGTAGGAGGGCGCAACGTGATGGTTAAGCCTGCCGTGCCCCCGGCGATAAACGATTTTTCTTTTATCGACCTATCGACGGGCGACGATATTGCCGAGGATATTTTGTGCGACACGGGGCGTGTAGCCCTGTTGGTGGCTCCCTCGTTGGAAACGGCCGACGAGAGCCGTGTCGATAAGATAAACGACTTGTACGATTATTGCAAGGAGAAAGGGGTGCCCTTTTATGGTGCATCATCATCGGGCGATGAGGCCGTGGAGCTGTGGCGCAGGCGCACCGGTGCCGAGTATCCCATATATTGGGCCGACGATGTGATGTTAAAAACCATGATACGTGCAAACCCCGGCCTTGTGCTGGTGCACAACGGCTGTGTTGCCGAAAAGTGGAACGTCGTCGATGCACCCGAGCTCGATGCAACCTCGTCGGGGGAGTTACAAAAGAGCACGACGGGTTATGTGGCGCTGATGCGCGGTTTGCGCTTTTGGTTACTGCTGTTTGTGGTTCCCATGGCGCTGATACTGCTTGCCGATATGTTTTTTGCGGTGGTGACAAAAAAAGAGGTACCCGCAAAAGAGGAGAGCGATGAATCGCCCTCCGCCGTTTGAATAGAAAATATGTGATATATAATTTAATATAAACCTTTTAAAACACAAAAAAATGAGAAAGAACATTGTTGCCGGAAACTGGAAGATGAACATGAATCTTCAGGAAGGTATTGCTCTTGCAAAAGAGTTGAACGAGGCTTTGACAGCCGACAAACCCAACTGCGATGTAGTTATCTGCACACCCTTCATTCACCTTGCATCGGTAGCTCCCATCGTTGATGAGGCTATCATCGGTGTTGGTGCCGAGAACTGCGCCGACAAAGTGTCGGGTGCTTACACTGGTGAGGTTTCTGCCTCTATGGTTGCATCGACAGGTGCTAAATATGTTATCTTGGGTCACTCTGAGCGTCGTGCTTACTATGGTGAGACAGCCGAGATTTTGAAAGAGAAGGTTCAGCTTGCTCTTGCCAACGGTCTTACTCCCATCTTCTGCATCGGTGAGGTAAAAGAGGAGCGTGAGCAGGGTATCCAGAACGAGGTTGTTTATAACCAGCTCGCAGGTTCGCTCTACGACCTCTCTGCCGAGGATTTCTCAAAAATCATCTTGGCTTACGAGCCTGTATGGGCTATCGGTACAGGTCTTACAGCTACTCCCGAGCAGGCTGAGGAGATTCACGCATACATTCGCTCAACTATTGCCGACAAATATGGCAAAGAGGTAGCCGAGAACACATCTATCCTCTATGGTGGTAGCTGCAAGCCCAGCAACGCAAAAGAACTTTTTGCAAACCCCAACGTAGACGGTGGTCTCATCGGTGGTGCTGCTCTCAAAGTAGCCGATTTTAAAGGTATCATCGACGCATTCAAGTAATTTGATGAAAAGATATTTGATACTCTTGTCAATAATGTTCTGCGCCCTCTATGTGTCGGCGCAGAGCACTATTGTGCAGGATTTACAGCAGGACAAGAGCGGTAAGGGTGTGGTGCGCATACATCAGCCCGAGCAACTCGACAAGCTCATGGGGCGTGTCTCCGAAGAGACTGTCAAGGTCGAGGGTTACCGCATTATGGTATATTCGGGCAATAACTCGCGTTTGGCGCGTGAGGAGGCAAATAATTGGGCTGCTTTCATGCGTGAGAACTTCCCCGGTGCCGAGGTGTATGTGCTCTTTGAACCGCCTATACGCTCGTGTCAGTATGGCGATTATCGCACGCTCGAGGAGGCCGAGGCTGTTATGAAGAGCTTGAAGGCTACAAAGAAACTGAAAGAGCTATCGGTGCGCAAAACGCTTATAAATCTACCTTATTAAAAAGAGATAAAAGATGTCGCAGGATACGGAAAAGGCAAAAGAGATGATTATGGCCGCCTGTCATAACATGTTGGTGGCGATAGGTGAAGATACTGCACGCGAGGGGCTTGTAAAGACTCCCGACAGGGTTGCTCGCGCTATGCTCGAAGTGACAGCCGGTTATAACGAGAACCCGGAGGCTATTCTCAGAGGTGCTATGTTTAAGGAGGATTACAGCCAGATGGTTATTGTAAAGGATATAGATTTTTACTCTCTTTGCGAGCATCACATGTTACCCTTCTTTGGCAAGGTGCATGTGGCTTATATCCCAAACGGCTACATCACGGGGCTTAGCAAGATTGCGCGTGTGGTAGATGCTTTTGCGCGACGCTTGCAGGTGCAGGAACGCCTTACCTTGCAAATTAAGGAGTGTATACAGAACACGCTCAACCCTCTTGGTGTGATGGTGGTTGTGGAGGCGCAACATCTTTGCATGCAGATGCGTGGTATAAAGAAACAAAATTCTGTTACCACAACCTCGGACTTTTGCGGTGCGTTCAATCAGGCAAAAACACGCGAGGAGTTTATGAACCTGTTGCGCAATAGTTAGTTCTTTGTGCTTTATATATATTAATAAGGTAGGTTGCAACCCATGGTTGCAACCTGTTTTTTTATATCTGCTTTCTCAACCGTGGGGGTGCCTTGTTACACGTTAAGTGCCGCCGAGCCGAACCCGTATTGTTGCAGTTGGCTGTTGAGTGCCTGTTGTGTCTCTTTGAGGAACTTGAAATTTTCCATCAACTCCATCGCCTTGGTGGCATCTCCTGCTATTGAGGGGTCTTTCATCTTTGTCATGGTCTCTTTCAGCATCTCATCTATTATGCTGTGCTTGTAGGCTATCGAGAGGCGTGTGGTCTGCTCAAAGAGTATTGCCATCTCGTTGCGCTCTTCGTTGCTCGACTGCTCGGTGAAGAACTTGCTGAGCATGTAGCGTTCGCCACAAAGGTCGGCGGAGAGGCGCGATATCTCGCTGTCGGGGTGCGATATAAAATGTCTCTCTGGCGAGAAGTTTATGTCGGAGGCGTGTTGCGATGCCTCTTCGAATATGCGTTTGTATAGCGGGTGGCTCAGCTCTATGCCATCTTCGTGGAACGAGTAGTAGAGGTGCGATATTACTGTTTCGGTGAATGCCGGGGTTCCGGTGTTGTTGTCCTCGGGTACTTGTACGAGCTTGTCGCCGTTGCGCAGGAGAAATTGTATGATTGCTTTCTCTTTGTTGTGCAGGGGGTTGTTGCTGTATGTAGCTATTATATTCTTCTGTAATTCTGTGGCGATGGGGCTGTTCTCGCTCTCCTGCTCGCTGTTAGCCTCGGCGTTGCTCTGCCTTTTCTGCATGTCTTCGTTGCGTTTTATGCGTATCTTGGCGGTCTCTCGCACCAGCAGTTGTTCGCTCACATTTAGCATCTCGCTACATTTTTTTATGTATTCGCTGCGCAATATCTCGTTGGGTATTACAGCGATGCTTTTCACAATATCGCCAACAAGGTTGGCGCGGGCTATGGGGTCCTCGCCTGCGTCGTTAAGGAGCAGGTTTGTTTTGAAACGTATAAAATCGACCTTGTTGCGGTTTATGTACTCCTCGACCTCTTCGGTGCTATGGCTCTGTGCGTAGCTGTCGGGGTCTTCTCCTTCGGGTAGTAATACGACGTTTATGTTCATGCCCTCTTCGAGTAGCATGTCGGTTCCTCGGAGCGAGGCTTTTATTCCGGCGTTGTCGCCGTCGTAGAGCAGTGTTACGTTGTCGGTGAAGCGGTGTATCAGCTTTATCTGCCCTGTGGTGAGCGATGTGCCCGACGAGGCTACCACGTTTTTAATGCCGGCCTGATACATCGATATTACATCGAGGTAGCCCTCGACGAGTATGCATCGGTCCTTCTGCATAATTGCCTGTTTGGCAAAATAGAGGCCGTATAGGTGGTCGCTCTTGTGGTATATCTCCGACTCGGGCGAGTTTACATATTTTGCTGCTTTGGGGTTGTTTTGCAGTATACGGCCACCAAAGGCTACTACCTTGCCCGATATTGTGTGTACGGGGAAGATACATCGCCCCCAAAAGCGGTCGAGCAGGCGGCCCTCCTCGGTTTTGTAGCACACACCCGTTTTTGCCATGAGGTCGCCGTTGTAACCGGCCGCGGTGGCGGTGGTGGCAAGTGCGTCGCGTTTCTCGGGTGCATATCCCAGCCCGAATTTTTCTATTATCTCGTCGTTTATTCCTCGGTGACGAAAGTAGTTGAGCCCTATGGCGCGTCCCTCCTCTGTGTCGTGCAGTGTGCGTGTGAAGAATTGTTGTGCATATTGGTTCACAACGAAGAGGCTCTCGCGCAGGTTCTGTTGCTCCTTCTCCTCGTTGGTGAGCTCGCGCTCCTGTATCTCTATATGATATTTTTTTGCAAGCCAGCGTAGAGCGTCATGATAGCTCAGTTGCTCGTGCTCCATAATAAAGTGCACCGGCCTGCCTCCCTTTCCGCAACCAAAGCATTTCCATAGGTTTTTGGCAGGGGAGACGGTGAACGATGGTGTCTTTTCATTGTGAAAGGGGCACAACCCTATCATGTTTATGCCACGTTTGCGAAGGGCTACAAAATCTCCAACAACCTCTTCGACCTTTGCCGTGTCCATTATTTTTTCTATGGTGCTTCTGTCTATCATATATATAATAAGGTGTAATATTCTTGCTCTTGTTGCTATCTCATTTCTTTTGCGAAGATACATTAAGTTGTGCGTAGAAAAAAATGATATAGTGATAAAAAATATTCATAATTTTTAGTGCCCGCTCCATATATTTTTCTTTTTCCCGGGGCGGTTGTTTTTGTGTCGAAAGTTTATAAAAATGTACAAAAGTTTTTAAAAATAGTCACAAAAACATGTAAAATTAAAAATTTCTGCATTTTTTGTGATTTTTTCTTCGAATTTGTTTGGTAGTTTAAAAATTTGCTGTACCTTTGCACTCGCAATCGACAAGGAACACCCCGGTGCTCTGAGTTGATAAGCAGATGATCCTTGAAAACATTCCATACAGACAAGCAGTACAACTAACATTTATTTAATGAATGGTGTATAAGTAAGGAACTAAAAAAACGAACCGTCAAAATAATTTGATGTACTTTTAATTCCGGCCAGTATCAACA
>JAZQVO010000043.1:0-27356 GCA_045631905.1 Bacteroidaceae bacterium
AAGGTTGCCGTATTGGGTATAGCAACAAGTTTGGATATTACTTATGATGAATTTCTAATGCCTGCCGATGATATAAAGAGTGGCATAAGAGAATTTGATTTAAACGTAACTCTACAATCATACAACGCGTTTGCTGTTATAGACCTATCTTGTGGTTGCTTGTTCACAAGACGCGAATGGCTACGCAAGAACGATGCTCTTTTTGTCATTGGCAAGGAATATGAGTTTCCCGAAGAATACGCAGAATTCCGCACCTACCTAGGCGCAATAACAACAGTATACAAAAACCGAGATATTGCAATATTGAGAATAAACGGAGGTGAAGGCTTTGTGCTCGATGCTTTCAAGGCTTGTGGCTACAACAAGATGCAAATTGTTTCACAAATTCCGGATTTTACAGATGATACGGCACAGATTTCTAACGATACGTTCTATTTCTGTATAAGAATATGCGATGAAGAGCCAATTGACTTTAAAGAGAACTCAATTCGCGAGAAACTAGACAACCTATTGAATGAAGAGTTTACTATAGAAGATTAAAGATGGATATTGTAGCTTTCCCTATACGTATCCATCTTTAATAAATACCATTACATTCTTCACTGCTAGTTGTTTTGAAGGCTTAATTCATCTTTTATCTTGGATTGAATCTCCTTGTATACATCGTAGATATTCAAGTTATTGCACTCGCTTTTCAACCGCTTTGCACAGAGCCAACTACCACCTTTGAATGCAACGGCTGGACACTTTATGTCTGGAATATACAAAAATATCAATGATAATCTTCGCAAAGATATGTATATCAGACGATTACAACGGTTTTATCCTACTTTTTGTCCACCCTGCCTCAAAAGATGTATTAATTCGGCGGTAAATCTGTTTTCACCGCCAAAAAAAACCGCCCCGTAAAGGGGCGGTGCATAATTAATTTAAGTAATCAATTAAGCACAAAATCGTGCGATATTCCCCCATCAAAGTTCTTTATTCTGAAATTATGGGCGAAATTTTTAATAAAGGCCAACGACGACTCACTTGGTTGGGGCTTTTCGCTACGTTCAAAAGCCAGGGAGATGAGTGCCTCGTCGAGGTTAAGGTTGTGCGTAGATTTTTTATCCATAGGCTATAATGTTTTTTCTATGAATATAACGCACAAATATATTATATAGTATGTGCCACAATAAAAAATATTACCGTGGCACATAATTTTCTGTTTTGCACATAAAAACTATTCGAGCACAAGGCTTATATGCTTTTCGCTTGCGATGCGTCGCATATTGAGTATGGCATAGCGCATGCGACCGAGAGCTGTGTTTATGCTCACACCCGTAATATCGGAGATATCCTTGAACGACATTTTTTGATAGTAACGCATGTATACAACCTCGCGCTGGCAGTCGGGTAACTCATCGACAATAGCACGCACATCGCGCAACACCTGCTCGTTTACTATTTTATTCTCTATGGTACCTTCGGATAGAGCCATGTTGTTCAATAAATCGAGATCGGTCTCGTCGTTCGATATTTGATTTTCGTTGCGCTCTTGACGAAATTGGTCTATGACAAGGTTGTGCGCTATGCGGGTTATCCATGCGCCGAACTTGCCATCGGGCTGATAACGGCCCTCCTGCAACTTGATGATAGCTTTCACAAAGGTCTCCTGAAAAATATCTTCGGCAACCTCTTTGCTACGTACAATAAAATAGATGTAATAATATAACCTATCCTTATGACGATTCAGCAAAACATCGAATGCCGTATTATTACCACCTATATACAATGATACCAACATATCGTCGGTCATCTGGTTCAATTTCTCCATTATTTATATTTTAATTTTCGGAGTAAATTTTGGCAATAGGCAACTGTTTTTAGGTTATTTAAAATGAATTATCTATACTAATATTGTGCAAAGTAAAGAAATATATGTATAAAAACCAAATATTTGAAAAAAAATGTGCTGTTTTTAACAATAAAGCGAGGGCACATACGTTGCACCCTCGCTTTATAAACTTATTTATTTTTTATCTCTTTACCGTGAACCCTTGTAACGAAAAACCACGCAAGAGGTCGGCCACAGGCATTCTTTTCTTTCCCGGTATCTGCAACGAAAGCAGAGATATATAACCATCGTTTACAGCGACCTTTACAAAGTTCTTGCCATCGGTAAGCAAGGTTCCAGGCTCATATCCATGAGCAACAGGTTCTTTCGCCACCTCATATATCTTTATCGCCACGGGGTTGCCGGTGCCATCGCATAGTTCGCACCAAGCAGCAGGATAGGGCGACATACCACGCACAAAATCGTACACAGCCGTGCATGTGCTGTCCCAATTTATGCGACAAGTGTCGCGGAAAATTTTTGGAGCGGGACGCAAGTCGTTCTCGTCGGCAAACATACTATCCTGAGGTAAAGGCTCTACCCTACCTGCCACAATAGACTCAACTGTGCGCAGAACGGTGTCGCCACCAAGATACATGAGCTTGTCGTGGAGAGTACCGGCGTTGTCGCTCTCCTCTATGGTTACTTTGTCGCGGAAGATAACATCGCCCGTGTCAATCTCGTGTTTCAAGAAGAAGGTTGTAACACCGGTCTCCTTATCGCCGTTTATTATAGCCCAATTAATCGGGGCCGCGCCACGATACTGTGGGAGCAAAGAGGCGTGAAGATTGAAGGTACCCAGACGGGGCATGTTCCACACCCTCTCGGGCAACATGCGGAAAGCTACCACAATTTGCAGGTCGGCCTTCCAGGCCGCAAGAGCCGAAACAAACTCTTCGTCTTTGAGCGACACAGGTTGCAAAACAGGTATATTTTCCTGCACTGCATATTGTTTCACGGGGCTCATAAGCAGTTGGTTACCACGCTTGTTTATCATCTTGTCGGGCATCGTTACCACACCCACCACCTCGTATCCGCAATTTTCGCATGAGCGTTGCTTTTCCAAGAGGCGTTTAAGAGGTTCCACTGCAAAATCGGGGGTACCGAGATATACTATTCGCAATTTATCGTTCATATTATATTATATCTTTATAAAGTTCCAGCTATTAATCGGAAGTAAATTCAAGCAAAGTCTTTCGGTAGGCAGTAAAGATTGCCGATTTTGAGATGAAACCTATATACTCGCCACCTACACTCTCCACCGGAAGGTTCCACGCATTAGTCTCCTCGAACTTGCGCATAACCGCCTCCATGGGCTCCTCGATGCTTAACCGCACAGGGGCCTCACGCATGAGTGTGGCTACCGCGTAACGGTGGTATAGTTCGTGACGGAACATTATGTGACGCACATCGTCGAGATAAAGAATACCCACCAAATGGTCACTCGCATCTACAACCGGGAAGATATTACGCTTTGTCTTTGCCACAACGGCCGTGAGCTCTCCCAGGTCCATGTCCGGGGTGAGACGCATGAAGTTTTTCTCTATAACATCTTCGACCTTCAATATAGTAAGAACAGCTTGGTCTTTGTGGTGTGTTATCAGCTCGCCACGTTGTGCAAGACGCACAGCATATATATTATTCTTGTCAAAAATTTTCACGGTAAGGTAGGAGAATACCGAAACAATCATCAAAGGGAGGAACAGAGCGTAACCGCCTGTCAGCTCGGCGATAAGAAAGACTCCTGTCAAAGGAGCATGAAAAACTCCCGACATCAGAGCGGCCATACCAAAGAGCGCAAAGTTACGGTCGGACACAGGCACGCCCCACCCCACCATATTACATATACCGGCAAACAGATAACCCGATGCACAGCCAAGGAACAAGCTGGGTGCAAATATACCACCACAACCGCCTCCGCAGTTTGTCACGGTAGATGCAAAAGCCTTGAATAGTATAATAAGGAAGAGATAGAGGAACAAGAACCTTGCATGGCCGTAAAAAAGCGAGTTATTCAAAATAACATCGGCCGACGAACCATTTATAAGATGGTGAATCATGTCGTAACCCTCGCCATAAAGCGGTGGGAAAAGAAATATGAGAACACTCAAAATGCTACCACCTATCGCAAGCCTCACATAGGGGTTGGTATATCTCTTAAAATAACCTTCGATGGTTGTTGTAACCTTTGTAAAGTAGAGCGATATCAACCCACACACTATACCCAGCAAAATAACATAGGGAACACGTGCAAGGTTAAAATGGTCCTCGAGATGAAATTCAAATGTTGCATCGGTACCAAGGAAGATATATGACAAGGTGGCTGCCGTAACGCTCGATATGAGCAGAGGCAAGAGCGACGACATCGTAAGGTCGAGCATAAGAACCTCCAAAGTAAATACCAAACCGGCAATAGGGGCTTTAAAGATTGCCGACACAGCACCAGCAGCACCGCAACCAATGAGCAACATCATCACCTTCTTCTCCATTTTAAAGAAAGAGCCCAGATTAGAGCCTATCGCCGAGCCTGTCATAACAATAGGCGACTCGGCACCCACCGAACCACCAAAACCGATGGTTATTGCACTCGCAAGCAACGACGACCATGTATTGTGCCTCCTTATCTTGCCCTGACGGCACGATATTGCATACAAAACCTTTGTTACTCCATGGCTTATATCGTCGCGCACTACTTTGCGTATGAGCAAGCCTGTAACAAAGATACCTATTACCGGATAGACCAAATAGAGCCAGTTAAACGTATCCTTGTCGAAGCCCCCCGTGAGCAGGTGCTGAATAAAGTGTATCAGATATTTAAGGGTGTATGCCGCAAAAGCCGACAACACACCCACCGCAAAACTCAGCATCAGTATAAACTGGTTTTGCGATATATGTTTCTCGCGCCACTCGATAAACCTGTCGAGGCGACTTTTCTCCTTTTTCCCCTCTTTACTCATTCTCTTATAATTGAAACGGTGCCATCGGCCGCGAGTTTTATTATGCTCGACGATTTTGGACGGCCCATGTCCAAATGTTTATAATTAACCACATAATCAACAGCCTCTATAATTTCGGGGCTTATCTCGCTAAAATTTGCAGGTGTTGGTTCACCGCTTATGTTGGCCGATGTAGAAACAACAGCCTTCTGGAAACGGTAGCACAACTCCTTGGAGAAGAGCTCCGATGTCACACGTATGCCCACACTCCCGTCCTCGGCAAGAAGGTTGGGCGCAAGGTTACGTGCGCCGTCGTATATTATGGTAAGCGGTTTGTTGGTAAGTTCAATTAAATCCCATGCCACAGCCGGAACATTTGCCACATAACGTGCGAGGCGGTCGGCACTATCCACAAGCAACAAGAGAGCTTTACTGTCGGCACGACGCTTTATCTCATACACGCGCTTAACTGCCTCGGCATTAGTGGCATCGCACCCTATACCCCACACCGTGTCGGTGGGATAGAGAATAACACCACCCTTACGCATCACCTCAATAGCTTTTTTAGCTTCATCTGCAATGGTTCCCATATATGCTTAATTAAAATTCACTTGTAAAATGGAACTTTATGCTCTTAAAGTCGTTCTGAGCCATCTGCAACACATAGTTGCTGTCGGCCAAAAAGACATCGCGCCCCTCAATATCCTTTGCCATATATTGATACTTACGCTTCTTGAAGTTGTCGAGCTCTGCTTCATCGTCGCTCTCTATCCAACAAGCCTTGTAGAGGTTCACTGGCTCCCAACGACACTTCGCATTATACTCGTTCTCGAGGCGGTATTGTATTACCTCAAACTGCAACTGTCCCACAGTGCCTATGAGCTTGCGCCCATTATGCTGATTGACAAAAAGCTGTGCAACACCCTCTCCCATAAGCTGGTCGATACCTTTTGCAAGCTGTTTGGTCTTCATAGGGTCGGCGTTTTCAATATATTTGAACATCTCGGGCGAGAAGCTGGGCAACCCCTTAAAATGTAGGTTTTCACCTTCGGTAAGAGTGTCACCTATCTTAAAGTTACCTGTATCGGGCAATCCTATAATATCACCGGGATAGGCCTCCTCGATAGTGCTTTTACGTTGTGCCATAAACTGTGTGGGCGACGAGAAACGAAGATCCTTGCCCAAACGAATGTGGCGGTAGGGTGCGTTACGCACGAATTTTCCTGAACAAATTTTGCAGAAAGCGACACACGAGCGGTGATTGGGGTCGATATTTGCCGTAATCTTGAATATAAACCCTGTAAACTTGGGGTCCTCGGGCTTTACCACACGCTCCACAGCCTGCACAGGGCGAGGGCTTGGGGCTATCTTCACAAAACAGTTAAGCAACTCCTCGACACCGAAGTTGTTGAGCGCCGAACCAAAGAACACAGGAGCAACCTTTGCATCGAGGTAGTCCTGAACATCAAATTCGGGGTAAACACCATCGACAAGCTCAAGGTCGGCACGTAGTTTCTCGGCAAGGCTTTCGCCTATATTCTGTTCGAGTTCCTCGGTATTTATATCAACAGCCACCTTTTCGGTTACTCTCTGTTTGTTGGGTGTGAAAAGGTCGAGCTTTTGCTCATAGATATTGTACACACCCTTAAAACGCGCACCCTGGTCTATGGGCCATGTGAGAGGACGCACAGCTATCTGCAACTCGTTTTCAAGCTCGTCGAGCAGTTCAAACGGTTCGCGACCTTCGCGGTCCATCTTATTCACATATACAATTACGGGGGTATTGCGCATGCGACATACAGCCATGAGCTTACGTGTCTGTGTCTCCACACCCTTTGCACTATCCACCACAATTATAACACTATCTACGGCGGTGAGAGTGCGGAAAGTATCCTCGGCAAAATCCTGGTGACCGGGAGTATCGAGAATATTAATTTTGTATCCCTCGTAGTCGAACTCCATCACAGAGGTTGTCACCGAGATTCCACGTTGTTTTTCAATCTCCATCCAGTCGGAGGTTGCAGTCTTTTTTATTTTGTTCGATTTAACGGCACCGGCAACCTGAATCTGACCACCAAAAAGCAAAAGTTTCTCTGTCAGTGTTGTTTTACCGGCGTCGGGGTGCGAAATAATCGCAAAAGTTCTTCTTCTACCAATCTCTTCGTTTACGTTCATCGGAAACTATATAGTTTTATCGTTTTTAATGTTTATTCTTCACTCTCGAGGTCAAGCCTTCCCTCCTCTTCCTCCTTGTAATAGAGCGACAGCATGGAGATAAATTTACCAATCTCCGCGGCGGCATTTGCCGTTTCGCTGTTTACCTCTCGTTTTTGCACTCTCATGAGCCAAAGCATATAAAGAGCATCGAAACAGTTCTCTATCTCGCTTTTGGCACGGCCGTCGCTCTTTGTTCTGAACTCCACAATAAAAGGCAGAGCCTTATAGTAGGCAGCCGAATAGAAGGGCACTTTGGGAGACTTCAACAAACGCACATGCAGGTCGGTAAGGTTAATTATAACATTCTTGTTTATCTGCAAATGCCCATGCTCTTTAACACCCTCTATCTGCATCATTTCAATAAGGTTGGCATACCACTCTACAAGCTCACCCGCCTTATCCTCGGGGAGATTATAAGGTGCAACAACCTTTTCCTTTATCGTGTCCAACGACAGCATATATGCACGAAGCAGGTCTTCGACCTGCCACATATATAGCAGATATTCTGCTATATTCTTTTTTCTAAGTTCTTTGGATATAAACAAAACCTAACTGAATTAATGAAAAGAATAAATACCCGTAGCAATGAGCACAACTCCTATGCCCGAGCCTATCATAACCAATGTGCCTATTACACGATTAATAATCCACACACCGCGTTCATCGAATTTCGTTCTCAGTTTGCTCACCGCATAGGTTATAAACAACCACCAAAGCATCGCTCCTCCGAATATAGAGATATAACCTATAAATTGGGCATGCAACGGTTGCTCGGGTAACATAAAGTTAAACGGTGTAAACAATGCAAGGAAGAGCAAAATGAGCAGAGGGTTGGAAAACGCAAGAAAAAAACCTGTCACACCATTCTGCACAAGACTGCTCTTGTTACGGCTCACCTTATGGGTGCTTTTTGCGGGGTTACTGCGGAAGGTGTGTATACCGAAAATAAACATCAGCACGACACCAACCAGCTGTAACCAAAAAAGAGCTGTACGGTTGTGTATAAAATCATATATAAACGAGAGGCCATAACCTGTTATAAGCGCATATATTATATCGCTCAAAGCGGCTCCTGCGCCTGTTACCAAACCATATATACGCCCTTTGTTAAGAGCCCTCTGTATACAAAGAATACCAACAGGCCCCATCGGTGCCGATGCTATTATGCCTATAAGAGCACCTTTAAATATCATCTCAACCAATGATACCTGCGAAACTAATTGTAAAAAAAAGTCGTTTATCTCGTTCATAACCACAATCGTTAATGCAAAGATGTTATTTTTTTACGAGATTTCACACATAAACACAGACTTTTTTACAACAAAAGCTTAATTAATGTACACAAAGTGAAGATTTATATATCTACAAGAGAAAAGATTATCAATCCTCATTGTCATCGTCGGGCAAAATCACCTCTGTTTCATCGTTATTGCTCAGCTTTTGCACTTTGTAAACAAAGAAAGCCGACACAATATCGAAAATACCTGAAAGCACAACGCTCACACCCACGATGTAAAACGGAAGCCCGGCAGCCGCAAAGGGGTTTACGATAACCAACACCCCGGCCACCAAGAGCAACAGGGGAAGAATAAAGCAATAGCTTTGCACCTTAATGTTTTTTTTAAGAGCAAACAACTGCACTATCTGATAGAAGCCTATAAAACCGAGCAGAATGCCCAACAACAGCATTAAAATACCAACGAAAAAACCGGGGTAGAGAAACAGCCATGCACCAAGGAGAAAACCTGCAAGCCCCACCACCCCCAAAGAAAAGAGCGTATAGGAACCGGTTGTACGATTTTTATACTGCACATAGAGATTGTACAACGTCACAATACCCGATAGCACAAACCCTGCACCCACTATCTGAACAATTACCGGCAAAAAAGCCTCACGAAAAGCTATTATAAGAACTCCCGCTATTATCAAGAAGAGTCCGCGAAGAAGCATATTCAGCATAATTCCTGTTTCTAATTATATATTCAACATAAGTAACAAAAGCCCACAAAAAGTATCTGCTCGGGAATAGCCAATAAATCAAAACAAATTCAAACAAAAAGAAATTCAACCCCTCAGGCACAAAGCCAGCAAGAGAACATCGGTAAAGCAAAAATCGACCACAAAATTATCGTTACAACAGCAGGGCAAGCCCACGATTGAGAGATTCATCACACCGCTATCGCGCTCGTCACACGATGTAACCACTATATTATCGCGAAAATTACCGCCTAGATTACCCACAAGCTTGTACAAAGCCTCGGAAGAGGTCCATCGAAGGAGTTTTGCTCTGTTTACCATAGAGACAGGCACACCAGCCAGCTCCTCGTCGCGCATAAAACGCCTATACACAGCACCAACCTCCCTTGTCGCCAGCTCGACATCAAGCCCCACGGGTTCAGGAGAGAGAGCAACGGCCACATAACCGTTGGTGTGAGATATACTTAAAAAATGTTTACAGCCCCGCAACGAAGGCTTGCCACTTTGATCGTACTCGACCACGGCAGGTACACCCAGTAGTTCCTTTAACAAGGCGCGAACAGCCAACCATTCGCACCTTCGCGCATGTGACGAAAAATTTTCACAAACAGCAATATCCTTCGCGTCTGCAAGGCGACGCAACTCCTGTTCGGGCTCGGTCACATGCCAAACGGCAACAACAGCACCGTTCCTATTATATTTTATAGTTAAAGGCATCTTTTGTTTTCACATTTACGCCTCACCTTCTGCTTCGGGCAAAATAGTGGCCTTTATCTTAACAAGACGATGTTTGTCTTTGCTCAAAACCTCAAACTCCACACCTGCGCACACCATCTTTTCGTGCAGACGGGGAAACTCTCCCTTTACCTCCAACAAAAGACCGGCCAGGGTGTCGGCATCGCCTGCAAACTCCTCGAACACGTCGGCATCGATAGACATTATCTTAAAGAAGTCCGACAACATTGTTTTACCCTCGAAAATAATCGTGTGGTCGTTAATGCGTTCATAAGAGCTGTCGGGCTCGTCAAACTCATCGTTAATCTCGCCCACAATCTCCTCTATGATATCTTCGAGCGTTACAAGGCCCGAAACACCGCCAAACTCGTCGGCAACTATCGCCATATGTATCCTCTGTGTCTGAAAATCGCACAACAGGTCGTCGATTTTCTTTGTCTCGGGAACAAAGAAGGGCTGACGAATCAACGATTGCCAACGGAAACTCGCGTTTCGGTTAAGGAAGGGCAAAAGGTCCTTTATGTAAAGCACGCCACGAATATCGTCCTGCGTGTCGGCATACACGGGTATACGCGAGTAGGCATTATCGGCGGCGCAACGCAGCACATCGGTATAAGGAGCATGAATATCGAGCATCACCATGTCCATGCGCGGTGTCATAATACTGCACACGGTCTCATCGCCAAAGCGTATTATACCCTCGAGCATATTCTTCTGCTCCCCTATCTCACGCTTGTCGGTAAGCTCGAGAGCCTGTTCCAGCTCATCGACCGATATCGAATGGGACTTCTTCGTAGCCAACCTTTCGGTAAACGAAGAGGTGCGCACCAAAAGAGATGAAAAGGGACGCAAAATAGAAGATACATAATACAACGGGGTAGCCACCCTGTATGCAAACTTGCGTACATTATTCTTTGAATATATCTTGGGCATCACCTCGCCAAAGAGAAGGAGCAGAAAGGTTAGAATAACTGTCAAAAGCACAAATTCCAACCACTTGGCACTCTCTCCAAAGTGTATTATCGACATAAAGAAGTAGTCGAGCAACATTACAATGCCCACATTCACAAAATCGTTCACTATGAGAATGGTGGCAAGCAAACGCTCGGGTTCTTTGAGAAGATGCAATATACGCTTGGCCGAAAGAGATTTACTCTCGGCGGCTTCGTCAAGTTCATCGCGTGTCAGAGAGAAAAAGGCAATCTCGGAACCCGAAGCAAAGGCCGATAAAAACAACAACAGCGTAGCAAGCAACAACGCTATTAAAGCACTCGCCGAGGGTGCTTCAAAAACAACCTCGGGAAACGCAAAAGCAAGTTGCTGCAAAAAAGCAGGTATCATCAACTATTCAACACTTGTTTAAAAAACAGAACTATCGGTGGCAGGGCCCTCGTCAATAACCGAAGGGGTTGCTGTGCGCGATGAAAGCATCTCCATGGTCTCGGCAAGAATTTCGGTACGGTAGCGACGTATACCGTTCTGGTCCTCGTAGGTATTTGTTCTTATCTTACCCTCGATATAAATTCTATCGCCTTTGTGAACATACTTCTCGGCAACCTCGGCAAGACCACCCCATAGCACAACATTGTGCCACTCTGTTCTTTCGGGCACCTGAGTACCATTTTGCAAGGTGTAAGCACGCTCGGTTGTTGCAATAACCATGTTAGCAACAGCCACATTACGGTCCAAGTGACGAACATCGGGGTTTTTACCCACGTTACCTATAAGAATTACTTTATTTACAGACATAATATTATAAATTAAGTTCAAATATAAATTTCTTGCAAAGATAACACTTACGTTACCCGATTTCCAAAAATATCGGCAACAAAATTACCAACGGTAAAAAACTTTTACTCACATGTGACAAAAAGCAAAACAAAAAGAGAGAAAAAACGCGCCAAACATCACAGATTCAAGGTTTTTTACAAAAAAAACGTGTATAAATTTCGATAGAAACAAAAAAAGCTATATATTTGCTTCCCGAAATTAAAAACGTGTTCACAAAACATAAAATACAAACAAAAATGACAAAAGCAGAGATTGTAAACGAGATTGCAAAGAAGACAGGTATTGAGAAAGCAGTGGTTCTCGCTTCGGTAGAATCATTCATGGAGGTTGTAAAAGAATCTTTGGCAAATCACGAGCCGGTATATCTACGCGGTTTTGGAAGCTTCATCATCAAGCAGAGAGCTGAAAAAACAGCCCGTGACATTCACAAGGAGAAGACAATTATTATTCCCGCTCACGATATTCCCGCATTTAAACCTGCAAAAACATTTGTAAGCGAAGTTAAAAAGTAAATAGTTATTAATTTGTAATTTTTTTAATCATGCCTAGCGGAAAGAAGAAAAAAAGACATAAGATGTCTACGCACAAGCGTAAAAAAAGATTGAGAAAGAACAGACATAAGAGCAAGTAAGCTCAGTCTGAATAGACAAAAAAACAAACTTGCAGGAATAAAAAAAGACTTCAAGTTTGTTTTTTGTTTTAAGTAAAGAGTTGTTTAAATTTAATCACACAAAACCCAACGAGGGGAAGAGGCTCACCCTTTATAAAACGAGGCTCACAAATAAAAAAGAACAAATTGTGACAAGCGAACTTATTGTAGATGTTCACTCGAACGACGTTGCCATTGCCATCACCGAAGACAAGCAACTGGTAGAGTTCCAACGAGAAGAACAGACCGAAACATTTTCTGTGGGCAACATATACCACGGGCGCATAAAAAAGATAATGCCCGGGTTAAACGCCTGCTTTGTTGATATAGGTTCCGAAAAAGAGGCATTCCTACACTATTTGGACTTAGGCCCGCAATTTTACTCTTTACAGAAATATTTAAAACAGATTACAAGCGACCGCAAGAAAACATTCCCCATCTCAAAGGCATCTATAATGCCCGAAAAGAAAAAAGAGGGTAATATATCGGAGGCGTTGGAAACAGGACAGGAGATACTTGTACAGGTAACCAAAGAACCCATAAACACCAAAGGTCCACGTCTTACCTGTGAGATATCCTTTGCCGGACGTTTCCTGATACTCATACCCTTTGAGGACAAAGTATCGGTTTCGTCGAAAATTAAATCCCCCGAAGAACGAACAAGGCTCAAACAGCTGTTACAGAGCATAAAGCCCAAAAATTTCGGAATAATCGTACGCACGGTTGCCGAAGGCAAAAAAGTAGCAGAGCTCGACGCCGAGTTACGCAGTTTGGTTAATAACTGGGAAACGCTTGTGGGTAAAGTGCAAAAGAGCACAAAGCCCCCAACCATCGTTCACGAAGAATCGGACAGAACACTCGCCCTCCTACGCGACCTCTTTAACCCGTCGTACGAGAGCATACACGTGAACGACATAGAGGTTTACAAGAGAGTAAGAGACTACGTTTCGGTAATTGCACCCGAAAGTATCGACATCATAAAACTCTACCGAGGCGAGCAACCCATATTCGACCACTTTGGAATAACCAAACAGATAAAATCCTCGTTCGGCAGGATAGTATCGTTCAAAGGAGGAGCATACCTGGTAATTGAGCACACCGAGGCACTACATGTTGTAGACGTGAACAGTGGCAACAGAGCACGTAACAAAGCCGCCACACAAGAAGAAAACGCCTTGGAGGTAAACCTCGGAGCAGCCGACGAGCTTGCACGCCAACTGCGTCTGCGCGATATGGGCGGAATAATAGTAGTCGATTTTATCGACATGGACAAGGCAGAGCACCGTCAGGCACTCTACGACAGAATGAGCGAGAACATGAGCCGCGACCGAGCCAAACACAACATTTTGCCATTGAGCAAATTCGGTCTCATGCAGATAACACGCCAACGTGTGCGCCCCGCAATAGACATGCAGGTTGAAGAAAACTGCCCCGTATGCTTCGGAAAAGGGAAAATACAGCCGTCGGTACTGTTTACCGACACATTGGAGAGTAAAATAGAGACATTGGTAAAGACAGCAGGGTTAAAGAGATTCAAACTGCACGTGCACCCCTATGTGGCTGCCTACCTTAAAAAAGGCCTGCTATCTATTTACCGTAAATGGCAATTAAAGTACAGTTTAGGAATCCGTGTCATACCAAACCAAAAACTTGCATACCTTGAATACCACTTTTTCGACAAAGAGGGCAAGGAGGTTGATATGAAAGAGGAATCGGAGATAAAGTAAAACTCTAACATCAAAGCGGTCGGCTGATATCAGCCGACCGCTTTGATGTATCCCCTAGTGTTGTAATTTACGATAGCTTCTATATAAGTATTATCCTCACAAGTGGTCCTTCTTAAAAGCATAACAAACACATTACAACACACCTGCCACCAAATAAAAAACACCGCCTGCTAACAGGCGGTGTTTTTTATTTGGTACTTATAACATCAAATACCCATGGCAGCCTTCATAGCCTCGATAATAGCATCGGCCTTCTCGCATGCAGCAAGATAGTCGTTACGTGTGGGCATAGAAGCCTTAGCCTCCATGTAGAACTTAATCTTAGGCTCTGTTCCCGAAGGACGTACAGACACCTTGTTACCGCTCTCGGTGAAGTACTGCAAAACATTTGATGTTTCGGGCATATCGAGGTCGGTTACATTACCATCGCCATCAACAGCCTTCAAAGCCTTGAAGTCCTTGTAGCATACAACCTTCTCGCCTGCCATCTCTTTGAGGGGGTTGGCACGGAAGTTCTCCATCATCTGACGTATCTCGTCGGCACCGCTCTTACCGGGCTTAACAACATTCACTGTAACCTCTTTTGAGAAACCATACTCAACATATATATCCATGAGCATCTCGTAAAGGCTCTTGCCGTTCTCTTTTGCCCAAGCAGCCACCTCGGCTATGAGGCTACAAGCCGACACAGAGTCTTTGTCGCGACAAAAGTCCTCGGCCAAGAAACCAAAGCTCTCCTCGCCACCGCCGATGTATACCATCTTACCCTCGTTGTCACGGATAACCTTTGCTATCCATTTAAAGCCGGTGTAGCAGTCGAACATCTTAATGTTATTCTTCTCGGCAATATTCTTGATAACCTCTGTGGTAACGATTGTTTTAACAACAAACTCCTTACCGGTCATCTTGCCCAACTTTGTATATTGAGTGATGATGTAATAGAGGAAAATCATACATGTTTGGTTACCGTTTACAATAACCCACTCGCTTTTGTCGTTCTTGCAAGCTATTGCCAAGCGGTCGGCATCGGGGTCGGAAGCCATAACGAGGTCGGCATCAATCTCTTTTGCAAGGTTGATAGCCATGGTCATAGCCTCGGGGTTCTCGGGGTTGGGCGACACAACTGTGGGGAAGTTGCCGTCTTTAACCATCTGCTCCTCGACACAGTGTATATTTTCGAAGCCCCAACGACGCAACGACGCGGGGATAAGCACGCGACCGCAACCGTGGATAGGAGTATACACAATCTTCAAATCCTTATGTTTCTTAATAACCTCGGGGTCAATAGAGAGTGTTTGAACACGCTCCAAATAGGCGTTATCTACCTCCTCACCGATAATTTCGATGAGAGCGGGGTTACCTGTGAACTTAATCTCCTCAACCTTAACCTTCTCTACATATTCGATGGTCTTAACATCGTGGGGAGAGAGCATCTGTGCGCCATCGTCCCAATAAGCTTTGTAACCGTTGTACTCTTTGGGGTTGTGGCTTGCTGTAATGTTCACACCACTCTGACAGCCCAAGTAACGTATTGCAAACGACACCTCGGGTGTGGGGCGCAAATCCTCGAAGAGATAAACCTTTATACCGTTGGCCGAGAAGATGTTTGCTGTAATTTCGGCAAACAGACGGCTGTTGTTACGGCAATCGTGGCCCACCACAACAGAAATTTGCTCCATATCTTTGAAACACTCGTTCAAATAGTTGGCAAGTCCCTGTGTTGCTTTTCCTACGGTATAAATATTCATACGATTGCTACCTGCACCCATAATACCGCGCAAACCACCTGTACCGAACTCTAATTCACGATAGAAAGCATCGATAAGGGGAGTCTTATCCTCGTTGTCGAGCATAGCTTGAACCTCTTTGCGAGTCTCTTCGTCATACGCAGGAGAAAGCCACTCTGTAGCTTTGTCCGTTACCATTTTAATAAGTTCCAAATCCATAATCGTTAATATTTTAGTTTACATATATACAACAAATAACTTTTTCTTTTTTTTAAGTAGTCAAAGGCAAAGATATAAATTATTATTTACTTTGAAAGAGGATAGAGATATTTATCGCCATTTTCTTCAATAATAGCCTTTTTCAACGCATCGGAGTAGCCGGGACGCACAGGAGGGACAGCAATACCGGTAGCTGTACGCTTAAACCTGCCATCAACTTCGGGCTTAACAACAAAATCGTTATATTTCACTATTATATACTCGCCAAATTTCTTCCACTCTCGCAGAGCCTCCTCGGCACTGTTGCACGAAAAATCCTTTATGGTGGCAAGCGCATATCGGGGTGACTGTTTCAACATCTCAACAACCTCAGCCTCAACCGCCTTGCTACGCTCAAAGATGCCACCTTCAAGCTCCGACTGCACACGACGCAAATCCTTCTCAACAAGAGAGTATTTGGGATAAATCATATTCGAAACCCAATTAAACACCCAGAAGGAAGAGTCCCAAGAGAAGGTTACAGGGTCGGCATTTTCGGCCGAATAGCAGGCAGGAACCTTGTCGAGACAGCAGTACACAGGAGTATAAACTATCATGTTGGCATCGTCGCAACCAAACCACAACACACCACCCACCTCACGTGGCATGAAAGAGCGCATCTGCGACACAAATGTGAAGGCCGACTGGAAGGTGGAAACAGGGCGTTCATTAAAATACTCTTTACCCTCATACTCGAAGGTGAGAGGCGAAAGACGGTAAGGCATGCTGTAAATACCTGCTCCCACACCCGAAGATACATCGAAGGGAGTACCCTCGAAGTGGTCACGCATAGCAGTTTGCATATCCTGCAAGGTGAGTCTCTTTTTAGGCTTAAAATAGAGAGGCATGGGGGTGGCGGTTGCATCGCCCGATGCCCAAGGCAGATACTCGTTCATATCGGCATCGGCATACATATTAAAGAAGGACCATGCACGAGCGTCGCACCAGCGCAAACCACCAAAATCGGGCGGGCAATAGGCCATCGCAAAACTAAAATCCTCGTCTTTACCGCTGAAATATCCCTTTTTACGAGCAAATTTTATAACATCTTTCGAGTACAGAACATTCTCCTTGTCCTTCATGTCGAACTTGTGTATACGCGACTGGTTGGCGTGGGCCGAGATACAATCGTCGGGTATGCGCACAGCCACCCACACGGTACCCTTCTCGCTACCCTTACCTATCATCTCGAGCACCCACACCTCGTTGGGGTCGGCTATGGAGAAGCTCTCGCCCTCGCTATAATAGCCATACTCCTGTGTCAGGGTTGTCATAACCTCTATGGCCTCACGTGCTGTTTTTGAGCGTTGCAAAGCGATATACATGAGAGAACCATAATCTATTATACCTGTGGTATCAACAAGCTCGTGACGACCGCCGAAGGTTGTCTCGGCAATAGTTACCTGATACTCGTTTATGTTACCTATGACATTGTATGTAACGGGAGCCTCGGGTATCTCGCCAAGGAAACGACCTGAATCCCAGTCGTACACAGCACGCATGGTACCGGGCGCGTTTACCGACGCCGGATAATGTGCAAGATAGCCGTTCATGCCAAAGCTATCGGCACTATAAGTCACAAACACAGAGCCATCGGCCGAAGCCTTCTTGCCCACCAGGAAATTTGTACATGCCTCTGCCACCGCAAACGATGCCAGAAAGACAAAAAACGCAATTAATCTATTTTTCATATTATCTTATATTTAATGTTTTTTCCACCACGGTAATATTCCCAAGGTCATCGGTTGCAACAACCTTTAATTGATGCTTGCCGGCCTTTACGCCTTCGCGCTTTGCATCGCACACAAGCTCACCGGTTTTACTGCTATACTCAAAAAGCACAAACTTATCATCGATATAACCTTTGAACGAAGCGATAGCACTCTCTTTGTCGGTAAGAGTAAAGCGTATGCGCCCTTTTACCGGCCACTGCTTCTCGTTCAACGCTTTCAGGCGTGGCCCTACGGTATCAACAGCCACCGTATAAGTGCCAAGGTTATAAATATCGGCAAAAATAGCACCATCTTCCACAACTCCACCCGCATAATAGGATTTTTTACCCGCCACACGCTTAATATAGCATTTATCGGCAAGGGAACGCATCGCCTGTGGCACGTCGATGGTGAGGTGGGCCTTGTGCCACAGAGGATAATACTCACCACCTATTTTATAGATAGGCGATATACTATCGTACTCCACCTGCACATCAAGGTTCACACTCTCGAAAAGCGCACCACGCGGAATTTCGAGCGTCAGACCGTCGGCAAAGATGCGATTATCGAGGTACCATTTTATTCTCTTCTCACCTGCTACCGGAATATCACAGGCCCTACCCTCGACAAAAAAATTATACACAGCTGTGTTGCCATGATAATCGCGCAGACGATACTCCACCTTGTAGAGCCTCTCTTCGTCGAAATTAACCCAACCGCCGGCATCGTCGGCCTGCAACATTCTCAACGGGTTGTTCGGCAACAGAAACGAGCGCAAAAAGTCGCCCTTCCCCAACACATATAGCTCATAATCGACCCAAGCGTTTATAAGACGGTTTTCGGAGTAGGAGAAATTATCCATGCGCGACGAAAAACGCAAAGAATCATCGACATACAGCTCTGCCTCGTAGACACCATATTTGTTTTGCGTGCCGTCCATGTAGTCCGTCGCCCTCACACCAAAGCCCACATGCCCCCACACCGTAAGCGTGTCGGGCAAAGAACCGTTCTGCACTTTGCACACCACATTACTGGTTGTATTAGCAACCACACCCCTACCCTCGCGAGGATAAAGAGCTATGGCATGCGCCACGGGAGGACGCGTGTCGGTAACATTTTTCTTGTAAAGAGCCATAGGATTATATAACCCCTCGCCATCGGCCAAACGCACCTCAAAATGGAGATGAGGACCGAAAGAATAACCCGTATTACCGGCACGGGCAAGAATATCGCCCCTTTTTACCCTGTACTTACCGGCCGGGAAAGAGATATCCACGGCAAAAACCTCATCGGCATACTGCTTCGCACGCACCTCGGCATCAATCACCTCAGGGAAACGGCTCAAATGCCCATAAACAGTCATATAACCATTATCGTGCAAAACATAAAGAGCACGCCCATACCCCCCGGGAGAGACCTTGACACGCACAATCGAGCCATCGGATATAACATATATAGGCTTGCCCGACACACCCTGGGTTTTAAAATCGAGCCCGGCATGAAAGTGATTACTGCGTACCTCGGCAAAGTTTCCGCTCAAAAAAAGAGGAAACTTAAAAGGAACATCAAAAGCCGGCATACCACTCTGCGCAAACAAAGCAAGAGCCATCGCCAACCACAAAAAACATGTAATAAAAAAACTTTTTCTCATCAATCGTAAATTCGTTGCTAAGATACGAACAAACGAGCAAAAACACCTTAAAATAAACAAACATATTTTTGCAAAAACCATCATCTTGTAGTATCTTCGCAAGAGAATAAAAACAAAAGGCAATAAATGAAATTAAGTATAATAGTTCCGGTATATAAGGCAAGACGCTACCTGCAAAACTGCATAGAGAGCATACTGCAACAGACGTATACCGACTACGAACTTATACTTGTAGACGATGGCTCGCCCGATGGCAGCGGTACCGTTTGCGACCGCTATGCACAAGAGTGCGACAAAGTGAAGGTTATACACAAAAAAAACGGCGGTCTGTCGTCGGCCCGTAACGCTGGCATTGCGGTTGCACAAGGAGAGTACATCACATTTGTCGATGCCGACGATATTGTGGCATCGGGCACCTACTACTACAACATGCGCATTCTGCTTGCCAACCCCGACATCGACATCATAGAATACCCCGTAAACATACACTACGAATCGCCCCAAAGCGAAATAATATCCTTCAAGCCCGAAAAAGTAACAGGCAACAACAATATTTTTATCGACTGGATAAAAAGAAAAGGATACAACCACTCATACGCATGTAACAAAATCTTCCGTTCCGACCTCTTCACCTTCGTTCGTTTTCCCGAGGGCGAGGTTTTTGAAGACCTTTACATAGCCCCCATGCTTTACGGAACAAGCGAATGCGTATACTATTCCGACTGCGGTTTCTACTACTACATCGACCGTAAAGAGAGCATATCGAACAGCTACTCGGCCCAAACAAGGTTCTTCCTTTACCGCAACTTCGTAAACCTTTATAAAAAGGTAAAAAAAGAATACAAGATGGAACAAGAGGCCAACGAGATGCTTCTCATATGTTGCGACAGGCTTACCGACCTGTTGCGTTGCAGCGATGGCGACAAAAAGCTATATACAAAAGCCATCGACATGCTAAACAACGAGAAGATAGACATAAAAACCCTCTATCACATGGAGATTCCCATGCGCCAAAAACTCAAATTCATGACACTTGCACTATTTGGCGCACCCATTCACTGTCGCATAAACGCACTTGTACGTCGCAAGCTATGCTAACCCCTTGAAAGCGTATGTTTCTTTCAATAATAATACCCCACTACAACCTGCCACAAGCTCTTTTAAAAAGATGCATCGACAGCATTTTGGCAACAGAACTGCCAACAGATTGCTATGAGATTATAGTGGTAGATGATGGGTCGGACACCCCACCTATGTGGATAAACGAAATATACAGCACAAGCAACATAAAACTCATAACCGGCGAACATCATTGCCAGGGTGCAGCCCGCAACACAGGTATAAGCATAGCACAAGGAACATACATACAATTTATTGACGCCGACGACACTTTGCAATGCAACAACGCCATGGAGCAATGTATTGCAATACTGCAACGAGAGAACCCCGACATTCTGCGCTTTTCTTACAGAGTGTGCAAAGGGCAAAGCACCGATAAGAAAAAAAAATTGCAAAAAATAAAATACGGCAACACCATAAGCGGTGCTGTGTACATGGAACAAAATAACCTGCCGGCAACTGTTTGTTGCTACTTTGTAAAAACAGAGCTACTCAGAAAGAAGGATATTTTATTCACACCCGACATATACCACGAGGACGAGGAGTTCAGCACCAAACTACATTACCACGCAAAGACCTTGATAGAGAGCAATGCCCCAATATACAACTACTGCATAAGAGAAAACTCTACAATAACAGCCAAATCGGCCGAGATGAGAGAAAAAAGGCTGTGCGACCGAATAACCGTGCTTGAAAAGCTTGTCAAATTCAAAAAAGAGACAGACAAGCAGAACAACAACGTACAAAAAAAAGCACTACAAAGAAAACTAACGACACTTGCAGTAGATGCCATCATAAATTACATATATGCCGGCAAAAGCGCGAAAGAGACATACGCGATGTGCCAAGACCGGCTCGCACCATTAGCACTCTACCCCATAGAAGGAGATTACGGCATAAAATTCAACATATTCAAAAAACTTGCCAACAACACAACAGGCATAACCATACTACGTCATATAATACCCACCAAGAGATAATGAAGATACTGCTTATAGGAGAATACAGTAACGTACACTGGACACTTGCCGAAGGGTTGCGCTCTTTGGGGCACAAAGTGTGTGTGGCAAGCAACGGCGACTTCTGGAAAAACTACAAGCGCGACATATCGCTGACACGCGAGAAAGGCCCTCTCGGAGGAATAAAACTACTTACAAAGACACTCCTGCACCTACCCAAATTTCGCGGTTACGACGTTGTGCAGATAATAAACCCCATGTTCCTCGAACTTAAAGCAGAGAAGATAAAACCCATATACAAGTACCTGCGCCGACACAACAAAAAGATATTCATGGGAGCCTTCGGCATGGACACATACTGGGTAAAAGGGTGCACCGCCACACCATTTCTATTCAGATATTCCGACTTTAACATAGGGGAGAGAGCAGTGAGCAACAGCTTCACCGATGCACAAAAAAACGACTGGACCGACACACCGAAAGCCGAACTAAACAAATATATAGCCCACGATTGCAACGGTATAATAGCCGGGCTCTACGAATACTACGCCGTCTACAAAGCCGAACACGGCGACAAACTCACATACATACCCTTCCCCGTCGAGCCACAAGAGATAAAAAGCCTGCACGACGGCAAGGAAAAGATAAAATTTTTCATCGGCATAAACAAAGAGCGCAACGCATACAAAGGAACCGACATAATGCTGTCGGCACTCGAACGCATAGCTCGCGATTACCCCCACGACTGCGAAATACTGAAAGCCGAAAACGTGCCCTTCGACCTATACAAAGAGATGATAGAGGGGTGTCATGTGTTGCTCGACCAACTATACGGATACTCCCCCGCCATGAATGCACTGCTGGCGATGTCAAAAGGGAAAGTTGTTGTGGGAGGAGCCGAGGAAGAGTGCTACAACATTTTAGGAGAAAAAGAGCTTCGCCCCATGGTAAACGTAATACCAAGCGAAGAAGACGTGTACAACAAGCTAAAACAGCTCATAGAGAACAAAGAAAGGCTCCCCCTGATGCAGAAAGAGAGCCTCGCTATCATTGAACGCTACCACACACCTCAAAGGGTTGCACAGCAGTATATCAGCTTCTGGGAGAGCAAATAGGCACTACACCTCGGGGTAAATCATTTTCTTTGTCACACCACCATCGACAGTTATGCACTGACCGTTTATAAAATCGTTTTTTTCGTCACACAAGAACATACATGTTCGCGCAACATCCTCGGCACGACCAACCCTCCCCGAAAGGTGAAAAGCATGCTCTTCGGGAGTAATCACCTCCCCCTCATTCACGCTTATCCACCCCGGCGCAATACAATTAACAGTAATATGATACGGAGCCAACGACACAGCCAAAGCATGCGTCAAAGACCATATACCACCTTTTGATGCCGAATAAGCCTCGGTGCCGGCCTCACTCTGCAAATAACGTGTAGAACATAGATTAACGATGCGACCATAACATTTTTTTGCACCCATCTTCTCGCGATGCATGGCCAGCATGCGCGATGTAATAAAAGAAGAGCGCAGGTTAGTGTTCAAAACCGTTTCAAAGTGCTCGACCGTGGTAGATGTAATAGGTTCAAAACCGCCCACACCCACATTATTCACAATAACATCAAGGTCGCCCCACTCATCGAGCAGAGCCTGCACTGCACCCTCTAACGCAATTTTATCACAAACATCGATAGCATAAAAACGAGCACCTGTCGCAGCCGCAACCTCCAAGCCACATCTCTCGTCAATATCACAGAAAGCCACTCTGTCGCCCTCCTTTACAAAAGCCTCCACTATGGAACGACCTATGCCATGAGCCGCCCCGGTAACAAAAACCCTTCTCATTAAATAACCAACTTATATTTTGCAAAAACACATTTTAAACAACACCGAGAGATAGCACATAAAACGTGCCTCTCCATGATAGGACATATCCAAACGTTTTTTAAGCAAAAGCAAAGATAATACAATAATGCAAATACAGACCGACTGACATTCAAGATAAAAGAGCTGAAAATATTTAGCTGTCTAGTTTTTAATTTGCATTTATTATGAGTGAAGAAGATGAGACTCGAACTCACACGACCCAACGGTCACTACCCCCTCAAAGTAGCGCGTCTACCAATTCCGCCACTTCTCCATTCATCTAAAACAAATAATGCTACACTCAGAACGAGTTTGAAGCTGTAATAAAAAAACAGCCAAAAGGCTGTTCAAAGAGCGGAAAACGAGAGTTAAACCCGATTTTCCTTACTTTTTGAGTGTAAAAATCTTGCGATTTTTTAGGTTTACTTTCGAGCCCCGAAGTAACAGTTTTGACCGTTTCCAGGGTATGAAAAACACCACACTCTATCCTCCTTAAACTTCTGCGCAGTAATTACTTATACAAAGGTAATAAAATTATTTAAACCTACAAATTATAATTAAGAATAAGTTTGAAAAATTGCAATTTCTTCATTTAGTTTTATTTGTAATCATTCTTAAAATAAGTATTGCAAAATTTTTAACCTCGATTTAACAAAAAAGATTCTCCTTTTAGAAGAATTTTATTGACCTTAGCATGCAAACTTAATAATGACGAAAATGATTACAAATTACGAGACCAACAGAGTCTTTATTGCAAAAGGACTATCATCTATTCCATATTCTTATGCAGCGTATTCCCTTGTTACGTCTCTTTATAATCAAAATGTGGAGTGGGAGCAGTTGCCATATTCAGAGTCACCTTTGCACATTTGGGCGCGTGACTACATGCCTGTACAAGTGAATAAGGATAAGTTTGTAAGGTTTAATTATAATCCTGACTATTTGCAGAATTATCCGGAATACAAGCCTGACACCTCGATGATGCTTTCCGGTCTTGACATTAAGGTGGTTAATTCGGATATAGTTGTCGATGGTGGAAATATCATCAGTTGTGGAGATAAGGTGATAATGACCGATAAAATATTTTTGGAGAATGCACATATCAACCCTACAACGCTTATTGACACTCTTAGCAACTTGCTTGAGGCCGAAATAGTGCTAATTCCTTGGGATAGATACGAAGAATATGGACATGCCGATGGTATGGTGCGTTATATGGGAGACGGGAATGTGCTTATCAACAATTATTGCGACTTTGACAAATCGTTACAAAAGAAATTGTTGAGTATTCTTGATCGTCACTTTTGTGTTAATGAGCTACACTATGGAACTTTCACGAACAAAAGCTGGTCTTACCTCAACTTCTTGCATGTAGGTAAGCACATTTTCATTCCTATGTTAGGCGAAAAAAACGATGAAATTGCCTACTGTCAAATAGCCGAATCGTTCCCCGAATGCGAATGCCACCCCGTTTCCAATTATGAAAGTGTTGTCAAGGAAGGCGGTGCATTAAATTGTTGTACTTGGAATATTATGAGTGATTCTATCTCGTCAAAAGCAAACGATACTACTTTACCTTAGGATTCCAACAATATCTATATGGTTGCCCCTCAGATTCTTCTAAGAACTTTATCAAGTTCTCTTTTTTTACAGACTCTTCCACTTCTTCAAAGCACGATTGTAGGTTATAGCTTACTTTCTTTTCACTTTTTTTATGGCTTCCTAAAAGATTGTGTCTTTGGCGAGTTGAGAATTCTATTTTTTTTAGTGATTCGGGGTCTATGATAAGAATAGGAATCTCCTCCAACTGATGGTTAGCATTAAATGTGCGAAAAAGTTCAGCAACTTTAAGTGGCCCATCAAATACAACTTCATCAGATAGTCTTTGGATTTGCCTAATTAAAATACCCCCGAAATACGAATCTTTTGAAAGTTTATATTTGTAAGAATAGGTCTTAATGCCTTTCTTTTCAAAAGGAGCTGCTGGTTCTATTTCACTTTTGAAGTTTAAGTCAATCCCGCCAAAATCGTTGATATACCAACATAATGCCTCGGAATTTCTAGGATGAGTAGTGATATCAGGGTGTTCTTGATTGAAAAAATAGAACTCAAAATCAAGAATACGATATTTCTCGTCCTTTGCTTTTATAACACAATAATCTTTAAGATATTCAGCAATGGAATCAAATGCTTCCTTTATTTCGTCTTTGTTAGCATTGACCGAAATGCTCATGAGCGTTCTTAAATGATTAATAGTCCTATTCATATAAACTGTTTATTAACTACTCGCCTATGCAAAGGAGGTAGTTGATTGAGTATCAATTATTTAACACCCTAAAAGGGTACAGTTACTCAGTACGCAAGTATTTGAGACTGAGTAAGTTGGTGATTTTCTATGCCTTTTTCGCCTTGTACCTCTATTTTGGAATGACAAATTTAGTGCAAACCTCAGAAATGCCAAACTTGTTTGAGCAAATTTTCTGATAGGGGACAAATCTGTTTGCCAAGAGATAATTCTCCTTGACTCCTTTTAATTGACGAGTTTTGAGTGACAGGATACAAAGCCTACAAGCTCTACCGTGCGTTCAGATTTTGCAAAATCAGCTACGCCCTCAACCCTTCAATCTCTCGTTGCAAGGTTTCAAGAAATTTAGCTGCGTGGGCACCGTCCATTTGGACATGGTGGAATTGAAACGAGATGGGCAATGTTTTCTTAAACCAGCTCTTTCTGTATTTACCCCACATTACCATAGGATTGAGAAACTTATCAGTGTATTGATTAACAATACAATCAAGTTCTGTTGCAATCATAGCCGATGTTCCAACAACCATATACTCCTTTTCGAAGATACTTTGACAACTCTTTGCAACACTGTTTGTGCGAGTTACGTAATCTTTGTAGAACTGCTCTAAATTTTCAGTGTAAGGTATGTCGCACGAATTTATACCGCCCTTAGCGTTGGGGACAATAACATTGACAGCGAGTTTGTCAAAACAAAATAATTTACCATCTATTGGTAAAGTATAGAACTCTGCTACTTGACTTGCGGCTTTGCAAATACACCAACACAACAGCATATTTAGTTTTAGCCCATTCTTCTTGCCGATCTTGTAGATATGAGTAATGTCGAATGTCTTTGTCAAAGTTACCATCGGCATCGGCGAACTCATCCACATCTCAAATGCAGAGGCACGCGATGTCTCTTGGGGATTTATCTCTCTCATAGTTGTAATTTTTTGATAAAGGGTTGCAAAGGTAATAATTTCTTTGCAAAGTCCTCAAAAGGCAGGGTTATATGTGTATGCAATTAGTATATTTTCTGGGTCTGAGATTTCGGGGAATTATTTGTGGGGTTTGTGGGTGGGTGAAACGGTGTACATAGCAAACACTTACGGAACAAAAACGAGAAAACCTCTCTGAAACAGCGTTTCAAAGAGGTTTGCATTACTTTGTCCTTTTTGTTTTGAACTATTGGAGCGGAAAACGAGGCTCGAACTCGCGACCCCAACCTTGGCAAGGTTGTGCTCTACCAACTGAGCTATTTCCGCGTTTTTGGAAGTTTTCTCGTTGTTTTGCTCTCCCTTGCCAAGGTTGGAAACCTTTTTATCAACGGGCAAGGTTGTGCTCTACCAATTGAGCTATCTTCGCAGTAGTTGAAACATGAAAAGCATTTATTATGAGTGAAGAAGATGAGACTCGAACTCACACGACCCAACGGTCACTACCCCCTCAAAGTAGCGCGTCTACCAATTCCGCCACTTCTCCATTCATCTAAATCTATTCAGCGCAGCGCCGGTGCCCAGAACAGGACTCGAACCTGCACGTCTCTCAACACTCGCACCTGAAACGAGCGCGTCTACCATTCCGCCACCTGGGCTAAGTACACGCATCGGGCGCGCTATTAAAAGAGCGGAAAACGAGGCTCGAACTCGCGACCCCAACCTTGGCAAGGTTGTGCTCTACCAACTGAGCTATTTCCGCGTTTTTTGGAAATTTTCTCTTTGTTTTGCTCCCCCTTGCCAAGGTTGGAAACCTTTTTATCAACGGGCAAGGTTGTGCTCTACCAACTGAGCTATTTCCGCGTTTTGTAGCGCCTACGGGAATCGAACCCGTGTTCCATGCGTGAGAGGCATGTGTCCTAGCC
>JAZQVO010000044.1:0-1202 GCA_045631905.1 Bacteroidaceae bacterium
CAAGTGGGACACACCATGCAACAGGAGCGCATCTTCATGCACTTCGACAACAGCGCATACTACCTGGGAGAGACCATGTGGTTCAAGGCATATGTGAGCTATGGAACAAACGACAGGGTGACCACACCGAGCAAGGTGATGTATGTGGAACTTGTGGCACCCGAGGGGTATGTGGTGGAGACAAAAAAGTATAAGATTGACGACAACGGCTGTTGTAACGGCGAGTTTGAGCTCAACCCACTATTGCTATCGGGATACTACGAGGTGAGAGCATACACACGATACATGCTCAACTGGGGAGAAGAGGCCGTTTTCAGCAGGGTGTTCCCCGTCTTCGACAAAGTGAACGGAGATAACTGGGACTTCAAGAACATGCTCGACAGAAAGAGAGGGTTCCAACACAACGGAGAGTGGATAAGCGAAGAACTACCCGAAGCCGACCTTAAATTCTACCCCGAGGGAGGACTCCTCGTGGCAGGGCTCACAAGCAACGTGGCATATGAGCTAAGAGGCTTGGAGGGCGATTTTGCAAACGAAGAGATAACTATACTTGCCAACAACGCACCCATCGCAAAAACAAGGCCCACACACTACGGCAAGGGAACTTTCACCATCACACCACAAACGGGGGTAAAATATACAGCAAAGGTCACTGCCCAGAACAAAAAGGGCAAGCGCAAAGAATTTAAATTTGAGCTACCCGAGGTTGAGCCATACGGCGTGACACTGCACGCAAAAGAGGAGAGAGGGGAGATAAACTTCACGGTGCAGAGCAACAGAGAAGAGAACGAGGAGATAGCCTTCGGAATAATGTACCGAGGAGCACTCGGATTCTACAAAAAAATACCTGCAAACGAAAAAAGCAAGACCTTCACCATCGGCAACGAAGAGCTACCCGAGGGAGTGAACAAAGCCATCGTATTCTGCGGCGAGACACCTCTTGCCGAGCGTTGCCTCTTTGTGACACACGACACCGTGCAAAAGAGCGACAAAAGCACGGCAAAGCTCGTGGTAAAGAGCAACGGAGAGCCGTTGAGCGAACTAAACATAGGACCATACGAAAAAATAACACTCGACATCGAGCGAGAGGACGGCAAACCCATACCATCGACTGCCGACCTTTCTATCGCCGTGGGCGATGCCATGGGATATGTCAAGACATCGTGGAACTACAACCTATACACATACCTCTTGCTCGGCTC